>NZ_VFPU01000001.1:1913963-2232957 GCF_006716885.1 Ornithinimicrobium humiphilum
GGCCGAGCACGCCGTAGGCGGCGGTGACGACCACGTCGCTGACGCGCTCCTCGTCGGGGATCCGGTCGGCCACGGCCGCGCTCGAGACGCCGATGCGGGGACGCAGGTCGAAGACGTCGACGGCGCCCAGCACCTCGCCGAGCACGCCGGCGACGCCGGTGGTGGGGTGCATCCGGGCGGCCGCGAGCTGGAGCAGCGTGGTCTTGCCGGCGCCGTTGGGGCCGATCACGACCCAGCGCTCCCCCTCCTCGACCGACCAGGTGATGTCGCGCAGGAGGTCGGCGCTGCCGCGGCGCACGCCGACTCCGGCGAATTCCAGGACGTCGCTCATGATGGGCCCACTCTAGTCACGGCGCCGTTGCCTACCATCGTCGACATGCCACACCAGGAGCTGCCCGCCGGCGTCCGCGTCGCTCTGTGGGGCACCGCCGCGCTGACCGGCCGGCTGCCCCTGCCGGACCTCCCCCGCCGCGCGCTGCCCGACATCGACGAGTGCCTGGGCCTCGTCGAGACCGTGCGCGTCTGGGGCGAGCTGGGCGAGCGCACGGTCCTCGTCGCCCTCCCCCGCCCCGGCGACGTGACCGGTATGCCGCGGGGCTCGGCCGATCTCGTCGCGCACGCCACGCGGTCGGAGGAGTGCGTCTTCGTGCCCGCTCTCGGCGGGGCCCTCGTGCCGGACCTGGAGGTCTTCGGCCCGGTCGGCGACCAGGGCTGGTTGTCACGGTGGACCCGCTACGACGCCGAGCCGGTCGCCACCCACCGGCTCGAGGCGCTCGACCTGGGCCACACCGAGCTCGCCCTGCGCCAGCAGCTGGCCGCCCTCACCGAGGAGCTCGACCGCGCCGGCGCGCCGCCCTTCGGGGACGTCGCCGAGCGCGGTGCGGCCCGTGCCCGCGCGGCCGCCGGCACCGCGGGCCTGTGGGGCCTGCCGGACGGCCTGCCGCCCCGGGCGCTGCGGGTGCTGCAGCTGGCCGGCACCGTGCTCGCGATCGCCGACGCGGGGCTCGACACCGCGACCGCGTCCGTGGACGCCACCTCCGTCACCCGCCGCGGCACCGTGCTGCGGCAGCTGCAGTCGACCGCGGCCCGGGCCCTGGCCGACGCGACCAACGCCGCGGCCCTCCACCTGGCCTACCGCAGCTGAGCCACGGCTTCGGCCCGGCAAGGCCTCAGGAGGTCTCGAGGTCGTAGGCCGTGGCGTGGTGCGGCTGGTAGAGCAGCAGGTCGTCGGCCCCCGGCACGACGAGCAGCACGCCGCGGCCGAAGCCCATCTCCCGAGGCTCGTCCCGGAACTGCGCGCCCCGGGACGCCAGCTCGGCGGTCGTGGCCTCGAGGTCGTCGCACATGAGTGCCAGGGAGTGGTGCGTCGGCGTGACCTCGCGCCGACCGTCGCGCTCCCACCACGTGGGGTGCACGCCCAGCGCCCCCGGCCCGGTGCGGAAGATGAGCCACTCGGCCGGGTCGGTCCCGCCGGTGCCCGTGCCGGTCCCCGCGTCACCGCGCTCGCCCTCGGAGACGGAGGGCCAGCGCAGGACGTCCTTGAGGAAGGCCCGCGTCGCCGTCGGGTCGTCGCTGTAGATCATGCTGTGGACGGCGGTGATCACGGTCCCGACCCTAGCGCCGTCCCGCCCGGTCCGCCTCCGTCGCGAGGGAGCGGGCCACGGCGTCGACGGCGTCCTTGGCGTCGCCGAAGAGCATCCGGGTGTTGGGCCGGAAGAAGAGCGGGTTCTGCACCCCGGCGTAGCCGCTGGCCATCGACCGCTTGAGCACCACGACCTCGCGGGCCTCCCAGACCTGGAGCACCGGCATACCCGCGATGGGCGAGCCCGGCTCGTCCACGGCGGCGGGGTTGACGGTGTCGTTGGCCCCGATGACCAGCACAACGTCGGTGCCGGGCAGCATCGCGTTGGTCTGCTCCAGGTCGAGGACCAGGTCGTAGGGCACCCGGGCCTCGGCGAGCAGGACGTTCATGTGGCCGGGGAGCCGGCCGGCCACCGGGTGGATGCCGAAGCGGACGTCGGTGCCCGCCGCGCGCAGGCGCGCGGTCAGCTCGGCGACGGAGTACTGCGCCCGGGCCACGGCCATGCCGAAGCCCGGGACGATCACCACCGTCCCGGCCCCCTGCAGCAGGGCGGCCACCTCCTCGGCGCTGCTCTCGCGGTGCTCGCCCTCCTCGCCACCGGGTGCGGGCACCACGCCTTCGGTGCCGAAGCCGCCGGCGATGACCGAGACGAACGAGCGGTTCATGCCCTTGCACATCAGGTAGCTGAGGATGGCGCCCGAGGAGCCGACCAGCGCGCCGGTGATGATGAGCAGGTCGTTGCCGAGCATGAACCCCGCGGCCGCGGCCGCCCACCCGGAGTAGCTGTTGAGCATCGAGACGACGATCGGCATGTCGCCGCCGCCGATGGCCGCGACGAGGTGCCAGCCGAGGGCGAGCGCGATCGCGGTCATGGCGACCAGGGGAACCAGGGACCCGGAGGCGACGAACCAGCCGAGCAGCACCGTCGAGGCGACCAGCGCCAGGAGGTTGAGCAGGTGCCGGCGGGGCAGTACGAGCGGGTTGGCGGAGATGCGCGCGCTGAGCTTGAGGGCGGCGACCACCGAGCCGGTGAAGGTCACCGCGCCGATGAGGACCCCGAGGAAGATCTCGACCCGGTGGACGACCTCCTCGGCCCCGCTCGCGACCGGCGCGTCGAGGAAGGCGTTGTAGCCGATGAGCACGGCGGCCACGCCGACGAAGCTGTGCAGGCTGGCGATGAGCTGGGGCATCGCTGTCATCTCGACGACCCTGGCCCGCCACAGGCCGATCACGGCGCCGACCGCCATGGCTGCCGCGATGAGCACCAGGGTCAGGCCGGGGCGGGCGGCACGCTCGGCGGCGAGCCAGATCGTGGCGGCGAGCGCCGCGGTCATGCCGACGATGCCCAGCGCGTTGCCGCGCCGGGCCGTCTCGTGCCGGGACAGCCCCGCCAGGGAGAGGATGAACAGGACGGCGGCGACGAGGTAGGCGCCCTGGACCGGGTCGAGGCTCATGTCGGCTCCTCCTTTCGGAACATGCGCAGCATGCGCCCGGTGACGGCGAAGCCGCCGAAGACGTTGATGCTCGCGACGACGGTGGCGCCGAGCGCCAGGCTGCGGACCAGCACGTTCTCGCTGCCCACCTGGAGGAGGGCCCCGACGAGGATGATCCCGCTGATGGCGTTGGTCTCCGCGAGCAGCGGGGTGTGCAGGGCGTGGGTGACGCTGCGGATGACGTAGAAGCCCACGACGACGGCGAGCACGAAGATCGTCAGGTGCGCGACGAAGGCCGGCGGGGAGGTCGCGGCGACGAGCGCGAGCAGCAGGCCGCCGGCCCCGAGCAGCACCGGGACGCGGTCGGGGCGGGCCGGCCGTGGTGGCGGTGCGGGATCCGGGGTCGTCTCGGACGACGCGGCCTCGGCGGGGGCCGGGGCTGCGGTCACGCTCACCGGCGGGGGCGGCCACGTCACCCGGCCGCCGTGGGCCACCGTCATGCCCCGCTGCACCTCGTCGTCAAGGTCGAGGACCAGGGTGCCGTCGCGCCCGGGCGTCAGGAGGGCCAGCAGGTTGGCGACGTTGGTGCCGTAGAGCTGCGAGGCCTGGGTCGGCAGCCGGGCCGGCAGGTCGGTGTAGCCCACGATCCGCACGCCGTTGGAGGTGGTGGTCACCTCGCCGGGGCGGGTCAGCTCGCAGTTGCCGCCGTTGCGGGCCGCCATGTCGACGACGACGCTGCCGGGCCGCATCCGCGCCACGGTCTCGGCGGTCAGCAGGACCGGCGCGGGCCGCCCGGGGATGAGCGCGGTGGTGATGACGATGTCGGCGTCGGCGCACTCGCGGGCGTAGACCTCCATCGCGCGGGCCTGCAGGTCCTCGCCCAGCTCGCGGGCGTAGCCGTCGGCCCCGCCCCCGGACACCCCCACCGGGACGAACTCCGCCCCCAGCGACTCCACCTGCTCGCCCACCTCGGGCCGGATGTCGGAGGCGCGCACGACGGCTCCCAGGCTCGCGGCGGTGCCGACCGCCGCCAGCCCCGCCACCCCGGCCCCGAGGACGAACACCGTGGCCGGCGGCACGGTCCCGGCCGCGGTGACCTGGCCGGTGAAGACCGAGCCGTACTCGTAGGCCGCCTCGACCACGGCCCGGTAGCCGCCGATGTTGGTCATCGAGGACAGCACGTCGAGGGACTGCGCCCGGGAGATGCGGGGCACCGCGTCGAGGGCGAGCGCGGTGACGCTGCGCTCGGCCAGGGAGGCCAGCAGCTCGGGCCGCTGGCCGGGGCTCAGCTGCGAGGCGAGCAGGGCGCCGGGCCGCAGCAGCTCGACCTCCTCGACGGTGGGGGCGTCGACGCGGACCACCACGTCGGCGGCCCACACCTGCTCGCGGGTGCCGACCGCGGCACCGGCGGCCACGTAGCTCTCGTCGGGAAAGCTGGCACTCTCGCCGGCGCCGGCCTGGACGACGACGTCGTGGCCGAGCGCGACCAGGCGCCCGACGGTCTCGGGCGTGGCCGCCACCCGGGTCTCGCCCGGGAGGGTCTCCGTGGGTACACCGATCAGCACGTGGGCTCCTTTGCCTGCGTGTTCGCGGAGGGGACGGGTCAGGGAGGTGGCGTGCGCCCCTCCAGGGTGGAGCGGTAGACCTCCAGCGTCCGCTCGGCGATGGAGGTCCAGGAGAAGGACTCGACGGCACGGCGGCGGCCGGCCTCGCCCCGGCGGCGTGCCTCGTCGAGGTCGCCCAGGGCGGCCACCAGGGCCGCGCCGAGGTCGTCGACGAAGCGTTCCTCGTCGACGGGCGTGCCGGTGCCGTCGCCGACCTGCTCGATCGGGACCAGCCACCCGGTCTCGCCGTCGACGACCACCTCGGGGATGCCCCCGGTGGCCGTCGCGACCACGGGCAGGCCGCAGGCCATCGCCTCGAGGTTGACGATGCCGAGCGGCTCGTAGACGGAGGGGCAGACGAAGACGCTGGAGTGCGAGAGCACCGCGATCACCTGGTCGCGCGGGAGCATCTCGCCGATCCAGACGACGGGGGCGGCGTCGCGGCCGCGGTCGGTGCGGAGGGTGTCGACGAGGCCGATGACCTCGCGCTCGATCTCCGGGGTGTCCGGGGCCCCGGCGAGGAGGACGACCTGCACGTCGTCGTCGAGCCGGCGTAGCGCGCGCAGCAGGTAGGGCAGGCCCTTCTGGCGGGTGATGCGGCCGAGGAAGACCACGGTGGGGGCGTCCGGGTCCAGGCCGTGGCCGCGGACCGTCTCCCGTGCCGCCTCGGAGGTGTCACGCCGCCAGCGCTCGGAGTCGATGCCGTTGTGCACGACGTGGACCGTGTCCGGGTCCACGGACGGATACGCCGCGAGGATGTCCCGGCGCATGCCGGCCGAGACCGCGATGATCGCGGCCGCACCCTCGTAGGACACCTTCTCGGCCATCGAGGAGATCGCGTAGCCGCCGCCCAGCTGCTCGGCCTTCCACGGGCGCAGCGGCTCCAGGGAGTGGGCGCTGATGACGTGGGGCACGCCGGCGAGCAGCGAGCCGAGGTGGCCGCCGAGGTTGGCGTACCAGGTGTGGCTGTGCACGAGGTCGGCGCCCTCGGCCGCGACGTCGCGGGCCATGAGCAGGTCGACCCCCAGGGTGCGCAGCGCCCCGTTGGCCTCCTCCAGGCCCGCGGGCACGGCATACCCCCGGGTGCCGGGCTCCTCGACCGGGTCGTCGAAGGCGCGCACGCGCACCTCGACGCCGTCGAGCTCTCGCAGGGCGCGCGTCAGCTCGGCGACGTGCACGCCGGCGCCTCCGTAGACGTTCGGCGGGTACTCGCGGCTGAGGATGTCGATGCGCACGGCCCCAACCTAGTCACGTGGCATCCCCCCTCGCCACAGCGGGAAGAATGCCTCTAGGTTGGGGCCATGGCTCTCCAACCTCGGCAGAAGGTCCTGGCGATCGTCCTCGCGGGTGGGGAGGGGAAGCGCCTGATGCCGCTGACCGCGGACCGCGCCAAGCCCGCGGTGCCCTTCGGCGGCATCTACCGGCTCATCGACTTCGCGCTGTCCAACATCGCCAACTCCGGCTACCTCAAGATCGTCGTGCTGACGCAGTACAAGTCGCACTCCCTCGACGCGCACATCACCAAGACCTGGCGCATGTCGACGCTGCTCGGCAACTACGTGGCCCCCGTCCCCGCGCAGCAGCGGGTCGGCAAGCACTGGTTCTCCGGGTCGGCCGACGCCATCTACCAGAGCCTCAACCTCATCCACGACGAGCGACCCGACATCGTCGTGGTCGTCGGGGCCGACCACGTCTACCGGATGGACTTCTCCCAGATGGTGCAGCAGCACCTGGAGACCGGCGCGGCGTGCACGGTCGCCGGCATCCGCCAGCCGATCGGGCTGGCCAACCAGTTCGGCGTCATCGACGTCGACCCGCAGGACCCGCGCCGCATCCGCGAGTTCCTGGAGAAGCCCGAGTCGCCCCAGGGCCTGCCGGACAGCCCCGAAGAGGTCTTCGCCTCGATGGGCAACTACGTCTTCACCGCCGACGCGCTCGAGGCGGCCGTCCGAGCCGACGCGCTCGACGAGGACTCCAAGCACGACATGGGCGGCAACATCGTGCCCGCGTTCGTCCAGCACGGCGACGCGTGGGTCTACGACTTCAAGGACAACGACATCCCCGGCTCGACCGAGCGCGACCACGCCTACTGGCGCGACGTCGGGACGATCGACTCCTACTACGACGCCCACATGGACCTCATCTCGGTCCACCCGGTCTTCAACCTCTACAACGAGGCCTGGCCGATCTACACCAACTACGGTCCCCAGCCGCCGGCGAAGTTCGTGCACGGCTCCCGCGACCGCGTGGGCCACGCCGTGAGCTCGGCGATCTCCCCCGGCTGCGTCATCTCCGGGTCGACCGTCAGCGACTCCGTGCTCTCCCCGCGCGTCAAGGTGCACAGCTTCAGCCACGTGACGCGCTCGGTGCTCATGGACAAGGTGGAGATCGGCCGCTCCTGCCAGATCCACCGGGCCATCATCGACAAGGGCGTCTTCGTGCCCGCGGGCGTGCACATCGGGCTCGACCGCGACGAGGACCTCGCCCGCGGCTTCACGGTGACCGACTCGGGCATCACGGTCGTCGGCAAGGGCACGATCATCCAGGGCTGAGCAGCCCGGCGCGGCGGACCTCCTCGAGCCAGGCCGCGGTCAGCGCGGGCGACGTCAGCCGCACCACGGGCGGGCCGTCGGGATCCGCGACGAAGGCCTCGATCTGGGCGCGCTTGCGCGCGAACGACCGCACGTGCCACCAGATGATCGAGTCGCGGGACAGGACGGCGCGGAGCGACTCGACGTTGCCGTTGCAGACCGGCTCCCGCGTCACCATGCGGGTCGCGGTGCGTCGCAGCAGCCGGGCGAGCGACACCCGGCGCGGGTAGTCCAGGGCCACGACCAGCTGCGCGCGCGGCAGGACGACGTCACGCCACTTCCCGTAGGCGGTGTCGAGGATCCAGTCGGGCCGCTCGGCGACGCCCCGAGCCAGCTCGCGCTGCTCCTCGACTGGGCGTTCTTGCCATCCCGGGAGCCAGCCGATCTCGTCGTCGGCCGAGTGCCACGGCAGCCCGGCTGCCCCGGCGAGTTCCCGCGCCAGGGTGGTCTTGCCGGAGCCGGTGACGCCGTGGATCAGGACGCGGCGGACGGGTTCCACCGCGTCAACCTATCCTGCGGACTCACCGGGGGTATGACGTGCCGAGGGGCCCGTGCGGCACCCGCACGGGCCCCTCGGGCCGGCTCACCGATGGCGACGAGCGGCTACAGGACGAACCCCACGAGCAGCATCGTGGCGCCGAAGACCAGCCCCGACGCGATGAGCGTGACCGTGGTGTAGCCGAGCAGGTCGCGCATCTTGAGCGAGGCGATGGCGAGGACCGGCAACGCCCAGAACGGCTGGATCATGTTGGTCCACTGGTCGCCGTAGGCGATCGCCATGATCGCGACCGACGGGTCGACACCGAGGCGCTCCGCGGCGTCCAGCATGACCGGGCCCTGCACGGCGAACTGCCCGCCTCCGGAGGGGACGAAGAAGTTCACCACGCCCGCCGAGAGGAAGGCGAGCAGGCCGAAGGTCGTCGGGGTGGCGATGCCGACCACCCAGTCGGAGAACACCTTGATCAGACCGGTCGCGGTCATGATCCCCATGATCCCGGCGTAGAGCGGGAACTGGAGCAGGATCTCGCCGACGTTGGAGGCGGCGTTCTTCACGAGCGCGATGAGTTCGAAGGTGTTGCGGACGAGCAGCAGGATCAGCGCCAGGAAGGTCCAGTTGACGACGTCGAGGGTCAGCGTCCCACCGTTGCTGAAGTGCAGGACGAGGTAGCCCGCCAGCGCGAGGCCGACGAGCAGGGTGACGATGCGGCTGGCGTCGACCCGGTCGGCCGGGGTGACGACCTCGTCGTCCAGGTCCACGTCGTCCATGTCGCGGGCGTCGAAGCCCAGCTCGATGACGTCCTCGCCCTCGCGCGGGGCGACGAGCGCCAGCGCGATGCCGACGACGACGATCGTCGCGATCGCCGCGGCGATGTTCCACCACGTGAAGATGGTCTCGCCCACGGGGATGGTGCGGCCCAGCTGCTCGGCGATGAAGGACCCCTCGGTGGCCGCGGTCAGCGGGCCCGAGGCCGAGTAGCCCATGTGCCAGATGACGTAGCCGGAGTAGCCCGCGGCCACGAGCATCGGGAAGTGCAGGCGCAGACCGCGCTCGCGGCCCTGGGCGGCGACCTCCTTGGCCAGCAGCACACCGACCACCAGGCCCAGACCCCAGGTGATGAGCGAGGCCAGGGAGGCGATGACGAAGACGAAGAGGTAGGCCTGCAGGACGGTCTTCGGCACGCCGCCGAGGCGCGCGAGCAGGCGACGGACCGGGCCGGTGTTGGCCAGGGTGTGGCCGAGCAGCAGGATGAGCGCCATCTGGGTCATGAAGGCCAGCAGCCCGGACAGCCCCTGGCCCCAGCCCTCGAGGACCTCGACCGGGCCGGACTCGGTGAGCACCAGGGCTGCGAGGGCCACGACGAACGTCAGGACGACGGCGAAGACGAAGGCGCTGGGGATGAAGCGCTCCACCAGGGAGTTGACCGGGCGCATCACCCGGGCGAGCGGGGCGGTCTTCTTCCCCTTGGTATCAGGTACTGCAGCGGACATGCGAGTCCTCCTTGTCACGAGCGAGCGGTGCCGGGTCGGGTCGGCTGCCTCGCCGCCCGCCGGGCCGCGGGTCGCCGGGAAAGATACCGGTCGCGGTGCACCGCGTGCGGGAGGCTCGACGGACGTCGGGTCGGGCGTGGGCATCACGGTCGTCTCGAGCCCTGTCCAGATGCACCCCGGAACCCCTACAGTCGGCCCATGAGCCGTGCGCACCGGTCCCCGTCACGCCGTGCCCGCCGCGCCGTCGCCCTGGGGCTGCTCCCCTGCGCGCTGCTCGCCGGCTGCGTCGTCCTGCCCTCCACGGAGGAGGCGGCGGCCGGCCCGGTCGCACCGGAGGAGGAACCGGCCACGGAGACCGCCGCGGCCGTCTCGGTCGAGGAGCTCGGCGCCGGCGAGCGCGGCGAGGCCGTCGAGGTCGACGTGGACGGCCCGGTCACGATGACCTACCGGCGGATCACCATCCCGCCCGGCGCTGGGACCGGCCTGCACTGCCACCACGGCCAGCTGCTGGCCATCGTCGAGCAGGGTGAGCTGACCCACCACGCCCCGGTCTACCCCGGCGGCATGCACGTCTACTCCGCCGGCGACAGCCTCGTCGAAGGGGCCGGCTACGTGCACGAGGGCGTCAACGAGGGCGACGAGGACGTCGTGCTGCTCGTCACCTACGTCATCGAGGAGGGTATGCCGCTCGCCCAGACCGACCTCGCGCTCTGCGACGGCTGAGGTGGCCCGGGCACGGCAGGGGCGCGGACCGGTGACCGGCCCGCGCCCCGCTCCGACGGCTCAGTCCTCGGCGTCGGTGCGCATCCGGGCGCCGAGTGCGTGCGCGGCGACGACCAGCGCCCCCGCCACGAGCACGACGTCCTTGAAGACGTACTGGCCGACGAGGGTCGGCCCACCGTCGACCCACATCTGGTCCGGAAAGAGGACGAGCGGCGACATGATGCCGACCATCGCCCCGGCCATGACGACCAGGCCCAGCCGGACCAGGCGCCCGGTGAGCAGCGTCAGCCCGATGACGGTCTCGGTCACCGCGGTGAGGAGCAGCGCGGACGAGCCGGTGACGACCCCGAACGTGAGCTGGGAGACGGTCGCCACGGCGAGGTCCTCCGCGGGGCTGAGCCCCGCGACGTACTTCACCGAGGCGAACGCCAGGAAGACCAGCCCCAGGCTGACCCGGAGGGCGTCGACGCTGTGCGCCGCGAGCACCTCCGTGAGTCTCTCGAGGCCGGTGTGGACCGCAGCGCGCACCCCTGCTGCGCTGGCGGTCGGACGGTAGACGGTGCTGGACATGGTGCCTCCCCCTGCGTGGCAACGATCCTGACGGGATGTGGAGCGCGCAGGGGGCACCCGGGATACACCGCCGGCACGGCGAGACGTCCTAGGACGTCGGCCCGGCGGCGCTAGAAGCCGGTGGCGTGGTAGCCGCCGTCGACGTGCACGATCTCGCCGGTGGTCGCCGGGAACCAGTCGGACAGCAGCGCGAGGCAGGCCTGGGCGGCCGGCACCGGGTCCTTGACGTCCCAGCCCAGCGGCGCGTGCTCGCCCCACTTCGCGAACTGGTCGAAGTCCGGGATCGACTTGGCTGCGGTGGTGGCGATGGGCCCTGCCGAGACCAGGTTGGAGCGGATGCCCATCGGGCCGAGGTCGCGCGCCAGGTAACGGCTGGTGGCCTCGAAGGCGGCCTTGGCCACGCCCATCCAGTCGTAGACCGGCCAGGCGTACTGCGCGTCGAAGGTCAGGCCGACGACGCTGCCGCCGGCGCCCATGCGCGGCAGGCAGGCGGTCGTCAGCGACTTCAACGAGTAGGCGCTGACCTGCATCGCGGTGGCGACGTCCTCCCACCTGGCGTTCATGAAGTCGAAGGCGCCCTGCGGGGCGTAGCCGATCGAGTGCAGCACCCCGTCGAGGGAGTCGACGTGCTCGCCGAGCCGCTCCGCGAGGGTGTCCAGGTGCTCCTGGTCGGTGACGTCGAGCTCGATGACCGGCGCCGGGCGCGGCAGCCGCTTGGCGATGGTCTGGGTGATCCTGAAGGTGCGGCCGAAGGAGGTCAGCACCACCTCCGCGCCCTGCTCCTGCGCGAGCCTCGCGACGTGGAACGCGATGGAGCTGTCCATGAGGACACCGGTGATCAGCAGCTTCTTGCCGTCCATGAGCATGGGCAGACTCTAGCCCGTCCCGGGCAGGGCGACGGGCACCCCCGCGGGCGCGTCAGCGACGTGTCAGTGCCCCATGCCGAGGCCGCCGTCGACCGGGATGACGGCGCCGGAGATGTAGCCCGCGTCCGGGCCGGCCAGCCAGCGGACGACGCGCGCGACCTCGTCGGCGGAGGCGAAGCGCCCGGCGGGGATGCTGGCCAGGTAGGCCTTCTGCCGGTCCTCGGGCAGCTGCTCGGTCATCTCGGTCTCGATGAAGCCCGGCGCGACGACGTTGGCGGTGATGCCGCGTCCGCCCAGCTCACGCGTGATGGAACGGGCGAGACCGACCAGGCCCGCCTTGGACGCGGAGTAGTTGGTCTGGCCGGCCCCGCCGAACAGGCCCACCACCGAGGAGATGAGGATGATCCGCCCGTGCCGGGCCCGGATCATGCCCTTGACGGCCCGTCGGGCGCAGCGGAAGGCCCCGGTGAGGTTGGTGTCGAGGACCGCGTCGAAGTCCTCGTCGCTCATCCGCATGAGCAGGCCGTCCTTGGTGATGCCCGCGTTGGCGACCAGCACGTCGATCGGGCGGCCCAGGATCTCCTCGGCCTCTGTGAACGCGCGGTCGACGGCCTCGGTGTCCGTCACGTCGCACAGCACCCCGCGCAGGCCCTCCGGGGGCTCCCCGCTGCGGTGGGTGACGACGACGTCGTGGCCGGCCTCGGCGAAGGAGCGGGCGATGGCCAGGCCGATGCCGCGGTTGCCGCCGGTGACCAGGACGGCCGAGGGCGAGGACGTGGTGCTGGTCGAGTCGTTCACGGGAACACCGTAGTCGTATCGTGGACAGGTGCCCACCACCGCATCGCGTCGGACCAGCGGGCCGGGCCGTCGTCCGGTCCAGGCCGTGACGACGGCGCGGGTGGGGGTCGAGGACGACCGGCGGCGCCGGATGCGCACCTACCTGGTCGCCATGGGCCTGCGCATCGCCGGTTTCCCCACGTCCGTCTGGCTGCTCCTGCACGGCCACCTCGTGCTCGGCGTGTCCCTGGCGGTCTTCGCCACCGTCGTGCCCTCCATCGCCGTCGTCGTCGCCAACGCCGTCGACCGGCGCGGGGCGACGGTCCAGGACTCCACCCCCGCCTCGCCGGTGCGCGGGCTCGCGGCGGCCGACCCCGCGCCGGCCGAGCCCTCGGCGCCGGTCCCCGCGGCGCCGATCGTCGGCACCGTGGTGTCGAGCTCGACCCGGCCCGCCCCGGACACCGACGACGAGGCAGGACGGGAGGGCTCGTGACCGGTGCGACGCCGCCGGCCGACCGGCGGCTGGTCTGCAGCGCCAAGGCGTGCCGGGCGGAGGCCCCGCACGCGGTCGTCTGGCGCAACCCCACCCTGCACGCTCCCGGGCGGCGCAAGGTCTGGCTCGCCTGCGACGAGCACCGCGACTCCCTGAGCAGCTTCGTCCGCGCCCGGGGCTTCCTCCTCGAGGTGATCCCCGCGGGGGACCTGACGGAGGCTGACGGCTGAGGTGCTGGGGGTCCTGAGGCGTCCGCGCTGGATCGCCTACCTGCTGCTCGCCGTGCTGTTCGGCACGATCACGGCCGGGCTCGGTCTGTGGCAGTACGGCCGCTACCAGGAGAAGGCCGAGCGCCGGCACCTGATCGCGACCAACTACTCCGCCCCGCCGGTGCCCCTGTCGGACGTCCTGACCGGTCCTGGGGCCCCGCTGGCCCACGACGACCAGTGGCGCAGGATCGAGGTCACCGGCACCTACGCCGCCGGCGCCGAGCACCTCGTCCGCAACCGTCCGCGCGAGGGCGTCTTCGGCTACGAGGTGCTCGTACCCCTGGTGCTCGCCGACGGCAGCGCGGTCACGGTCGACCGCGGGTGGGTGCCCTCCGGACGCACCGCCGCGACGCGCCCCGAGGTGCCGCCCCCGCCGACCGGCGAGGTGACGGTGACCGGATGGCTGCGCCCCTCCGAGCCCGACCTGGGCCGCGACCTGCCCGCCGGGCAGCTGGCGTCCATCGACCTGCCCGCCCTGGGTGCGGCGACCGGCCTCGACCTCGTCGGGGCCTACGTCCTGCTGCAGGGCGAGGACCCGGAGGTGCCGCGCCCGGAGCCGCTGCCGGAGCCCGACGTGCGGCTCGGGTCCCACTTCGCCTACGCCATCCAGTGGTGGCTCACCGTCCCGGCCGGCGTGGTCCTCGTCCTCGTCATGGCCCGTCAGCAGGCCCTCGACGACGCCGGGAAGCCGCGCCGGGAACCCCGCCCGCGCAAGGTGCGCATCTGGGACGAGGAGGACGAGTAGGCACCTGCTCCGCCGTGCGGGGGCCTGCGGGCGCCCTGACCGCTGCTGGCACGATGGGCCCATGGACCTCGGACTCGCAGGACGCGCCTATCTCGTCACCGGAGCCTCCCGCGGGCTGGGCCGGGCCACCGCCGAGGCCCTCGTGCGCGACGGCGCCGACGTGCTCCTGGCCGCCCGCTCGGCTGAGGACGTCGAGGCGGCGTCGCGCGAGCTGGGCGAGATCGGCCCGGGGACGGCCGTCGGGTCCGTGGCCGACCTGGCCGACGACGACGCCGCGGAGCGGCTGCTCGAGGAGGCGGAGGAGACCTTCGGCCGGCTCGACGGCGTCGTCATCAGCGTCGGTGGTCCGCCCGGCGGCAGCGTGACCGAGGCGACCGACGAGCAGTGGCGGGACGCCTTCGACAGCGTCTTCCTCGGCGCCGTCCGGCTCGCGCGAACGGCCCTGACGACCGCCCGCTCCCCCATCGCCGTGACGCTGGTGCTGTCCACCTCGGTGCGCAGCCCGCTCGCGGGCCTCGGCATCTCCAACGGCCTGCGCCCCGGCCTGGCGATGGCGGCCAAGAGCCTCGCCGACGAGCACGGTCCCCGCGGCCACCGGGTCAACGCGGTGCTGCCCGGCCGTTTCGAGACCGACCGGCTGCGCGAGCTCGAGGAGGCCGCCGACGACCCCGCCGCCGTGCGCGAGCGGGCCCTCGCCGCGATCCCGCTGCGCCGCTACGGCCAGCCCGAGGAGTTCGGGGCGGTCGCCGCCTTCGTGACCTCACCGATGGCGTCCTACGTGACCGGCTCGGTGATCACCGTCGACGGAGGCTCCACCCGCGCCCTCTGAGGCTCGCCCGGTCCCGGTCAGCCCTCTTCGAGGGCCCTCGCCAACGTCTCGGCGTCCCACGGGCCGGTATGACGTTCCTCCCCGACGAAGAAGGTCGGCGTGCCGCGTGCCCCGCTGGCCTCGGCGCTGGCCACGTCGTCGCGCACGCGCAGCACGACCTCCGGGCTGTCGAGGTCGCGGACGAACCGGTCGACGTCGAGCCCGACGTCCTGGGCGTGACCGACCAGGTCGTCGTAGTCGAGGGCGTCCTGGTGGGCGTAGAGCGCCTCGTGCATCTGCCAGAAGCGCCCCTGCAGCCCGGCGGCCACCGCGGCCCGGGCCGCCAGCTCGGCGCGCGGGTGGACGTCGTGCAGGGGCAGGTGGCGGAAGACATAACGCAGCCGGTCGCCGAAGCGCCGCCGGAGCTCGTCGCCGACCCCCGTCGCGCGGGCGCAGAAGGGGCACTCGTAGTCGCCGTACTCCACCAGGGTCAGCGGGGCGTCCGCGGGCCCCTTGACGTGGTCGACCTCGGGGTCGACGGGCCGGGCGAGCCGGCGGGGCAGGTCGGCGTCCCCCTCGCCGCGCAGGGCCGCGAGGCGGAAGGTCGCCCAACCGAGCGCCGTGGCCAGGAGCGCCGCCAGCAGCACGCCGACGGTCGCCTCGTCGCGCAGGACAGGGTCGTCGAGCGCGAGCCCGACCACGAGCAGGGAGACCGTGAAGCCGATGCCCGACAGGGCGGCGCCGCCCAGGACGTGCCCGCGACCGACGCCCACCGGCAGCGAGCCCGCCCCCAGCCGCGCGGCCAGGAGGGCGGTCGTCCCGATGCCGACGAACTTCCCGACGACGAGCCCGAGCGCCACCGCCCACGTCAGCCGCGACGAGAGGGCGTCGGCGAGGACCCCACCACGCAGGTCCACACCGGCGTTGGCGAGCGCGAAGACCGGGACGACGACATAGCTCGACCACGGGTGCAGCGCCGCCTGCAGCCGCTCGTTGACCGACATCGACCGCTCCAGCCCGGCCCTGGCCGAGCGGCCCACCTCGACCATGGGCGACTGGGCGAAGGCGCGCACGCGCTCGGCGGCCTCCAGCACCCTGTCGCGCCGCGGCCGGGAGGCTCCGACCAGCAGCCCACCCAGCATCCCGGCGATCGAGGCGTGCAGCCCCGCCTCGACCGTCGCCAGCCACAGCAGCACGACGAGGGCCGCGTAGGGGGCGGTGCGCCATACCCCCCGACTGCTGAGCAGGGCGATGACGGCGCCGAGGGCCGCCATGAGGACCATCGGCAGGACGCGCACCTCGCCCGAGTAGAAGAGGCCGATGACGCTCACCGCCACCACGTCGTCCACGACGGTCAGCGTCAGCAGGAAGACGCGCAGCTGGGTGGACAGCCGGGGTCCCACCACGGCGAGCGCGCCGAGCAGGAAGGCGGTGTCGGTGCCGATCACGGCCGCCCAGGCACGCGCCGCCTCTCCCCCCGGGGCCACGAGCAGGAAGATCGCGGCCGGCAGCAGCATGCCGCCCACGCCCGCGAGCAGGGGCACCGTCACGCGGCGGCGGTCGGTCAGCTCGCCGACCGACAGCTCACGACGCACCTCCAGCCCGATGACGAAGAAGAAGAGCGCCATGAGCGCGTCGTTGACCCAGTGACCGAGGTCCATGGCCAGGTCGAGGGCGCCGACGCGGATCCCGGCCTCGGTCCCCCACAGCGCCTCGTAGGACCCCGACCACGGCGAGTTGGCCCAGACCAGGGCGACCGCTGTGGCGACCAGCAGCAGCAGGGCCCCACCGGCCTCGGTGGCCAGGAAGGCTCGGAGGGGCGTGGGCAGCTGGCCGACGAGACTGCGTCGGCGGGTCTGGGACCGGGCGGCGTCGTGCCGCCCGCGAGATTCCCGCGCCACGGGGGCCACCTCCCTGCGATGCTGCGGCTCCGGCTGGGGGTCAGGGTAGACCCGCGAGGGGCTCCCCCGCCGGGACCGTAGGGATCGCTCAGTCCCGGAACTGCGTGTCGTGCAACGTCTTGTAGAGCCCGCCCGCGGCCAGGAGCTCGGCATGGGTGCCGCGCTGCACGACCTCGCCACGGTCGAGCACGAGGATGAGGTCGGCGTCGCGCACCGTGGAGAGCCGGTGGGCGATGACCAGCGAGGTGCGCCCGGTCAGCGCCTCGTCGAGGGCCCGCTGCACGGCGGCCTCGGACTCGCTGTCGAGGTGCGCGGTCGCCTCGTCGAGGACGACGACCGCCGGACTCTTGAGGAGCAGGCGGGCGATGGCGAGACGCTGCTTCTCGCCGCCGGAGAGGCGATGGCCGCGGTCACCGACGACGGTGTCGAGCCCGTCGGGCAGGCTCGCGACCAGACCGTCGATCCGGGCGGCCCGCAGCGCCTCCCAGATCTCGGGGTCGCTCACGCCGGGACGGGCGTAGCGCAGGTTGGCGCCCACGGTGTCGTTGAACATGTGGGCCTCCTGCGTGACCACACCGACGGTCCGCCGCAGCGACTCGGTGGACGCCTTGCGCAGGTCCACGCCGCCGATGCTCACGCGCCCCTCTGTGGGGTCGTAGAGCCGGGCGACGAGGGTGGTGAGCGTGGTCTTGCCGGCGCCCGAGGGCCCCACGAGAGCGACCATGGCCCCGGCCGGCACGTCGAGGTCGATGCCGCGCAGCACCGGGTGGCCGTCGAAGGTCTCGGCGCCGGGGCGCTGCTCCAGCGACGCCAGCGACACCTCGTCTGCCGCGGGATAGGCGAAGGTGACGTCCTCCAGGCGGACCCCGACCGGCCCGTCGGGGATCTCCTCGGGCTCATCGGCCTCCCGCACCAGCGGTTGCAGATCGAGCACCTCGAAGATGCGCTCGAAGGAGACCAGCGCGGTCATGATGTCGACACGCACATTGGACAGCGCCGTGAGCGGGGCGTAGAGCCGCGAGAGCAGGGCGGCCATCGCGACCAGGGTGCCGACCGTCAGCTCCCCGGCGACGGCCATCAGGCCGCCGAGGCCGTAGACCAGAGCCGTGGCCAGCGACGCCACCAGCCCGAGCCCGGCCATGAAGATCACCCGGTTGACGGCGATCGAGACGCCGGCGTCGCGCACCCCGGCGGCGCGGGCGGCATACTCCTCGTCCTCCTCGGCCGGGCGTCCGAAGAGACGCACCAGGAGCGCGCCGGCGACGTTGAAGCGCTCGGTCATCCGCGCCTGCATCTCGGCGTTGAGCGTCATCTGCCGCCGGGTCAGGGCGGACAGCCGCGCACCCATGAGCCGGGCCGGGACGAGGAAGATCGGGAGCAGCAGGAGCGCCAGCACCGTGATCTGCCAGCTCATCGACAGCAGCGCGGCCAGGATGAGGACGATCTGGACGACGTTGCTCACCAGCCCCGACAGGATCGAGGTGAAGGCGGTCTGCGCGCCGATGACGTCGTTGTTGAGCCGGCTGACCAGGGCTCCGGTCTGGGCCCGGGTGAAGAAGGCGATCGGCTGGCGCAGCACGTGCGCGAAGACCTCGGTGCGCAGGTCGAGGATCAGGCCCTCGCCGATGCGCGAGCCCAGCCAGCGGCTCACGACCGTGACGACCGACTCCAGCACCGCGATCGCGGCGACGAGCAGGCCGAGGCGCACGACGACGTCGCGGGCCTGCGGGACCACGCCGTCGTCGATGATCCGCTGCAGCAGCAGCGGCACGAGGGTCACCAGCCCGCCGGCCAGCACGGTCAGCAGCAGGTAGGCCGTGATCTCGCGCCGGAACGGCCCGCCGTAGCGCAGGACGCGTCGCGCGGTGCCGCGGCGCAGCCGGTGGTCGCGCACCGACGGGTCCTTCGCGAAGCTGCGGATGGAGGCGCCTGGGCGCATCCCCACACCCATCGTCATGCGGTGCCTCCTCAGGCCAGGGCGATCAGGTCCTCGTAGTCACGGCCCCAGAGGTCCTCCACCCCGTCGGGGAGCAGCAGCACGCGCTCCGGCTCGAGGGCGGTGACCGCTCCCTCGTCGTGGCTCACGAGGACGACCGCACCCTCGTAGTTACGCAGCGCGGACAGAACTTCTTCCCGGGAGGCCGGGTCGAGGTTGTTGGTGGGCTCGTCGAGGAGCAGCACGTTGGCGGCGGAGACGACCAGCGTGGCGAGGGCCAGGCGGGTCTTCTCGCCGCCGGAGAGCACCCCGGCGGGCTTGTCCACGTCGTCCCCGGTGAAGAGGAAGGAGCCCAGCACCTTGCGGGTCTCGGTCTCGTCGAGGTCGGGCGCGGCCGACTTCATGTTCTCGAGCACCGAGCGCTTGACGTCGAGCGTCTCGTGCTCCTGGGCGTAGTAGCCCAGCCGCAGCCCGTGGCCGTGCACGACCTCGCCGGTGTCCGGCCTGTCGATGCCGGCAAGGATGCGCAGCAGGGTGGTCTTGCCGGCACCGTTGAGCCCGAGCACGACCACCTTGGAGCCGCGGTCGATCGCCAGGTCGACGTCGGTGAAGATCTCCAGCGACCCGTAGGACTTCGACAACCCCTCGGCGGTGAGCGGCGTGCGGCCGCAGGGCGCGGGGGTCGGGAAGCGCAGCTTGGCGACCCGGTCGGTCTGGCGCTCGGCCTCCAGCCCGGAGAGCATGCGCTCGGCGCGGCGGGCCATGTTCTGGGCGGCCACGGCCTTGGTGGCCTTGGCCCGCATCTTGTCGGCCTGCGCCAGCAGCGCCGCGGCCTTCTTCTCGGCGTTGGCACGCTCGCGGTGCCGGCGGCGCTCGTCGGCCTCGCGCTGCAGCAGGTAGGCCTTCCAGCCCATGTTGTAGATGTCGATGACCTGCCGGTTGGCGTCGAGGTAGAAGACCTTGTTAACGACGGTCTCGACGAGGTCGACGTCGTGGGAAATCACCATGAGACCACCGGCGTAGGAGCGCAGGTGCTCGCGCAGCCAGACGATGGAGTCGGCGTCGAGGTGGTTGGTCGGCTCGTCGAGGAGCAGGGTCTCGGCGCCGGAGAAGAGGATCCGGGCGAGCTCGATGCGGCGGCGCTGGCCACCGGAGAGCGTCCGCAGCGGCTGGGCGAGGACCCGCTCGGGCAGGCCGAGGGAGCTGGCGATGGACGCCGCCTCCGACTCCGCGGCGTAGCCTCCCCGCGACGTGAACTCCGCCTCCAGGCGGGAGTATCGGCGCATCGCCTTGTCTCGCAGCTCGCCGTCGGCGCTGCCCATCGTCTCCTCGGCGGCGCGCATGTCCCGGATGACGGTGTCGAGGCCGCGGGCGGACAGGATGCGGTCGCGGCCCAGGACCTCGAGGTCGCCCGTGCGCGGGTCCTGCGGCAGGTAGCCGACTTCGCCGGTGCGGGTGATCGTGCCGGCCGCCGGCTGCCCCTGCCCCGCGAGGATCTTCGTCAGCGTCGTCTTGCCGGCACCGTTGCGTCCGACGAGACCGACGCGGTCGCCGGGACCGACCCGGAAGTTCACCTCGTCCATGAGCAGGCGGGAACCGACACGGACCTCGACGCCGGAGGCGGTGATCATCGGCGGGCTCCTTCCTGGCACGGGCGTGCGTCACCGCACGGAGGGGCGGTGAGGGTGATGGGTGCGACTCGCGAGGACCGCGCATGCGGCCGCAGGGTCGGCTGGCTAGTCTACGCGCATGGCCTGGTCGGCCGACCAGCCGTTTTCCTCGCACCGTGGAGGGTGACATGACGTTCCGGGAGAACGCCAACATCGGGGCCGGCCGCGCGAGCCGCGGCGGCGGAGGCAGCGGGGGTCTCGCCGTCGGCGGCGGTCTCGGCGCGCTCGTGCTCGCCCTCGTCGTCATGCTGCTGGGCGGCGACCCTGGAGCCATCCTGGGCGGGCAGGAGCCCACCACCTCGAACGCCCAGAACGTCGATCTGGCGGAGTGCCGGACGGGCGCGGACGCCAACGAGAACATCGACTGCCGCATGAAGGCGACCATGCTCTCGCTCGAGGACTACTGGACCGCGGCCTACCCCTCGGCCCAGCCCGCCGACGCGATCCTCTTCAGCGGCGGCGTCAACACCGGCTGCGGTCAGGCCTCCAGCGCGGTCGGGCCGTTCTACTGCCCGGTCGACCGCCACATCTACCTCGACACCGCCTTCTTCCAGCAGCTGGAGGGTCAGCTCGGCGGTGACGGCGGCAGCTTCTCGCAGATGTACGTCCTGGGCCACGAGTACGGCCACCACATCCAGAACTACACCGGCGCCCTCAAGGCGTCCCAGCAGGACGCGCAGGGCCCGGAGTCCGGCGCCGTCCGGGTCGAGCTGCAGGCCGACTGCTTCGCCGGCGCCTGGGCGGGCAACGCCACGCAGACCAAGGACGCCGACGGCAACCTGCTGCTGGAGCCGCTGAGCCGCGAGGACATCGAGTCGGCCCTGTCGGCCGCCTCGGCCGTCGGTGACGACTCCATCCAGGAGAAGATGCAGGGTCAGGTCACCCCGCACACCTGGACCCACGGGTCCTCCGAGCAGCGGATGGGCTGGTTCATGCGCGGCTACGAGTCGGCCGACCCCAACCAGTGCGACGTGCTCAACGCCTCGAGCGTGAACGACTACTGACGGGCACCGCTCCCCCCGCGCACGACGAAGGGCCGCCGGCAGGATGCCGGCGGCCCTTGTCGCACGTCAGGGACGCGCGGGTGTGGCGAGGTCGTCGTTCAGACGCCCGCGGGGACGGGCTCGCGCTGCTCGTCCGCGGCAGCCTCGACGTCCTCGCGCCACGGCTCGCCGCGGCGGCTGGCGTCGTAGGCCTCCTGGTCGAGGATGCCCTGGCGCTTGGCCACGATGGTCGGCACGAGCGCCTGGCCCGCGACGTTGGTGGCGGTGCGGCCCATGTCGAGGATCGGGTCGACGGCGAGCAGCAGGCCGACGCCCTCGAGCGGCAGGCCCAGGGTCGACAGCGTCAGCGTGAGCATGACGGTCGCGCCGGTCACGCCGGCGGTGGCGGCGGAGCCGATCACCGAGACGAAGGCGATCAGCAGGTAGTCGGTCACGCCGAGGTCGACGCCGAAGAACTGCGCGACGAAGATCGCGGCGATCGCCGGGTAGATCGCGGCGCAGCCGTCCATCTTGGTCGTGGCGCCCAGCGGCACGGCGAAGGAGGAGTAGGCGCGGGGCACGCCCAGGTTGCGCTCGGTGACCGCCTGGGTGACGGGCAGGGTGCCGATGGAGGAACGGGAGACGAACGCCAGCTGGATCGCGGGCCAGGCGCCGGTGAAGAACTGCTTGATCGACAGGCCGTTGACCCGCAGCAGCACCGGGTAGAGGACGAAGAGGACGAGCGCCAGACCGATGTAGATCGCGGCGGTGAAGCGGCCCAGCGAGCCGATGGTGTCCCAGCCGTAGGAGACGACGGCGTTGCCGAGCAGGCCGACGGTCGCCAGCGGCGCGAGCAGGATGATCCACCACAGCACCTTCTGCACGACGGTCAGGGCCGAGCGGGTGAAGGCGAGGAAGGGCTCGGCGCCCTTGCCGACCTTGAGCACGGCGATGCCGACGGCGATCGCGACCACGAGGATCTGCAGGACGTTGAAGGACAGCGAGACCGCGCCCTCCTCGCCCGCCTTGGCGGACAGGCCGAGCACGTTCGCGGGGATGATGCCGGTGAGGAAGTCCAGCCAGGAGCCCGCGCGGCCCGGGGCGGCGGCGTCGGCAGCGGTGACGCCGGCGCCGCGGGCCGGGTCGACGACCCAGCCGACGACCATGCCGATGCCGACCGAGATGAGCGCGGTGATCGCGAACCAGAGCAGGGTGTTCCAGGCCAGGCGGGCGGCGCCGGTGACCTCACGCAGGTTGGCGATCGAGGACACGATGGCGAGGAACACCAGCGGCGGCACGATGGCGCGCAGCAGGGTGACGAAGGAGGACCCGATGATGCTCAGCGTCTCGGAGAGCCAGTTGGGGTCGTCGGCGGTGGCACCCATGGAGCGGGCCACGAGGCCGAGCGCGACGCCCAGCACCAGGCCGATGAGCACCTGGGTGCCGAAGGACACCCGAGGAAGACGAGACAGCACGGAGGCAGCCTTTCGTGCGAGGAGGTTGTTCGTCGCCGGCCCACGACGGAGGGGACCCGGCGGGCCGCGATCGGCGCGGCCACGACAAGGTCCAACCCTACGTTATGGATTGCCATTCCCCGTGTTGGGTGTGAGGTGGGTCACCCTCCGGCGTTGACGACCTCCACCTCGACGGCCCGCCCGCGGGCGACGGCGTCGTCGAGCACGGCCCGGCGCGGGTCGGGCAGGTCGGGCAGCTCCCTGCGGGGTAGGCCGTGCAGCCGGGCCAGCGGGCCCGTCACCAGCTCCTCCAGCACCGCGGCCGCCAGCGACCGGTCGCCGCCGAGGACCAGCCCGCCGACGGGTCCGGTGGTCGCCTCCCCCTCACCCAGGACGCGCGCGGCATGGCCGGCGACCGCCTCGACGAGGGCGTCGGCCTGGTTGGACCGGCGCCGCGCGTAGCGCTGCTGGCTCCAGCCGCCGGCCGCTGTGCGCGACTGCACGTAGCGCGTGCCCACCTTGTGCGCGGCCAGCCGCCCGTCGGGGGCGGCGACGGCCACGGCATACCCCCCGCGGCGGACGAGCACGACCAGCAGGGCGGGCGGGGCGGCCCACTCCCCCGGTGCCCACTCCCCCTCCTCGGCGGGACGCCAGGACGCCAGCCGTGCCCACGACCCGTCGGCGGCCTGCAGCAGGTACGACGACGGGGAGGTCTGCCGGTCGACGGACCGGCCGACCTCCCCGTGCGAGGTGCCGAAGCGCTCCACCCAGCCCGTCAGACGCTCGGGGGCGACCCGGACGGCAGGCATGGCGGAGAGAGGGTCGGCTCAGACGTTGAAGCCGAGGGCGCGCAGCTGCTCGCGGCCGTCCTCGGTGATCTTGTCCGGGCCCCACGGCGGCATCCACACCCAGTTGATGCGGTGGCTGGGCACGAGGCCCTCGAGGGACTGGGCGACCTGGTCCTCGATGACGTCGGTCAGCGGGCAGGCCGCGCTCGTCAGGGTCATGTCGATGACGGTGTGCGACTGGGCGTCGACGGTCACGCCGTAGACGAGGCCGAGGTCGACGACGTTGATCCCGAGCTCGGGGTCGACGACGTCGCGCAGCGCCTCCTCGATGTCGGCGACGTTGGGGGGCTGGGGCAGGCTGGTCTGGCTCATCGTTCCTCCAGGGTGGGGGTCGTGGCGGTGCTCGCGGCGGAGATGTCGGCGCCCGCCCGGGCGAGCGCGTCGAGGTAGGCGGACCAGGACAGCAGCGCGCACTTCACGCGCGCCGGATAGCGGGAGACGCCCGCGAAGGCGACGGCGTCCCCGATCTGCTCGGGATCGCCGGGGTCGGCGCCCCTGCTCGTCAGCATGGCGTGCAGGTGGCGGTAGGTGGTGAGGGTCTCCTCGAGCGGGCGCCCGATGGACTCCTCGGCCAGGACCGAGGCGGAGGCGACCGAGATCGAGCAGCCCAGGGCGTCGTAGGAGACGTCCTCCACGACGACGGTGCCGCCGTCGCGGCGCAGGCGCACCCGGAGGCTGATCTCGTCGCCGCAGGTCGGGTTGACGTGGTTGACCTCGACGTCGTAGGGCTCCCGCAGCCCCGCGTGGAGCGGCCGCTTGGCGTGGTCGAGGATGAGCTCGCCGTAGAGGTCCATCAGACGGCCACCCCGAAGATCTGCGGCACCCGGTCGAGCGCCTCGGCGAAGGCGTCGATCTCCGCAGGTGTGGTGTAGACCGAGAAGCTCGCGCGGGTCGAGGCCGGCACCCGCAGGCGCCGGTGCAGCGGCCACGCGCAGTGGTGGCCGGTGCGGACCGCGACGCCCGCGTCGTCGAGGATCTGCCCCACGTCGTGCGGGTGCACCCCGTCGACGACGAAGGCCACGGCCCCGACGCGGTCGGCAGGGTCGGACGGGCCGAGCACGCGCACCCACGGGCGCTCGGCCAGCACCGCCAGCGCGTGGCGCATCAGGTGCTGGTCGTGGGCGTGGACGCGGTCCATGCCCAGGCCGGTGAGGTAGTCGAGGGCGGCGGCCAGCCCGACGGCCTGCGCGGCCATCGGCACGCCGGCCTCGAACTTCTGCGGCGGCGGGGCCCAGGTGGAGCCCTCCATCCGCACGACCTCGATCATCGACCCGCCGGTGAGGAAGGGCGGCATGGCCTCGAGGAGCTCGCGGCGCGCCCACAGGACGCCGACGCCCGAGGGGCCGAGCGTCTTGTGACCCGTGAGGACCAGCGCGTCCACCCCCGAGCCGGGGGCGGTCAGGCCGGTGATGTCCAGGTGCGGCGCCGACTGGCAGGCGTCGACGACGACGAGCGCCCCGACGGCCCGGGCGGCGGCGACCACCGGGTCCAGGTCGACGAGCGTGCCGAGGACGTTGGACACCTGCGTGACGGCGACGACGCGCGTGCGCTCGCCGATGACACCGGTCGGGTCCTCGAGGTAGCCGTCGTCGGTGACACCGATCCAGCGCAGCGTGGCGCCGGTGCGGCGGCACAGCTCCTGCCACGGCACGAGGTTGGCGTGGTGCTCCATCTCGGTCACCACGACCTCGTCACCGGGCCCCAGCCGCAGCCGGGCGGCCCACTCCTCGTCCGCGCCGTCCAGGGCGCCGGGGGCACCGGCGTTGGAGAAGGCGTAGGCGAGCAGGTTGAGGCCCTCGGTGCCGTTCTTGGTGAAGACGATCTCGCCCGCGTCGGCGCCCAGGAAGCGCGCCACGGTCGCCCGCGCGCCCTCGAAGGCCTCGGTGGCCTCCTCGGCGAGCTGGTGCGCACCGCGGTGCACGGCGGCGTTGTGCTGCTCGTAGAACTCGCGCTCGGCGTCCAGCACCGTGCCCGGCTTCTGGGAGGTGGCCCCGCTGTCCAGGTAGACGAGGGGCCGGTCGTCCCGGACCGTGCGCGCGAGCAGGGGGAAGTCCGCCCGGATCCGGGCGAGCTCCTCGCTGCCGAACGGCTCGGCGGTCAGCCGGCCCCGCGTCATACGTCTCCTCCTCAGACCGAGGTGGTCAGGAACCGGTCGTAGCCCTCGTTCTCGAGGCGGTCCGCCAGGTCCGGGCCACCGGACTCGGCGACCCGGCCGTCGACGAAGACGTGCACGAAGTCGGGCTTGATGTAGCGCAGGATGCGCGTGTAGTGCGTGATGAGCATGATGCCCAGGTCGCTGGCCTCCTTGACGCGGTTGACGCCCTCGGAGACGACCTTGAGCGCGTCGACGTCGAGGCCGGAGTCGGTCTCGTCGAGGATGGCGATCTTCGGCTTCAGGAGCTCCATCTGGAGGATCTCGTGGCGCTTCTTCTCACCGCCGGAGAAGCCCTCGTTGACGTTGCGCTCGGCGAAGGAGGAGTCCATGCGCAGGGCCTCCATCGCGGTCTTGACGTCCTTGACCCAGGTGCGCAGCTTGGGGGCCTCGCCGTCGATCGCGGTCTTGGCGGTGCGCAGGAAGTTGGAGACGGTCACGCCGGGGACCTCGACGGGGTACTGCATGGCCAGGAACAGACCGGCCTGCGCACGCTCGTCGACGCCCATGGCCAGGACGTCCTCGCCGTCGAGCAGCACGGAGCCGCCGGTGACGGTGTACTTCGGGTGGCCCGCGATGGCGTAGGCCAGGGTGGACTTGCCCGAGCCGTTGGGGCCCATGATGGCGTGGGTCTCGCCGGAGTTGATGGTCAGGTCGACGCCGCGCAGGATCTCCTTGGCGGTGTCGTCGGTCTGGACGCTGACGCGCAGGTCGCGGATCTCGAGGGTGGTCATGCGTGCTCCTTCGGGCGGAGGGTCGTTCGGGGTGGGGGGTTGCCGGGCTCAGTCGGCGAGGGTGACGTAGACCGCGTCGCCGTCGAGCGTGACGGTGTGGACCGCGATCGGGACGGTGGCCGGCAGCTGCTTGGGCTCGCCGGTGCGCATGTCGAACTGCGAGCCGTGCAGCCAGCACTCGATCAGCTCGCCCTCGACCTCGCCCTCGGCGAGCGAGACGTTGGCGTGGGTGCAGGTGTCGTCGAAGGCGTGGACGTGCCCGGCGGAGTCCCGGGCGATCGCCACGCGACGGCCGTGGATGTCCGCCACGACCGCGCCCACGGCCGGCAGGTCGTCGACGCTGCAGACGTGGACCGGCTCACCGGTGCGCACCTGCTCGCTCATGCGCTCGCCGGCTCCAGGGTCAGCGTGAGCTCGAGCTCCTCGTCGATCGCAGCCATCAGGCGGTCCACGACCTCCGGGACGCCGATCTTGGCGATGATGTCGGCGAAGAAGCCGCGGACGACGAGGCGGCGGGCCTCGGCCTCCGGGACGCCGCGCGACATCAGGTAGAAGAGCTGCTCGTCGTCGAAGCGACCGGTGGAGCTGGCGTGGCCGGCCCCCTCGATGTCTCCGGTCTCGATCTCCAGGTTGGGGACCGAGTCGGCCCGCGCCCCGTCGGTGAGGAGAAGGTTGCGGTTGAGCTCGTAGGTCTCGATGCCCTCGGCCTCCTTGCGGATGAGGACGTCGCCGACCCAGACCGTGCGGGCGGTCTCGCCCTGCAGCGCGCCCTTGTAGGTGACCAGCGAGGTGCACCGGGGGGCGTTGTGGTCGACGAAGGAGCGGTGCTCCAGGTGCTGGCCCGCGTCGGCGAAGTAGACGCCGAGCAGGGTCGCGTCGCCACCGGGGCCGGCGTAACGGACGTTGGAGTTGACCCGCACGATGCCGCCGCCGAGCGTGACGGCGATGTGCTTGTAGGTCGCGTCGCGGCCGACCAGGGCCTCGTGCTGGCCCAGGTGGATCGCGTCGTCGTCCCAGCGCTGCAGGGTGACGACGGTCAGCTGGGCGCCGTCACCGACGATCACCTCGAGGTTGCCGGTGTGGTCGGCGCTGCCGGTGTGGTCCAGGACGACCAGCGCCTTGCTGTGGCGGCCGGCCTCGAGGACGTAGTGGGCGTTGCTGCGACGACCCGCGCCGTTGCCGTGCACGTGGACGCGCAGCGGCTCGGCGTACTCCGCCTCGGCGGGGATGCTGAGGTGGAGGGCCTCGGGGGTGTTGGCGCTGGCCACGACGGCGCCGCGGTCCTCGGGCACCAGGACGGTGCCGCGCGGGGCCTGGCCCGGCGCGAGGGAGCCGGCGACGGCCTCCTCCGGCGCCTCGACCGTGAAGGAGGCGGCGGAGTCGCCCGCGGTGTCGGTGGGGGCGTCGGCGAGCACGTTGCCGAGCCGGTCGACCGGGGTGAAGCGCCACTCCTCCTCGCGGCCCGTGGGCAGCCCGAAGGCGTCGACCTCGAAGGACCGACGCCGCGCGGCGCGGGACTGGTCGGGGATGCGGTGCTCGCCACCCAGCTGGGCGGCCGGGTCGGTGTGGGACGTCTCGTCGATCAGAAGCGACATCAGCCGACGGCTCCTTCCATCTGCAGCTCGATGAGGCGGTTGAGCTCGAGGGCGTACTCCATGGGCAGCTCGCGCGCGATGGGCTCGACGAACCCGCGCACGATCATCGCCATGGCCTCGGTCTCGGAGAGGCCTCGGGACATGAGGTAGAACATCTGGTCCTCGGACACCTTGGAGACGGTCGCCTCGTGGCCCATCTGCACGTCGTCCTCGCGGACGTCGACGTAGGGGTAGGTGTCGGACCGGGAGATCTGGTCGACCAGCAGGGCGTCGCAGACCACCGAGGACTTGCTGTGGTGGGCGCCCTCGTTGATCTGGACCAGGCCGCGGTAGGACGAGCGGCCGCCGCCGCGGGCCACCGACTTGCTGACGATGGTCGAGGACGTGTGCGGCGCGGCGTGCACCATCTTGGAGCCGGCGTCCTGGTGCTGGCCCTCGCCCGCGAAGGCGATGGACAGCGTCTCGCCCTTGGCGTGCTCGCCGAGGAGGTAGACGGCCGGGTACTTCATGGTGACCTTGGAGCCGATGTTGCCGTCGATCCACTCCATGGTCGCGCCCTCGTCGCAGGTGGCGCGCTTGGTGACCAGGTTGTAGACGTTGTTCGACCAGTTCTGGATCGTCGTGTAGCGCACGCGGGCGTTCTTCTTGACGATGATCTCGACGACGGCGCTGTGCAGGCTGTCGGTCTTGTAGATCGGCGCGGTGCAGCCCTCGACGTAGTGCACGTAGGAGCCCTCGTCGGCGATGATCAGCGTCCGCTCGAACTGGCCCATGTTCTCGGTGTTGATCCGGAAGTAGGCCTGCAGCGGGATCTCGACGTGCACGCCCTTGGGGACGTAGATGAACGAGCCACCCGACCAGACCGCGGTGTTGAGCGCGGCGAACTTGTTGTCGCCGGTCGGGATGACCGAGCCGAAGTACTCCTTGAAGAGCTCCTCGTGCTCGCGCAGGCCGGTGTCGGTGTCGACGAAGATGACGCCCTGCTCCTCCAGGTCCTCGCGGATCTGGTGGTAGACGACCTCGGACTCGTACTGCGCGGCGACGCCGGCGACGAGGCGCTGCTTCTCGGCCTCCGGGATGCCCAGGCGGTCGTAGGTGTTCTTGATGTCCTCGGGCAGCTCCTCCCAGCTGGTGGCCTGCTTCTCCGTGGACTTCACGAAGTACTTGATGGTGTCGAAGTCGATGTCCGACAGGTCCGCGCCCCAGTGCGGCATCGGCTTCTTGCCGAACAGGCGCAGGCCCTTGAGCCGGGTCTCGAGCATCCACTCGGGCTCGTTCTTGCGGGCGGAGATGTCGCGGACGACGTCCTCGCTCAGGCCGCGCCGTGCGGAGGCGCCGGCCTCGTCGCTGTCGGCCCAGCCGTACTCGTAGCGCCCGAGGTCCTTCAGACCCGGGTTCAGCTCCTCGATGTTGGTGCTCATCGCGTTGCCCTCTCGTCGGCAGGGTGGTCGGTGGTGCGTTCGGTGGTGCGGGGTATGACGTAGGGCCGCGCTCGCGCGCGCTCCTCGTCGGTGGGGGGTCCGGTGCCCAGGGCGCCGGTCGGGACGAAGGTCGTGCACACGTGCTTGCCGGCGGCCAGGGTGGCCAGCCGCTGCACGTGCACGCCGAGGATGCGGGAGATCACGTCGGTCTCCGCGTCGCAGAAGGCACGGAACTCGCTGGCGACCGAGCGCACCGGGCAGTGGCCCTGGCACAGCTGGATCCCGGCGAGGCCGGTGCCCTGTCCCACCGGGCGGGCCGAGGCAGCATACCCCTCGGCCGAGAGCGCGACGGCGAGCGCCTGGGCGCGGGCGTCCAGGTCGTCGGGGGCGGTGCCCTGCTCGGCGAGGATCTCCTCGACCCGGGCGCGGAGCCGCTCCTCGAGACCCGACATCTGGTCGGCGGCGAAGCTGTCGACGGCCTCGCCACCCAGGGAGTCGGCGAGGTAGTGCAGGGCCGCCGTCGCGACGTCGTCGTAGGCGGTGCGGAACTGGTCCTGACCGAGCTCGGTCAGCACGTAGGCGCGCGCGGGACGGCCGCGGCCACGACGGGCCCCCGCGGGGGCCACGTGCTCCGCGATCAGCCCCGCGGTCCCGAGGGCGTCCAGGTGCCGGCGGACGGCAGCCGGGGTGAGTCCGAGCTCCTTCGCGAGCGTGCTCGCGGTGACCGGTCCCTGCTCCCCCACCGCCCGACGCACCCGGTCCCGCGTGCGGGACTCCTGATGCATCTCGACCAAATTCACTACTTCAGTGTGACCTATTTGGTCGCCGATCGAAAGCGAGGCAGACCTAACCTCCGCACGGACCTCCCGGGACCGGCGCACCTGTCCTCACGAACTAGAGTCTCACGGGTGGAAGCAGCCCCCTCCGACGCCCTTGTCATGCACGAGGTGACCCGATCGTTCGGCGGCGTGGACGCCCTCCGCGGGCTCACCTGGCGCGCCCGCGCGGGCGAGGTGACCTGCGTGCTGGGGCCCAACGGCGCGGGCAAGACCACCTCCGTGGAGATCGCCACCGGGCTGCAGCGTCCGGACGGCGGCACCGTCCGCGTGCTGGGCTCCGACCCGTGGGGCGCCGACGCCGAGCACCGGGCCCGGGTGGGCGTCATGCTCCAGGACGGCGGGCTCCCCCAGTCGGTCCGTCCGATGGCGCTGCTGCGTCATCTCGCCCGCTTCTGGGCGCGTCCTGCCGACGTCGACGCCCTGGCGGCCCGGCTCGGCATCGACGACTTCGCCGGCACGACGATCAGGCGGCTGTCGGGCGGGCAGCGCCAGCGCGTCGCCCTCGCCGCCGCCCTCGTCGGCCGGCCGGAGGTCGCCTTCCTCGACGAGCCGACGGCCGGGCTCGACCCCCACTCGCGCCGCGAGGTGCACGCGATCGTGCGCGAGACGGCCGCGGCCGGCACCGCGACCGTCGTCACCACCCACTCCTTCGACGAGGCCGAGCGCCTCGCGGACCACGTCGTCGTCATCGCGGCGGGCCGCGCCGTCGCCTCCGGCACCCTCGCCGAGGTCGCCGGCGACGACGGGCTGGAGAGCGTCTACTTCGCCCTGACCGAGGAGGCCCGCCGATGAGCACGCCCGACGGTGCCCCGGCGCCCGCCGCCGGCCGGCCCGACGGCGCGGGACGGGCCGCTCCCCCGGCCGCCCGGATCCTCGCGCAGGCCCGTTTCGAGGCGGCCGGCCTGCTCAGCCACGGCGAGCAGCTGCTCGTCTCGATGGTGCTGCCCCTGATGGCCCTCGTCGGGCTCGCGCTCGTCGACTACCCCGACCTGGCCGTGGGCCGGTGGGAGGGCGCCGCGCGGATCGACGTGCTCACGCCGGGGGTGGTCGCGCTAGCCGTGATGTCGACCGCCTTCACCGGCCAGGCCATCCTGCTCGGCTTCGAGCGTCGCTGGGGCGTCCTGCGCCTGCTCGGCACCACTCCCCTCGGGCGCGGCGGCCTGCTCGCGGCCAAGGCGCTCTCGGTGCTGGTCGTCCTCGCCCTCCAGCTCGTGGTGGTCAGCGGCGTCGGCCTCGCGCTCGGCTGGCGTCCGAGCCTGCCCGGCCTGCTGCTCACCCTCGTGGTGGTCGTGCTCGGCGCGACCGTCTTCGCGCTGCTCGCGGCGTGCCTCGGCGGCACGCTGCGCGCGGAGGCCGTCCTCGCGCTCGGCAACCTGGTCTGGGTGCTGCTCGCCGCCGGCGGCGGGGTGCTGCTGCCGGCCGGGGCGATGCCGGGCCCGGTGGCCGCCGTGGTCGGCCTGCTGCCGTCGGCCGCGCTCGCGGACGCGCTGCGCGCCGCCCTCGTGGACGGCGCGGTGGACCTGCGGGCCGTCGCGGTCCTGCTGGTCTGGGGCGTCGTCGCCGGTGCCGTCGCCCGCCGCTTCCTGCGCTGGTCCGACTAGGGCTGCGCCACCGGACGGACCGGGCCTCAGGCGTCGGCGAGGGCGGTGGGGCGCGGGCCGCGGGCCTCGTGCGCGCCGGCCGGGGCCGAGAGCGCGACGAGCTTCTCGACCGTGGCCGTGACCACCGCGGCCAGGGCCGCCGCGCCGGCCATGTGCAGGCCGACTGCGAGCTCCGGCACGCCGTTGAAGAACTGGTAGTAGCCGATCGCCGCCTGGGCGGCCAGCAACAGGGCCAGCGCCACCAGCACCCGCCGCAGGGCGCCCGGCCAGCGCCGCGCGAACGCGAGCCCCAGGGCCAGCACCGTGGTGGCCACGATCACGTAGACCGGCACGACGTGGACGCGGGTGATGACGTAGGGGTCGAAGGTGTGGCGGGCCACGACGCCGGCGTCGCCCGAGTGCGGACCGGTGCCGGTCACGAGGGTGCCGAGGTAGATCGTCAGCGCACCGGTGACGGCCACGACGGCCGCGACCGCCCGGGCCACGCGGGCCTGGCCGCCGACGAGCTGGCCCGGCCGCTCGGCCTCGGCCACGTGCGGCAGCGAGGCGCGTCGGGTGCGGACGACGAGCACGGTCGCCACGGCGATGAGGACCGCCGAGATGACGAAGTGGATGCCGACGACCCAGGGGTTGAGCCCGGTGCGGACGGTGATGCCGCCCACCACGGCCTGGACGATGATGCCCGCGGCGATGGCGACGGCATACCGGAGGAAGGAGGGGTGCCGGTCGCGCAGCCGCCACACGGCGAGGAAGGTCAGGACCGAGATGACCACCAGCAGGAAGGTCAGCGTGCGGTTGCCGAACTCGATGTAGCCGTGGACGCCCATCTCGGGGGTGTTGGTCCACGATGCGTCCGTGCACCGCGGCCAGGTCGGGCACCCGAGCCCGCTGCCGGTGAGGCGCACCGCTCCCCCGGTGACGATGAGGAGCGCGTTGGCGACCAGCGAGGCCCACGCGGTGGCGCGGACCCAGCCGTCGACCTCGGTCGGCATCAGGGGGTCGCGCCAGCCGGGGCTCGCCTGCTCGCGGACGTGGGCGGTCGGGGACGGGGACGTCATGGCGGGACCTGGGGTCAGAGGGGCAGCGGGAGGTGCAGCAGCGGGTCGACGGCCACCCCGAGGAAGAGCAGCGTCAGATAGCTGATCGAGTAGTGGAACAGCCTCATCGCACCCAGCGCGTTGCCGGTCACGCCACGGCGGGCGCGCCCCAGGAGGCGGTGGGACTCGACGACGAAGAGGGCGCCGGAGACGACGGCGACGACGGTGTAGACCCAGCCCATCGGGGCCACGGGGATCAGCGCCAGGGAGACGAGGACGGTCACCCAGGAGTAGACGACGATCTGCCTGCCCACCGCCACGTCCTGGGCGACGACCGGCAGCATCGGCACGCCGGCGTTGGCGTAGTCGTCGCGGAAGCGCATCGACAGCGGCCAGTAGTGCGGCGGGGTCCAGAAGAAGACCACGAGGAAGAGGATGAGCGCCGACCAGGAGAGCGAGTCGGCGACGGCGGACCAGCCGATGAGCACCGGCATGCAGCCGGCGACGCCGCCCCAGACGATGTTCTGGCTGGTGCGCCGCTTGAGGACCATCGTGTAGAAGACGACGTAGAGCGCGATCGCCCCGAGCGCCAGCCAGGCCGAGAGCCAGTTGACGACCAGGCCGAGCCAGAGCACGGCCGCGACGCCGAGGACCCCGCCGAAGACGAGCGCGGCACGGGGCGAGACCGTCCCGGTGACCAGCGGCCGGTTGGAGGTCCGGTGCATCCGGGCGTCGATGTCGCGGTCGAGGTAGCAGTTGAGGACGTTCGCCGACGCGGCGGCGAGGGTGCCGCCCACGAGGGTGGCCACGATGAGCCAGATCGGCGGGATCCCGCGCTCGGCCAGGAACATCACCGGGAAGGTGGTGACGAGGAGGAGCTCGATGATCCGCGGCTTCGTGAGCGAGACGTAGTCGCGCACGACGTCGCGCCAGCCGCGGTCCCGGGAGGAGCCCTCGCTGACGTCGACGGGGCCGTCGGGCGCAGGGCGCGGGTCGAGCGAGGTCACGGTGTCCTTCGGGGGGTGGCGGCGTCGTCCGAGGGGACGCTGGATGTCCACCCGATGGTACTCCGTCGCAGGTGCGGGGCCCGAACCGCCGTCGCCTCCGGGGTCGGCCGGGACGACCGGGCCGGACCCGAACGGCTAAGGTCGGAGAAGAGACCTCCCGGCCGCCCTCCAGGCCCGGGACGGCATGCCCGTCGAGCACCCGTAGGAGCCCCCGTGAGCGAAACCGCCCCCACCCTGACCGCCGGCCGCGACGCCGGTCTCAACCGCCCCGTCGCCGACGCCGTCGGCTGGACCGACGTGGACGTCAGGGCCGTCGACACGGCGCGAGTGCTGGCCGCCGACGCCGTCCAGAACGTGGGCAACGGTCACCCGGGCACCGCGATGAGCCTGGCCCCGCTGGCCTACCTGCTCTACCAGAACGTCATGCGCCACGACCCGTCCGAGCCGCACTGGCTGGGCCGCGACCGCTTCGTGCTGTCGGCGGGCCACTCGAGCCTGACCCAGTACATCCAGCTCTACCTCTCCGGCTACGGCCTGGAGCTCGACGACCTCAGGGCGCTGCGCACCTGGGGCAGCGCCACCCCCGGCCACCCCGAGGTGCACCACACCACCGGCGTCGAGATCACCACCGGCCCGCTGGGCTCCGGCCTGGCCTCCGCCGTCGGCATGGCCATGGCGCAGCGCCGCCAGCGCGGTCTGCTCGACCCCGACGCCCCCGCCGGCGAGTCCCCCTTCGACCACCACGTCTGGGTCATCGCCTCCGACGGCGACATCATGGAGGGCGTCACCTCCGAGGCCTGCTCCCTGGCCGGGCACCAGGAGCTGTCCAACCTCACCGTCGTCTACGACCAGAACTTCATCTCGATCGAGGACGACACCGACATCTCCTTCAGCGAGGACGTGGGCCAGCGCTACGAGGCCTACGGCTGGCACGTCGAGACCGTCGACTGGCGCGCCTCCGCCGAGGAGGGCGGCTACACCGAGGACGTCGACGCCCTCCACGCCGCGCTCCAGGCCTCCCGCGAGCGCACCGACCGGCCCACCCTGGTCATCCTGCGCACGATCATCGCCTGGCCGGCCCCGGAGGCCCAGGACACCGGCGCCTCCCACGGCTCGGCCCTGGGGGCGGACGAGGTCGCCGCGACCAAGACGCTGCTCGGCTTCGACCCCGAGGTCGCCTTCCCCGTCGAGGACGAGGTGATCGCCCACACCCGCGCCGTCGTCGAGCGCGGCCGGGCCGCCCGCGAGGAGTGGCAGCAGCGCTACGACGCCTGGCGCGAGGCCAACCCGGAGGGTGCGGCCCTCCTCGACCGCCTGCTGGCCAAGGAGCTCCCCGAGGGCCTGGCCGACGCGCTCCCGGTCTTCGACGCCGACCCCAAGGGCATGGCCACCCGCAAGGCCTCCGGCGAGGTGCTCACCGCCCTCGCCGACGTGATGCCCGAGCTGTGGGGCGGCTCCGCCGACCTCGCCGGCTCCAACAACACGACGATGAAGGGCGTGCCCTCGTTCGTGCCGGAGAGCAAGGCCACGGAGATGTTCCCCGGCAACCCCTACGGCCGAACGCTGCACTTCGGCATCCGCGAGCACGCCATGGGCATGATCCTCAACGGGATCGCGCTGGAGGGCCTGACCCGTCCCTACGGCGGCACCTTCCTGGTGTTCTCCGACTACATGCGTCCCGCGGTCCGCCTCGCCAGCATCCAGCAGCTGCCCGTGATCTACGTCTGGACCCACGACAGCATCGGCCTGGGCGAGGACGGCCCCACCCACCAGCCCGTCGAACACCTCGCCGCGCTGCGCGCCATCCCGGGCCTGGACGTCGTCCGCCCGGCCGACGCCAACGAGACCGCGGTCGCCTGGCGCACCATCCTCGGCTCGGTCGACCACCCGGCCGCGCTCGCCCTGACCCGCCAGGACGTGCCGACGCTGGACCGCAGCGAGCTGGGCTCGGCCGAGGGCGTCGCCCGCGGCGGCTACGTGCTCGCCGAGGCCGACGGCGGCCGCCCCGAGGTCGTGCTCCTCGCGACCGGCTCCGAGGTCCAGCTGGCCCTCGAGGCGCGCGAGACCCTGCAGGCCGACGGCGTCCCGACCCGCGTCGTCTCCCTCCCCTGCCGGGAGTGGTTCGACGCCCAGGACCAGGCCTACCGCGACGAGGTGCTGCCGCCGGACGTGCGCGCCCGCGTCTCCGTCGAGGCGGGCATCGCGATGGGCTGGCGCGAGCTGGTCGGCGACGCCGGCCGGATGGTCAGCCTGGAGCACTTCGGCGCTTCCGCCGACTACAAGACCCTCTACCGCGAGTTCGGCATCACGGCCGAGGCCGTCGTGGCCGCCGCGCGCGAGTCCCTCGCCGCCGTGTCCGGCTCCGCGCCGTCCGCCCCCGGCACGAGCACCCCGCACGAGCCGTCGTCCGACGCCAGCACGCTCGGCGACGCCGGCGAGGGCGGCACCCGATCCACCGACGCAACCCAGAAGTGAGGACAGCGACCATGAGCGACAGCACCGAGGGCCGCACCGCCCTGCACCAGCTCGCCGACGCAGGCGTCTCCGTCTGGCTCGACGACCTCAACCGGCCGATGATCACCGACGGCACGCTGCAGGCCCACATCGACCGCGGCGTGCTGGGGGTGACGACCAACCCGACGATCTTCGCCACAGCGCTCTCCGAGGGCGAGGCCTACACCTCCCAGATCGAGACGCTCTCGGCCGGCAGCGTCGAGGAGGCCGTCTTCGCCCTCACGACCGAGGACGTCCGCAACGCCTGCGACCTCTTCATGCCCGTCTTCGAGCGGACCGGCGGCCTAGACGGCCGGGTCTCCATCGAGGTCGACCCCGGGCTGGCGAAGGACACCGCCGGCACCGTCGAGACGGCCAAGCGACTCTGGGCCGAGATCGACCGGCCCAACCTGCTCGTCAAGATCCCCGCGACGGTCGAGGGTCTGCCCGCGATCAGCCAGACGCTGGCCGAGGGCATCAGCGTCAACGTCACGCTGATCTTCAGCCTCGACCGCTACCGCGGCGTGATGAACGCCTACCTCACCGGCCTCGAGCAGGCCCGCGAGCGCGGCAAGGACCTGTCCACCATCTACTCGGTGGCCAGCTTCTTCGTCTCGCGCGTCGACAGCGAGATCGACAAGCGCCTGGAGGAGATCGGCACCGACGAGGCGCTGGCGCTGCGCGGCAGGGCCGGCGTCGCCAACGCCCGGCTCGCCTACCAGGCCTTCGAGGAGGTCTTCGGGACCCCGCGCTGGCACAACCTCGCCGAGGACGGCGCCAACCTGCAGCGCCCGCTGTGGGCCTCGACGGGCGTGAAGAACCCCGACTACCCCGACACGCTCTACGTCACCGAGCTCGTGGCCCCGCACACGGTCAACACCATGCCCCTGGCCACCATGAAGGCCACGATCGACCACGCCGAGATCACCGCCGACACCGTCACCGGCTCCTACGCCGAGGCCCAGCAGGTCCTCGACGACCTCGCGCGCGTCGGCATCTCCTACACCGACGTCGTCGAGCTGCTCGAGACCGAGGGCGTGGACAAGTTCGTGAAGTCCTGGGACGAGCTCCTCGAGACCGTCAAGACCGAGCTGGACAAGCACCAGGAGACCGCGTGAGCACGATGACGGTCGAGGCCCTCGGGGCCGCCGCCGACGCGGTCGAGCGCCACCTGGGCGAGCTGGTCGAGGAGCGCGTCGCCTCCCGGCTGTTCGCCCAGGACGCCACCCTCTGGGGACCCGAGGCCGAGGAGGAGGCCTCCATCCGGCTCGCCTGGGTCGGTCTGGCCCGCACCTCCCGGCCCCTGGTCGGGGAGATCGCGGCGCTGCGCGAGCAGCTGCGCGAGCGCGGGGTGACCCGCATCGTGCTCTGCGGCATGGGCGGCTCGAGCCTGGCCCCGGAGGTCATCTGCGCCACCCAGGGCGTGCCCCTGGTCGTCCTCGACAGCTCCGATCCCGACATGGTCCGCGCCGCCCTCGAGGAGGACGTCGCGGCCACGGCCGTGGTGGTCTCCTCCAAGTCCGGCTCCACGCTGGAGACCGACTCCCAGCGCCGGGCCTTCGTCCAGGCGTTCACCGACGCCGGCATCGACCCCACCGAGCGGATCGTCGTCGTCACCGACCCCGGCAGCCCGCTCGACGAGCGCTCCCGGGCCGAGGGCTACCGCGTCGTCAACGCCGACCCCCACGTCGGCGGGCGCTACTCCGCCCTGACCGCCTTCGGCCTGGTGCCCTCCGGCCTGGCGGGCGCCGACATCGCCGCCCTCCTCGACGAGGCCGAGGAGGTCGTCGACCTGCTGTCCGACGACGACCGCGGCAACCCCGGGCTCCGGCTCGGAGCCGCTCTCGGGGGCACCGAGCCGCTGCGCGACAAGCTGGTCTTCACCGACCAGGGGTCCGGCATCGTCGGCCTCGCCGACTGGGCCGAGCAGCTCATCGCCGAGTCCACCGGCAAGCAGGGCACCGGGGTGCTCCCCGTCGTCGCACCCTCCGACGCCGACCCGTTCGCCGGACTCGCGGACGCCGGCGACTGCACCGTCGTGGCGTTCACCGCCGACCCCGACACCGACCTCCTGGCCGACGACGGGCCCGACGAGGGCACCGCCTCCCCCACCAGCCCCGCCGCCGGGTCGCAGGTCAACGTGGCCGGGCCGCTCGGGGCGCAGTTCCTGCTCTGGGAGGTGGCCACCGCGGTGGCCGGCCGGCTGCTCGGGATCAACCCCTTCGACCAGCCCGACGTCGAGAGCGCCAAGAAGGCCGCCCGCGAGATCATGGAGCAGGGGGCGCCCGAGGGCGACGACCCGCTCGCCGTGGACGGCGCCGTGGAGATCCGTGCCGGGTCCTGGCTGCCGGCCGGCACGAGCACGGTGGCCGAGGCCGTCGACGCCCTGCTGGGCCGGCTCGACCCCGCCTCCGGCTACCTCGCCGTGATGGTCTACCTCGACCGGCTGCGCCACGCCGACCTGGCGGCCGTCCAGGCGCCCCTGGTGCAGCGCACCGGTCGCCCGGTGACCTTCGGGTGGGGCCCCCGCTTCCTGCACTCCACGGGTCAGTACCACAAGGGCGGTCCTGCCCAGGGCGTCTACCTGCAGGTCACCGGCGCCCCGGTGTCCGACCTCCCGGTGCCCGGGCAGGACTTCACCTTCGGGCAGGTCATCGCGGCCCAGGCGGCCGGTGACGCGGCCGTGCTCGCCGACGCCGGCCGGCCCGTCCTGCGGCTGCACCTCACCGACCAGGCCCGTGGGCTCGAGCAGCTTCGGGCGGTCCTGGCCCGATGACCTCAGGCCCCGCCCGGGTCACCCCGGAGGAGAACCCGCTCCGGCACCCCGACGACAAGCGGCTCCCGCGGATCGCGGGCCCCTGCAGCCTGGTCATGTTCGGCGTGACGGGCGACCTGGCCCGCAAGAAGCTCATGCCGGCGATCTACGACCTCGCCAACCGCGGGCTGCTGCCGCCCGGCTTCTCCCTCGTCGGCTTCGCCCGACGGGAGTGGGAGGACCAGGACTTCGCCAAGATCGTCCACGACTCCGTCCGCGCGCACGCCCGCACGGAGTTCCGCGAGGAGGTCTGGCGCTCCCTGGCCGAGGGCTTCCGGTTCGTCCCCGGGTCCTTCGACGACCCCGAGGCCTTCGAGCTGCTGGCCCGGACCGTCCGCGAGCTCGACGAGCAGCGCGGCAGCGGCGGCAACCACGCCTTCTACCTGTCGATCCCGCCGGCGTGGTTCGGCCCGGTCTGCGACCAGCTGCAGGCCTCGGGGCTGTCCGACCCGCACCCGGGCACCTGGCGCCGCGTGGTCGTGGAGAAGCCCTTCGGCCACGACCTGGAGAGCGCGCAGGAGCTCAACACGATCGTCGAGAAGGTCTTCCCTGCGGACTCGGTCTTCCGCATCGACCACTACCTCGGCAAGGAGACCGTCCAGAACCTGCTGGCCCTGCGTTTCGCCAACCAGCTCTTCGAGCCGGTCTGGAACAGCCACTACGTCGACCACGTGCAGATCACCATGGCCGAGGACATCGGCATCGGTGGCCGCGCGGGCTACTACGACGAGGTCGGCGCCGCCCGCGACGTGATCCAGAACCACCTGCTCCAGCTGCTCGCCCTCACCGCGATGGAGCCCCCCATCGCCTTCACCCCCCGCGCCGTCCAGGCCGAGAAGGTCAAGGTGCTCGCGTCGGTGCGGCTGCCGGAGGACCTCTCGACGGGCACGGCACGTGGTCGCTACGTCGCCGGCTGGCAGGGCGACGAGAAGGTGCCCGGCTACCTCGAGGAGGACGGGGTGGACCCCGGCTCCCGCACCGAGACGTATGCCGCGGTCAAGCTGTCCGTGCACACCCGCCGCTGGGCGGGCGTCCCGTTCTACCTGCGGGCCGGCAAGCGCCTGGGCAAGCGCGTCACGGAGATCGCGGTCATGCTCAAGCGGGCCCCGCACCTGCCGTTCACCGACACCGCGACCGAGGAGCTCGGGCAGAACGCCATCGTCATCCGCATCCAGCCCGACGAGGGCGTGACCCTGCGCTTCGGCTCCAAGGTGCCGGGCACGCAGATGGAGGTCCGCGACGTCACCATGGACTTCGGCTACGGCGCGTCCTTCACCGAGTCCAGCCCGGAGGCCTACGAGCGCCTCATCCTCGACGTGCTCCTGGGCGAGCCGCCGCTCTTCCCGCGGCACGAGGAGGTCGAGCTCTCCTGGCGCATCCTCGACCCGATCATCGAGAGCTGGTCGCGCAGCCGCAGCGTCCCGGAGGACTATCCCGCCGGCACGTGGGGGCCACCCTCCGCCGACGAGCTGCTCGCCCGCGACGGCCGGGCCTGGAGGCTGCCGTGATCCGCGACCTGCCCAGCACCTCCACCCGCACCGTCTCCAAGGAGCTCGTGCGGATCCGCAACCAGGTCGGCGCCATCGCCATGGGACGCGTGCTGACGCTCCTCGTGTCCGTCGACGAGGAGCTCGCCGACGACGCCATCCGCGCCGCCAACGACGCGACCCGTCAGCACCCGGCCCGCATCCTCGTGCTGGTGAGGGCCAACAGCCGCGGCAAGGGCCGGCTCGACGCGCAGATCCGCGTGGGCGGCGACGCCGGGGCCAGCGAGATCGTCGTGCTGCGTCTCTACGGCGACCTCAGCCGCCAGCAGGCGGCCGTGGTCACGCCGTTGCTGCTGCCCGACTCCCCCATCGTGGCCTGGTGGCCCGGTGACGCCCCGGCAGACGTCGCCGGCTCGCCGGTGGGCCAGATGGCCAACCGGCGGATCACCGACGCCGCGACCGGACCCCGTCCCGCCACCCTGCTCAAGCGCCGGGCCCGTCACTACGCCCCCGGCGACACCGACCTGGCGTGGACCCGCCTCACCCGGTGGCGGGCCCTGCTCGCCGCCTCCCTCGAGGCCGCCCCCTTCGAGCCGGTGGAGTCCGCCGCCGTGACGGCCGAGCCCGACGACCCCAGCGCGGCCCTCCTGGCCGGCTGGCTGGCGGCGTCGCTGCGCTGTCCCGTCTCCCTCGTGCGCAGCGCGGCGGGGACCGGGCTGGTCAGCGTCCGCCTGGACCGGGCCTCGGGGCCCATCGACCTGGTCCGCAGCACCGACGGCGGTGACACGGCCACCCTGACCCGCGCCGGCAGCCCGGCCCGGCTGGTGGCGCTGCGCACCCCGACCCTCGCGGAGGCGCTGGCCGAGGAGCTGCGGCGCCTCGACGCCGACGAGGTCTACGCCCACGCCCTCCTCGACGGCCTGCCCGTCGTCACGCGCGGCACCACGCGGTCGCGCGCGGTCCGGGCGGGCCAGGTCCCCGACGGGCCCGGCGCGGTCGACACCTCCTCCCGCTCCTCGGTGTCCAGCCGCAGCCTGGAAGGGCTCACCCCCTCCGAGCGGGGCAGCGACGAGGGCGTGCAGGCCCGGGTGGACGCCGGGCTGTCCGCCGCCCGCGAGGACGACGTTCGCACCTTCGGCGACCGCGACGCGGTGGCCGAGGCGGTCGCCGACGAGCTCGTCCGCCGTGTCGAGGCCGCCGTCGCGGACCGTGGCGAGGCCCACGTCGTGCTGACCGGCGGCTCCGCCGGCACGGCCGTCACGACGGCGCTCGCCGCCCGGGCCCGCGCCGGTGAGCTGGAGCGCGAGGTATGGCGTTGCGTCCACCTGTGGTGGGGCGACGAGCGCTTCGTGCCCGCGGGGCACGAGGACCGCAACGACGCCCAGGCCGACGCCGCCGGCCTCGCTGACCTGCCGGTGCTCGAGCGCAACGTGCATCGCGTCCCCGCCGGCTCCGACCCGGACCGCGCCGAGGAGGCGGCTGCGCGCTACGCCGCCGAGCTGGCCACCCACGCCCCCGAAGGATCCCGGGTGCCGCACCTCGACGTCGTGCTGCTCGGCGTCGGGCCCGACGCCCACGTCGCCTCGCTCTTCCCCGGCCGACCGCAGCTCGACGTCACCGACCGCACCACGGCTGCCGTCACGGACTCCCCCAAGCCGCCGCCGGTCCGCGTCACCCTCACGCTGCCCGCGCTCACCGCGGCCGAGGCCGTCTGGTTCGTCGTCACCGGCGAGGACAAGGCCCGGGCCGTGGAGCGGGCGCGCGGGACCCACGACGACCACGAGATGCCCGCCTCGTGCGTGCGGGGGCGGCTCGAGACGCTCTGGTGGCTCGACGAGGCGGCCGCGGCCCGGCTGCGCTGAGCCTCACCGGCCAGGATGGCGTCCTGGCCAGGATGCTCCTGCCGGCACGTCCTCGGACGTGCCGGCGGGTGGCGTCAGCCCTGGACCGACCCGCCGCCGTAGCCGCGGGCACGCAGGGCCTCCAGCGCCTCCGCGAGGAGGGCGGCGCCGTCGTCGTCGCTGCGCCTCTCCTTCACGTAGGCCAGGTGGGTCTTGTAGGGCTCGATGCGCGGGGCCTCGGGCGGGTTGTCCCGGTCGGTGCCCGCCGGCAGCCCGCAGCGCGGGCAGTCCCAGGTCTCCGGGATCTCGATCTCGTCGTCCTTGGCGAAGCTGGGACGGGTCTCGTGCCCGTTGGCGCACCAGTAGCTGACGATGACGCGCGGGGCGCTCTCGCCCCGCTCGGACTCCCCCATCGGACCCGAGCCCACGCGGCTGCCGCGGATGGCGTTGGTCCCTACCATGCAGTCCCTCCTTCTACCCCTGTGACGACCGTGTCACGGGAGACGGTCACAGCGTTGTTCCAGGTGGGCAGCGTAGCCCCCGGGCACCCGGGGAGACCAGGGTGGGGTCGCCGTCGGCGCGGCGCGACGGTCAGCCGAAGCGGACGAGCAGGCCCAGGCCGACGATGACGGTGATCCACACCACGGCCACGGCGATCGTGATGCGGTTGAGGTTGCGCTCCGCCACGGAGGAGCCTCCGAGGCTGCTGCTCATGCCGCCGCCGAACATGTCGGACATGCCGCCGCCGCGGCCCTTGTGCATGAGGATGAGCAGCACGAGGAAGCAGCTGGTCATCACCAGCAGGGCGTTCAGGAACCAGCGCACGTAGTCCACGCGGGACACACCTCGTCATTTGCAGTCGGGACAACATTGTCGCTCCGGGCCACGGACGGCCGCGGAGCGACAGACAGCGTAACGCAGCCGGGCGGGCGGGTCGGACACCGCACGGGTCCGACCCGCCGACTCCTCAGGCCGCGCCGTGGTGGGAGCGGTAGCGGCAGATCGCCGCGAAGTCCTCCACGGAGAGGGAGGCACCGCCGACGAGAGCCCCGTCGACGTCCTCCTGGGCCATGATCTCGGCGACGTTGCCCGGCTTGACCGAGCCGCCGTAGAGGACGCGGAGGCCGACGGCCACCTGCTCCCCCACGAGCTCGCCCACGCAGGCCCGGATCGCCGCGCAGACCTCCTGGGCGTCCTGCGGCGTGGCGACCTCGCCCGTGCCGATCGCCCAGACGGGCTCGTAGGCCACGACGACACGGGACACCTGGTCGGCGTCCAGGCCTTCCAGGGCCGTGCGCAGCTGGGCCAGGACGTGCTCCACGTGCTGCTGGGCGGTGCGGACCTCGAGCGGTTCGCCGACGCACAGGATCGGGGTCAGGTCGTGACGCAGCGCGGCCCTCACCTTGGCGCCCACGAGGACGTCGTCCTCGTGGTGGTACTGGCGCCGCTCGCTGTGCCCCACGATCGCGTAGGTGCACCCCAGCTTGGCCAGGAACGCCCCGGAGATCTCCCCGGTGTAGGCACCCTCGTCGTGCTGGGACAGGTCCTGACCGCCGTAGCGCAGCTCGAGGTTGTCGCCCTGCACCAGCGTCTGCACCGACCGCAGGTCGGTGAACGGCGGCAGGACGGCCACCTCGACGGCCGCGAAGTCGTGCCGGGCGTCCTTGAGCGTCCAGTCGAGCTTCTGCACGAGGTGCGTGGCCTGGAGGTGGTCCAGGTGCATCTTCCAGTTGCCCGCCATCAGGGGCGTGCGGGTGGTCGTCGTCGCCATCAGTCCTCCAGCACCTGCAGGCCCGGGAGCTCCTTGCCCTCGAGGTACTCCAGGCTCGCCCCACCACCGGTGGAGATGTGCCCGAAGTCGTCGTCGGCCCAGCCCAGGTCACGCACGGCCGCGGCGCTGTCGCCGCCGCCGACCACGGTCATGGCCCCGTCACGGGTGCGCTCGACGAGCGCCTGCGCCACGGCCTTCGTGCCTGAGGCGTAGGGCTCCATCTCGAAGGCACCCATCGGCCCGTTCCAGAAGACGGTCCGGGCGTCGGCCAGCGTCTCGGCGAAGACCTTCTCCGACTCGGGACCGATGTCCAGGCCCATCATGTCGGCGGGGATCGCGTCGATCGGGACGACCTCGTGGTGCGCGTCGGCCGAGAAGGCGTCGGCGACGACCACGTCGACGGGCAGCACGATCTCCACGCCCTGCTCGGCGGCGGTCTCGAGGTAGCCGCGCACGGTGTCGACCTGGTCCTCCTCCAGCAGGCTCCTGCCGACCTCGTGGCCCTGGGCCTTGAGGAAGGTGAAGACCATGCCGCCGCCGACGAGCAGCTTGTCGGCCACCGTGAGCAGGGACTCGATGACGCCGAGCTTGTCGCTCACCTTGGCGCCGCCGAGGATCACGACGTAGGGCCGCTGCGGGTCCTCCCGCAGCCGGCGCATGACCTCGACCTCCGCGCGGACCAGGCCGCCCGCAGCGTGCGGCAGCAGCCGTGCCACGTCGTAGACGGACGCCTGGGCCCGGTGGACGACGCCGAAGCCGTCGGAGACGTAGGCGTCGGCGAGCCCGGCGAGCTGCCGGGCGAACTCCTCGCGCCCCTCGTCCGTCTTGGCCGTCTCGCCGGCGTTGAACCGGAGGTTCTCCAGGACGACGACGTCACCGTCGGACATCGCGCGCACGGCGGCGGTCGCCCGCTCGCCGACGGTCTCCTCGACGAAGGTCACCGGCCGGCCGAGCAGCTCACCCAGCCGGGCGGCCACCGGGGCCAGCGAGTAGCGCGGGTCCGGCTCGCCCTTGGGGCGGCCCAGGTGCGCCGTGACGACGACCCGGGCACCGGCCTCGGCCAGCTCGCGGATCGTCGGCACGGACGCGCGGACGCGGCCGTCGTCGGTGATGGTCGTGCCGTCCAGCGGGACGTTGAGGTCGCTGCGGACCAGCACCGTGCGTCCGGCGAGGCCACCGAGCTCCTCGCCCAGCTGCTCGATCGTGCGCATGCGGCTCAGAGCTTCGAGCCGACCAGCGCGACCAGGTCGACGAGGCGGTTGGAGTAGCCCCACTCGTTGTCGTACCAGCCGACGACCTTGACCTGGTTGCCGATGACCTTGGTCAGGCCGGCGTCGAAGATGCACGAGGCCGGGTCGGTCTCGATGTCCTTGGAGACGATCGGGTCCTCGGTGTAGCGCAGGATGCCCTTGAGCGGGCCCTCGGCCGCCTTCTTCACCGCGGCGTTGACCTCCTCGACCGTGGTCTCACGGCCGGACTCGAAGGTGAGGTCGGTGGCCGAGCCGGTGGGCACCGGGACGCGCAGCGCGTAGCCGTCGAAGCGGCCCTTGAGCTCGGGCAGCACGAGCGCGACGGCCTGGGCGGCGCCGGTCTTGGTCGGCACGATGTTGAGGGCGGCGGCGCGGGCGCGGCGCAGGTCCTTGTGGGGGCCGTCCTGGAGGTTCTGGTCGGCGGTGTAGGCGTGGATGGTCGTCATGAGACCGCGGACGATCTCGAACTCCTCGTGGAGCACCTTGGCCATCGGCGCCAGGCAGTTGGTGGTGCAGGAGGCGTTGGAGATGATGGTGTGCGCCTCGGGGTCGTAGTCGCCGTCGTTGACGCCCAGCACCAGGGTGATGTCCTCGTTCTTCGCGGGTGCGGAGATGATGACCTTCTTGGCGCCACCGTCGAGGTGCGCCTTCGCCTTGGTCGCGTCGGTGAAGATGCCGGTGGACTCGACGACGACGTCCGCGCCGACCTCGCCCCACGGCAGCGCCGCCGGGTCCTTCTCCGCGAAGGCCTTGACCGCCTTGCCGTTGACGATGATCTCGTCCTCGGTGGCCGTCACCTCACCCTCGAGGCGGCCCAGGATCGAGTCGTACTTGAGCAGGTGGGCCAGCGTCTCGTTGTCGGTGAGGTCGTTCACCGCGACGATCTCGATGTCGGCCCCGGACGCCAGCACGGCCCGCATGAAGTTGCGGCCGATACGCCCGAATCCGTTGATACCTACGCGAACGGTCATGGAAGAACCTTCCCTCGTGAGGTGGCGGACGCGCGGTCTGCGCGTCACAGTGGCGACGACGTCGTCTATGAGGCCAACCTATCGGCCCTGGCGACTCCCCTCCAAGGCAGGGTGCCCGGCCAGGAGAGCTCGTCAGTCCTCGAACATGTCGGCCGTGAGGTTGGCCTCCGTGCCCTCGATGCCGAGCTCCTCGGCCCGCTTGTCGGCCATCGCCAGGAGGCGGCGGATCCGGCCCGCGACGGCGTCCTTGGTCATCGGCGGGTCGGCCAGCTGGCCGAGCTCCTCGAGCGAGGCCTGCTTGTGCTGCAGGCGCAGCTCGCCGGCCACCCGCAGGTGGTCGGGCACCTCCTCGCCCAGGATCTCCAGGGCCCGCTCCACGCGGGCCCCGGCGGCGACGGCCGCCCGCGCCGAGCGCCGCAGGTTGGCGTCGTCGAAGTTGGCCAGCCGGTTGGCGGTCGCGCGGACCTCCCGGCGCATCCGCCGCTCCTCCCAGGCGAGGACGGCGTCGTGGGCGCCCAGCCGCGTCAGCATGGCGCCGATGGCGTCGCCGTCGCGGATCACGACCCGGTCGACGCCCCGCACCTCGCGGGCCTTGGCCGAGATCCCCAGCCGGCGCGCGGCGCCGACCAGCGCCAGGGCGGCCTCCGGCCCGGGGCAGGTGATCTCCAGCGAGGAGGAGCGCCCCGGCTCGGTGATCGAGCCGTGCGCGAGGAAGGCCCCGCGCCAGGCGGCCTCGGCGTCGCAGACGGCCGCGCCGACGACCCGCGGGGGCAGGCCCCGGACCGGACGCCCGCGGTGGTCGATGAGGCCGGTCTGGCGCGCCAGCGACTCCCCGTCGGAGGTGGCGCGCACGACATACCTCGTCTGCTTGCGCAGCCCGCCGGGGCTCATGACGATGAGCTCGCTGCTGCTGCCGTAGACCTCGGCCATGAAGGCCCTCAGCCGGCGCGCGCTCTGGGCGGTGTCGAGCTCTGCCTCGATCACGATGCGCCCGCCGACGATGTGCAGCCCGCCGGCGAAGCGGAGCATGGTGGAGACCTCCGCCTTGCGGCAGCACGTCTTGGTCACCGGGAGCCTGCTCAGCTCGTCCTTGACCTTCGCGGTCATCGCCACAGCCGTCAACCTCCTGGTGCGCTCGGGCGGGGTGGTGGGCGGCGACCCGAGCCGGTCCCGCCCCGCGTCCGGCAGGCTACCTTGTCGCGGGCTCACCCCAGGCCTCCGTCCGGGCGGCCCGCCTCCCCCGTGGCCCGCTGGCTCACCCCACCGACCCCGAGATGATGTCGCGGTAGGCGGCCGCCAGCCGCAGGGTGTCGTGCAGGCCGGGTTCGCGGGCGCTGGCGACCGCGCTGACGACGAGCTCGGCCCCGACCAGGTCGGCGGCGGCCTCCAGGGCCTCCCTCTCGGCCTGGGTGCGGACCACCTGCGGGTCGGCGATGACGTGGTCGAAGCCCAGACCTGGCGCGTGGTCGACGAGGGCCGAGACGTGCTCGGCCACGGTGTAGCCGCTGGCCTCGTCGTCGTTGAGGCTGACGTTGAGGGTGAGGACCCGGGTCGCCGGGGTGTCCAGGAGGGCCTGGCGCAGCTCGGGCACGAGGAGGTGCGGCATGACCGAGGTGAACCACGACCCCGGACCGAGCACCACGACGTCGGCCAGCTTGATGGCCTCCAGGGCCTCGGGGCAGGCCGGGGGCGAGTCGGGGTGCAGGCGAACCCGTTCCACCTTGCCGGGGTGCTTGGCGACGCGGGACTGGCCCCGGACGGTGATCTCGGCCGGCTCCCCCATGTCGTCGGGCACGACGATGGTGGCCTCGATGTCGAGCGGCACCAGCGACATCGGCAGGACGCGACCGCGGGTGTTGAGGAGACGGCCGACGAGGTCCAGCCCGCGCACGTGCTGGTCGGGCAGCAGGTCCCAGAGCGCGGTGATGAGCAGGTTGCCGAGGGCGTGCCCGCCGAGGTCGCCGTTGCCCCGGAACCGGTGCTGCAGCACGGCGGACCACTGGTGGCCCCACTTGGTGTCCTCGCACAGGGCGGCCAGCGCCATCCGCAGGTCGCCGGGCGGGAGGATGTCGAACTCCTGGCGCAGCCGGCCGCTGGACCCGCCGTCGTCGGCGACCGTGACGATCGCGGTGATCGACTCCGTCATGTGGCGCAGCGCCTGGAGGGAGGCGGAGAGCCCGTGCCCTCCCCCCAGCGCGACGACACGGGACCCGGTCACTCGCGTCCCAGGTCTCGGTGGAAGGTGGTCAGCTGCACCCCGCTGTCCTCCAGGTCGCCGAGCCGCAGCGCGAGGTCCTCGGCGATGGCGACGGAGCGGTGCTTGCCACCGGTGCAGCCGACGGCGACCGTGACGAAGCGGCGGCCCTCGGCGAGGTAGCCGGCGACGGCGGCGCGCAGCATCCGCTCGGTGTGGTCCAGGAAGCTGCCGGCCAGCTCCTGGCCCAGCACGAAGTCGCGCACCGCGGCGTCCTTGCCGGTGTAGGGGCGCAGCGCGGGGTCCCAGTAGGGGTTGGGCAGGAAGCGCAGGTCGAGCACGATGTCGGCGTCGAGCGGGATGCCGTACTTGAAGCCGAAGGACATGACGGCCAGCCGCAGCCGCACGCGCACGCCCGTCTCGATGAGCGAGTCGACCTTCGCGCTGAGCTGGTGGACGTTGTAGTTGGTCGTGTCGACGACCACGTCGGCGTTGGAGCGCAGGTCGGCCAGCATGCGGCGCTCGCGCCGGATGCCGTCGAGGAGCAGCCCCTCCCCCTGCAGCGGGTGCGGGCGCCGCACGGCGTCGAAGCGCCGGACGAGGGCCTCGTCGGAGGCGTCGACGAAGACGACCCGGGGGCGCCAGCCGCGCTCGTTGAGGGCCTGCAGGGCGCCCGAGAGCTCGGTGGTGAAGTCGCGGCTGCGGACGTCGACCACCGCGGCCACCCGCTGCCGCTGGGGGTCGTCGGCGGTGAGCTCCATGAGCTCGACGATCATCGACGGCGGGAGGTTGTCGACGACGTACCAGCCGCGGTCCTCCAGCACGTCGCCCGCGGTCGTGCGCCCCGCGCCGGACATGCCGGTGAGGATGACGACGTCGTGACGGCGGGTGCCGTCACCCGTCGTGTCGGGCGCGGTGTCGGCGGTGCTGTCCAGCGGAGTCACGGTCCACCTGTCGTCTCGGGGGCTGGCGGGTCGGGCCCGACCTGGGGCGCCCGGCTCCGGGGCGCCTCAGTCCAGGACCTCGCCTGTGCTCAGGTTAACCGCCGGGCCGGGGTCGGCGCCCTGCAGCCTCGCGACGACCGCCGCGGCGACGGCCGGGCCGATGCCGGGCACCTCCTGCAGCTCCTCCACGCGGGCGCGGCGCAGCGCCTTGACCGACCCGAACCGCGCCAGCAGCGCCTGCTGGCGCGCCTTGCCCAGCCCGGGTATGCCGTCGAGCTGGCTCGTGGTCATCGAGCGGGAGCGGCGCTGCCGGTGGAAGGTGTTGGCGAAGCGGTGCGCCTCGTCGCGGACGCGCTGGAGCAGGTAGAGGCTCTCGCTGGTCCGGGGCAGCACGACGGGGTAGTCCTGCCCGGGGATCCAGACCTCCTCCAGCCGCTTGGCCAGGCCGACCACGGCCACGTCGTCGACGCCCACGGCCCGCAGCGCGGCCTGCGCGGCGTTGACCTGGGGCAGGCCGCCGTCGACGACGACCAGGTTGGGCGGGTAGCGGAACTTGGACGACTTCTCGTCGGCGCCGTCCTTGCCGGGTTTCCCCGGGTTCTTCTCGTCGTCGACGACCGGCGCGTTCTTGCCCTGGGACAGGTAGCGGAACCTGCGCGTCAGCACCTCGTGCATCGCCGCGGTGTCGTCGCCGGTGCCCTCGCGCACGATGAAGCGGCGGTACTCGGACTTGCGGGGCAGGCCGTCCTCGAAGACGACCATGGAGCCCACGACGTCGGTGCCCTGGACGTGGCTGATGTCGAAGGACTCGACGCGCAGCGGCGCCTCGTCGAGGTCGAGCAGCTCCTGGAGGTCCTGCAGCGCCTGCGAGCGGAGCGTCAGGTCGCCGGAACGGGCCACCTTGTGGCGAGCCAGCGACTGCTCCGCGTTGCGGGCGACCGTCTGCATGAGCGTGCGCTTGTCGCCGCGCTGCGGCACGCGGATCCGGACCCGCGCGCCCCGCAGCCCGCTGAGCCACTCCTCCAGCTCGGCGTGGTCGGTCGGGAGCACCGGGACGAGCACCTCGCGCGGCACGTCGTCGCCGCGCTCGCCGCCGTAGACCTGCTGGAGCAGGTGCTCGACGATCGAGGCGAGGTCCTCGGCCCCCTTCTCCGAGACCCAGCCGCGCTGGCCGCGCACCCGTCCGCCGCGGACGATGAAGACCTGGACGGCCACCTCGAGCTCGTCGTCGGCCAGGGCGTAGACGTCGGCGTCGGTGGCGTCGGGGAGCACGACGGCGGAGCGCTCCAGCGCCCGCCGGAGCGCGCCGACGTCGTCGCGCAGCCGGGCGGCGGTCTCGAAGTCGAGCTCGGCCGAGGCGGCCCTCATCCGGTCCTCGATGCGGCGCACGAAGCGCTCGCCGTCGCCCGCCATGAAGTCGCAGAAGTCCTCGGCGATCGCGCGGTGCTCCTCCGCCGAGACCCGTCCCACGCAGGGGGCGGAGCACTTGTCGATGTAGCCGAGCAGGCACGGCCGGCCGGTCTGCTCCGCGCGCCGGAAGACCCCCGCGGAGCAGGTGCGCACCGGGAACACCCGCAGCAGGGTGTCGAGGGTCTCGCGGATGGCCCAGGCGTGCGCGTAGGGACCGAAGTAGCGGGTGCCGGGCCGCTTGCGGCCCCGCATCACCTGGGCCCGGGGGTACTCCTCCCCCATCGTCACGGCCAGGTAGGGGTAGGACTTGTCGTCGCGGTACTTGACGTTGAACCGCGGGTCGAACTCCTTGATCCAGGAGTACTCGAGCTGCAGCGCCTCGACCTCGTTGCGGACGACGGTCCACTCGACGCTGGCGCCCGTGGTGACCATCTGCCGGGTCCGCGGGTGCAGCGCCGAGATGTCCTGGAAGTAGGAGGACAGGCGCGAGCGCAGCGACCGCGCCTTGCCGACGTAGATGACACGACCGTGCTGGTCGCGGAAGCGGTAGACGCCCGGCTCGGTGGGGATCTCACCGGGGCGCGGGCGGTAGCTCCGCGGGTCAGCCACGGATCTGCAGGTCGCCGCCGTCGAGGGTGACCGTGCGCGCCGTCAGCCCGGTCTCGGCCGGCCCGTCGACGACGTCGCCGGTGGCCGGGTCGAAGGCGCTGCCGTGGCACGGGCACACCACCCGGCCGTCCTCGAAGAGCGAGGCGGCGCAGCCCTGGTGCGGGCAGGTCGCGTCGTAGGCGTGGAACTCGCCCTCCGTCGGCTGGGTCACCACGAGCCCGGGGTCGGCGTAGTAGGTCGCCCCGCCCACGGGCGTGTCGGCGGCCGGCACCGTCACGGTGCCGTCGTCGGCGACCGTGGGCTCCGACCCCCCGCCGTCCGGCCCGCAGCCCGCGAGCGCGGTGACGCCGGCGGGGACGAGCGCCGTGGCACCCGCGGCCCGCAGCACCTGGCGCCGCGAGGCGCAGCAGGTGCGCGCGGCGCCCGGCCCCTGGTCCGCCGGGACGGTCGACAGGTCTGGCATGCTTCCTCCTCCTCAGGCGCTGGTGCGACGACGGTTCTGGCGCACCGGACCGCTCCCGGCCTCGAGCAGCGGCGCCAGGAAGGCACCGGTGTGGCTGGTGGGGTGGGCGGCCACCGTCTCGGGCGTGCCCTCGACGACGACGGTACCGCCCCCGTTGCCACCCTCGGGCCCCATGTCGACGATCCAGTCGGCCGACTTGATGACGTCGAGGTTGTGCTCGATGACGATCACCGTGTTGCCCTTGTCGACCAGGCCCTGCAGGACGCCGAGGAGCCTGTTGATGTCCTCGAAGTGCAGGCCGGTGGTCGGCTCGTCGAGCACGTAGATGGTGCGCCCCGACGACCGCTTCTGGAGCTCGGAGGCGAGCTTGACCCGCTGCGCCTCGCCGCCGGAGAGCGTCGTGGCGGGCTGGCCGAGGCGCACGTAGCCGAGGCCGACCTGCACCAGCGTCGTCAGGTGCCGGCTGATGACGGGCACCGCGGCGAAGAACTCGGCCGCCTCCTCGATCGGCATGTCGAGGACGTCGGCGATCGTCTTGCCCTTGAAGTGCACCTCGAGGGTCTCGCGGTTGTAGCGGCGGCCGTGGCACACCTCGCACGGGACGTAGACGTCCGGCAGGAAGTTCATCTCGATCTTCAGCGTGCCGTCGCCCGAGCAGGCCTCGCACCGGCCGCCCTTGACGTTGAACGAGAAGCGGCCGGGCAGGTAGCCGCGCACCTTCGCCTCGGTCGTCTCGGCGAAGAGCTTGCGGACGTGGTCGAAGACGCCGGTGTAGGTCGCCGGGTTGCTGCGCGGCGTGCGGCCGATCGGGCTCTGGTCGACGTGCACGACCTTGTCGAGCTCCTCCAGCCCCTCGACCCGCCGGTGGCGCCCCGGCACGTGACGCGCGCCGTTGAGCTGGTTGGCCATGACGTGGTAGAGGATGTCGTTGACCAGCGTGGACTTGCCCGAGCCGGACACGCCGGTCACGGCGACCAGGTTGCCCAGGGGGAACGACACGTCGATGTTGCGCAGGTTGTTCTCCCGCGCGCCGCGCACGGTCACCACGCGGCCGTCCTGGGGACGACGCCGGGCAGGGACCGGGATGCTCCGGCGCCCGGAGATGTACTGGCCGGTCAGGGAGTCCGGGTGCGTGCGCAGCTCCTCGACGGACCCGCTGTGCACCACGTGACCGCCGTGCTCGCCGGCGCCGGGGCCGATGTCGACCACCCAGTCGGCGACGGCGATGGTGTCCTCGTCGTGCTCGACGACGATGAGCGTGTTGCCCAGGTCGCGCAGCCTGGTCAGCGTCTCGATGAGCCGGTGGTTGTCGCGCTGGTGGAGCCCGATGCTCGGCTCGTCGAGGACGTAGAGGACGCCGACCAGGCCGGAGCCGATCTGCGTGGCCAGGCGGATGCGCTGCGCCTCGCCGCCCGACAGGGTGCCGGCGGGACGCGCCAGCGAGAGGTAGTCGAGGCCCACGTCGAGCAGGAAGCCCAGGCGGGCCGCGATCTCGCGGTTGACCTGCCCGGCGATGGCCAGCTCGCGCGGCGTGTAGTCGACGGAGGCGAGGAACTCCGCGCACCGGTCGATCGGCATCTCGCAGACCTCGGCGATGCTCTTGCCGCCGACCAGCACGGCGAGGATCTCCGGCTTGAGCCGGGCACCCTTGCACGCCGGGCACGGGACCGAGCGCATGAAGCCCTCGTAGCGCTCCCGGCTGCTGTCGGACTCGGTCTCGGCGTGCTTGCGCTTGACGTAGGGGATGACGCCCTCGAAGCCGGTGGAGTAGCTGCGCTCGCGGCCGAAGCGGTTGCGGTAGCTGACGTGCACCTTGTGCTTGTAGCCGTGCAGGATCGCGTCCTTGGCCCGCGCGGGCAGCTGGCGCCACGGCACGTCGAGGCGGAACTTCAGGTCCTCGGCGAGGCCGCCCAGCACCCGCTGGTGGTACTCGTTGAGGCCCGAGGTGGTCGACCACGGGATGAGCGCACCCTCGAGGATGGAGGTGTCCTCGCTGCGGATCACCAGCTCGGGGTCGACCTCGAGCTCGGAGCCGATGCCCGTGCACTCGGCGCAGGCGCCGAACGGGCTGTTGAAGGAGAAGCTGCGCGGCTCGAGCTCGTCGATGCCGAGCGGGTGCTCGTTGGGGCAGGCCATCCGCTCCGAGAAGCGGCGCTCGCGCGGGAGGGGCCGGCCCTCGGCGTCGAGCGGCGCGGGGCGCGAGCCGGCGTCCGCCCCGTCGGCGGGGACGTCGACGAACTCGGCGAGCACGATGCCGTCGGCCAACCGCATCGCGGTCTCGACCGAGTCGGTGAGCCGGCGCAGGTGGGAGCTGTCGGGGGTGCCGTCGGCGCCGCGCTTGGAGACCAGCCGGTCCACCACCACCTCGATGGTGTGCTTGCGCTGCTTCTCCAGGGTGGGCGGCGTCGCGAGCTGGACGACCTCGCCGTCGACCCGCGCGCGGGCGAAGCCGGAGGCCTGGAGCTCGGAGAAGAGGTCGACGAACTCGCCCTTGCGGCCGCGCACGACGGGGGCGAGCAGCTGGAAGCGGACGCCCTCGGGCAGCTCGAGGAGGCGGTCGACGATCTGCTGGGCGGTCTGGCGCTCGACCGGCTCGCCGCAGACCGGGCAGTGCGGGCGCCCGACACGGGCGTAGAGCAGTCGCAGGTAGTCGTAGACCTCGGTGATGGTGCCGACGGTCGACCGCGGGTTGCGGTTGGTCGACTTCTGGTCGATGGAGACCGCGGGCGAGAGGCCCTCGATGAAGTCGACGTCGGGCTTGTCGAGCTGGCCGAGGAACATCCGGGCGTAGGCCGACAGCGACTCGACGTAGCGGCGCTGCCCCTCGGCGAAGATGGTGTCGAACGCGAGGCTGGACTTGCCGGAGCCGGACAGCCCGGTGAAGACGACGAGGGAGTCGCGCGGGATGTCGACGGAGACGTTCTTGAGGTTGTGCTCGCGAGCGCCGCGCACCTCGATCCGGTCGTGGCGCGGGCGGACGGGCGCGGTCGGGTGGACGGAGGGAGACGGCACGGGGTTCATGGTAGGTCGCTCTCCTGACACACCCGACCGACTGTCCTTTTCATGCACACCCCTGCATATGTATGCTGCTCCAGATCCCTCGTCGGGCAGCGCCGCCCGCACGTTCCGTCCGGCGCCCCATGGTTGCCCCTCCAGATCGGGAACACACATGTCCTCGACGACGTACACGCGTTCCGCCGTCTCCGGCCCACCGGGCCAGGGGCTCTACGACGGCGCCCACGAGCACGACGCCTGCGGTGTCGCCTTCGTGGCGATGCTCGACGGGGTTCCCCGCCACTCGGTCGTGCAGCAGGCGCTGACCGCGCTGCACAACCTCGACCACCGCGGTGCCGTCGGCTCCGAGGAGAACACCGGCGACGGCGCCGGGATCCTCACCCAGCTGCCGGACGCCTTCTTCCGCGACGAACTGCCCTTCGAGCTGCCCGAGCAGGGCCGCTACGCCGCGGGCATCGTCTTCCTGCCCGCCGACTCCGCCGACGCGGTGCAGGCCGAGGTCGACGAGATCGTCGCCGCCTCCGGCCTGCAGGTGCTCGGGTGGCGCGACGTCCCCGTCGTCTCCGACATGGTCGGTCCCACCGCCCTGTCCGTCATGCCCGTCATGCGCCAGCTGTTCGTCACCGGCGCGGGCGAGGCGGCGACCGAGAGCGGCCTCGACCTCGAGCGTCGGGTGTGGCTGGCCCGCAAGCGGATCGAGCGGCGCACCGCGGCCTACCCCGTCTCGCTGTCCTCGCGCACCATCACCTACAAGGGGATGCTCACCACCGACCAGCTGCCGGCCTACTTCCCGGACCTGCTCGACGCGCGCTACGCGAGCGCCCTCGCGGTCGTGCACTCGCGCTTCTCCACCAACACCTTCCCGTCGTGGCCGCTGGCCCACCCCTACCGGATGATCGCCCACAACGGCGAGATCAACACCGTCAAGGGCAACCGCAACTGGATGAACGCGCGCCAGTCGCGCCTGGAGAGCGACGCCTTCCCCGGTCCGCTCGCCGACGCGCTGCCGATCTGCACGCCCGAGGCCAGTGACTCGGCGACCTTCGACGAGGTCCTGGAGCTGCTGCACCTGGGCGGCCGGTCGCTCCCCCACGCGGTGCTCATGATGATCCCGGAGGCGTGGGAGAACCACGCCACCATCGACCCCGACGTCCAGGCGTTCTACGAGTACCACTCGATGCTCATGGAGCCCTGGGACGGCCCGGCCAACCTGGTCTTCACCGACGGCACCCTCGTCGGCTCCGTCCTCGACCGCAACGGCCTGCGCCCGTCCCGCTACTGGGTGACCGACGACGGCCTGGTCGTGCTCGGCTCCGAGACCGGTCTGCTGCCGATCCCCGACGAGAAGGTCGTGCGCAAGGGTCGCGTCAAGCCCGGCCGCATGTTCCTCGTCGACCTCGCGAAGGGCGAGATCGTCGACGACGACGCGCTCAAGCGCGAGCTCGCCGCCCGCGCCCCCTACCGCGAGTGGCTCGACGCCAACCTGGTCCGCCTGGAGACCCTGCCCGACCAGGTGCACGTCCGGCACACCCACGCGTCCGTGGCCCGCCGTCAGCAGATCTTCGGCTACACCGAGGAGGAGCTGCGCATCCTGCTCGCGCCGATGGCGCAGAGCGGCACCGAGCCCATCGGCGCGATGGGCACCGACACGCCCATCGCAGCCATCTCCGACCGGCCGCGCCTGCTCTTCGACTACTTCGTCGAGGCGTTCGCGCAGGTCACCAACCCGCCGCTCGACGCGATCCGCGAGGAGATCGTCACCTCCCTCGTCGGCTCGACCGGCCCGGAGCCGAACCTGCTCGAGGAGACCCCGGCGCACGCCCGCCAGGTCGTCCTGGACTTCCCCGTCATCGACAACGACCAGCTGGCCAAGCTGCGCCGCCTCAACATCTCCGGGCACCAGGACCTCGGCGCGACCGTGGTCCGCGGCCTCTACCGCGTCGACGGCGGCGCCGCCGCGCTCGAGAGCCGCCTGGAGGAGATCTGCGCCGAGGTGGACGCGGCCGTCGAGGCCGGCGCCTTCTTCGTCGTCCTCTCCGACCGGCACGCCGACCGCGAGCACGCGCCGATCCCGTCGCTGCTGCTGACCAGCGCGGTCCACCACCACCTGGTCCGCAACAACACCCGCACCCGGGTCGGCCTGCTCGTCGAGGCCGGCGACGTCCGCGAGGTGCACCACGTGGCCCTGCTCGTCGCCTACGGCGCCGCCGCGGTCAACCCCTACCTCGCCATGGAGTCGGTGGAGACGCTGTGCTCGGCCGGCAAGCAGCTGGACGGGCTCGACCCCGACGTCGCGATCCGCAACCTCATCAAGGCGCTGGGCAAGGGCGTGCTCAAGGTGATGTCCAAGATGGGCATCTCCACCATCGCCTCCTACCGCGGCGCGCAGACCTTCGAGGCCGTGGGCCTGTCCCGCGAGCTGGTCGACCGGTGGTTCACCGGCACGACCAGCCAGATCGACGGGGTCGGGCTCGAGGTGCTCGCCCAGGAGGTCGCGCTGCGGCACGCCACGGCCTACCCCCTCTCGGGCATCCCGCCCTACCACCGCACCCTCGACATCGGTGGCGAGTACCAGTGGCGCCGGGAGGGTCCGCCGCACCTCTTCTCCCCCGAGGCGGTCTTCCGCCTGCAGCACTCGACGAAGGCGCAGCGCTACGACGTCTTCCAGCAGTACACGCAGCTGGTGGACGACCAGTCCGAGCGGCTGATGACCCTGCGCGGGCTGTTCTCGCTGCGTCCCGACCGGGAGCCGGTGCCGATCGAGGAGGTCGAGCCGATCAGCTCGATCGTCACGCGCTTCGCGACCGGTGCCATGTCCTACGGCTCCATCTCCCAGGAGGCGCACGAGACCCTCGCGATCGCGATGAACCGGCTGGGCGGCAAGTCCAACACCGGTGAGGGCGGCGAGGACGTCGAGCGCCTGCTCGACCCCGAGCGTCGCTCGGCGATCAAGCAGGTGGCCTCGGGCCGGTTCGGCGTCACCTCGGCCTACCTGACCCACGCCGACGACATCCAGATCAAGATGGCCCAGGGAGCCAAGCCGGGCGAGGGCGGCCAGCTGCCCCCCGGCAAGGTCTACCCGTGGGTGGCGAAGACCCGGCACTCCACGCCGGGCGTCGGGCTCATCTCGCCCCCGCCCCACCACGACATCTACTCGATCGAGGACCTCAAGCAGCTCATCCACGACCTCAAGAACGCCAACCCCCGGGCGCGCATCCACGTCAAGCTCGTCAGCCAGGTCGGCGTCGGCACCGTGGCGGCGGGCGTGGCCAAGGCCAAGTCGGACGTCGTCCTCATCTCCGGCCACGACGGCGGTACCGGCGCCAGCCCGCTCACCTCGCTCAAGCACGCGGGCACCCCGTGGGAGCTCGGCCTGGCCGAGACGCAGCAGACGCTGCTGCTCAACGGGCTGCGTGACCGGATCGTCGTGCAGTGCGACGGCCAGCTCAAGACCGGGCGGGACGTGCTCGTCGCGGCCCTGCTCGGCGCCGAGGAGTTCGGCTTCGCCACCGCCCCGCTGGTGGTGTCCGGCTGCGTGATGATGCGGGTCTGCCACCTCGACACCTGCCCCGTCGGCGTCGCGACGCAGAACCCCGAGCTGCGCGACCGCTACACCGGCAAGGCCGAGCACGTGGTCACCTTCTTCGAGTTCATCGCCCAGCAGGTGCGCGAGCTCCTGGCCTCGCTCGGCTACCGCAGCCTGGACGAGGTCATCGGTCGCGCCGACCTGCTCGACACCTCCAGGGCCCTGGAGCACTGGAAGGCGCAGGGCCTGGAGCTGGCCCCGGTCCTGCACGTGCCGGACCTGCCCGAGGGGGCCTCCCGCCGCAGCGCGGTCCCCCAGGACCACGGCCTGGAGGCGGCGCTGGACAACCAGCTCGTCGAGGCCGCGCGACCGGCCCTCGAGGACGGCACGCCGGTCACCGCGTCCTTCCCGGTGACCAACGTCAACCGCACGGTCGGCACCCTGCTCGGGCACCACGTCACCCGCGCGGCCGGGCCGGACGGCCTGCCGGACGGCACGATCGACCTGACCTTCACCGGCTCCGCCGGCCAGTCCTTCGGCGCCTTCCTGCCGCGGGGCGTGACCCTGCGTCTGGTGGGCGACGCCAACGACTTCGTGGGCAAGGGCCTCTCGGGCGGCCGGATCGTCGTCCGCCCGCCGGAGGTGGCGCCGCTGGACGGCGACCAGGTCATCGCCGGCAACGTCATCTGCTACGGCGCGACGTCCGGCCAGGTCAACCTGCGGGGCACGGTCGGCGAGCGCTTCTGCGTCCGCAACTCCGGCGCGACCGCGGTCGTGGAGGGTGTGGGCGACCACGCCCTCGAGTACATGACCGGCGGCCGGGCCCTCATCCTGGGCCCGACCGGCCGGAACATCGGCGCCGGCATGTCGGGCGGCACGGCCTTCGTGCTCGACCTCGACCCCGCCCTCGTCAACCCGCTGGCCGCCGCCGGCAAGGACCTGCACCTCGACCCGCTGACCGAGACCGGGCACGTGGAGGAGGTCCGCGCGCTGATCGCCGAGCACCTCGAGCTCACGGGCAGCAGCACCGCCGCCGCCCTGCTCGCCGACGACGACTGGGCGCAGCGCATCACCGTCATCACCCCCCGCCAGTACGCGAGCGTCCTGCGCATCCGCCGCGAGGTGGAGGAGCGCGGCGAGGACCCCAACGGCCCGCACGCCTGGCAGCTCATCCTGGAGGACTCGCATGGCTGACCCCAAAGGCTTCCTGACCTACCGGGAGCGGGAGAACCGCCCCAGCCGCCCGGTGCCGGTCCGCATCCAGGACTGGAAGGAGGTGCACGGCGAGCAGGAGACCAAGGTCCTGCAGCGCCAGGCGAGCCGCTGCATGGACTGCGGCATCCCCTTCTGCCACACCGGCTGCCCGCTGGGCAACCTCATCCCGGAGTGGAACGACCACACCCGTCGGGCCAACTTCGCCGACGCGATCGAGCGGCTGCACGCGACCAACAACTTCCCGGAGTTCACCGGGCGGCTGTGCCCCGCGCCGTGCGAGACGGCCTGCGTGCTGGGGATCAACCAGCCGCCGGTGACGATCAAGCAGATCGAGGTCTCGATCATCGACCGGGCCTTCTCCAACGGCCGCGTCACGCCGCAAGAGCCCGAGTGGCTGAGCGGCCGCACCGTCGCCGTCGTGGGCTCCGGTCCCGCCGGCCTGGCCGCCGCCCAGCAGCTCGGCCGCGCCGGGCACACGGTCGTGGTCTACGAGCGTTCGGACGCCGTCGGCGGCCTGCTCCGCTACGGCATCCCCGAGTTCAAGATGGAGAAGTCGGTCCTCGACCGGCGCCTCGTCCAGCTGCGCGGCGAGGGCATCCGCTTCGTCACCGGCGTGACGATCGGCGGCGACGGGCCCGACGACCTGTCGCTGGACGAGTTGCGGGAGCGTTTCGACGCCGTCGTCCTGGCCACCGGGTCGACCGTCCCGCGGATGCTCGACGTGCCCGGCGCCGACCTCGACGGCGTGCACGCGGCGATGAACTACCTGGTCCCCGCCAACCGCGAGGCGCTCGGCGCGGCGCGGGGCATCGACGCCGAGGGCAAGGACGTCGTCATCATCGGCGGCGGCGACACCGGGGCCGACTGCCTCGGCACCGCCCACCGGCACGGTGCGAGGAGCGTCCTGCAGCTGGAGATCCTCCCCACGCCCCCGACCGAGCGTCCGGCCGACCAGCCCTGGCCGACCTACCCGATGCTCTACAAGGTCTCCGAGGCGCACGAGGAGGGCGGCGACCGAGCCTTCGGCGTCTCGACCGTCGAGATCCTCGGCACCGACGGCCGCGTGAGCGGCGTCCGGATGGCCGACGCCCGGCTCAGCGGCGGTCGCGTCGAGATCGTGCCCGGCACCGAGCGCGACATCCCGGCGCAGCTCGTGCTGCTGGCCATGGGCTTCGTCGGGCCGGACGAATCGGCCGCCCCCGCCGAGCTGCTCCCCCGCACCCCCCGCAACACCTACGAGCGCGACGCGCAGTTCGCGACCCCGCTCGAGGGCGTCTTCGCGGCGGGCGACTGCGGACGCGGTCAGTCGCTCATCGTGTGGGCGATCGCCGAGGGCCGGGCGGCCGCGGCCGCGGTGGACCGCTACCTCACCGGGAGCACGACCCTGCCGGCCCCGATCCGCTCGACGGACCGTCCGTTGACCGTCTGACGGCCCCGGTCGGGCCCGCCCGACCGGACCGCCTCGACCGCCGGCCGGTGGGACCTCCCCACCGGCCGGCGGAACGGCATACCCTGAGGTCCTGGGGTTGCCGACGGCGTGACACCACCCGGGTGCCGTGCGTCGCTCCCGGAAGGAGCGCCTGGTGGCCGGTAGGGCGGTCGTCACGGCGGGCGGGACCCTGGAGCCCCTCCCGCCGGACGAGCGCGTCCTCGTGGTCGGTGCCGGCCCCGTCGGGCAGACCGCCGCCCTGCTGCTGGCGCGCTACGGCATACCGGTGACCGTGCTGGAGGCCCGGCAGCGGCGCGAGCCGGTGGGCAGCCGGTTGATCTGCCAGCAGCGCGACGTGCTCGACGTGTGGTCGTGGTGCGGCGCCACGACGATCGTGCGCGAGGGCCTGACCTGGCGGCGCGCCCGGACCTTCTACCGCGACCGCGACCTCTTCGCCCTCGACCTGCCGGACCCGGGCGACAGCCCGCTCCCCCCGTTCGTCAACATCTCCCAGGCCCGCACCGAGGAGGTGCTGGACGCGCTCCTCGAGGCGGAGCCGCTCGTCGACGTCCGCTGGGGGCACGAGGTGCAGGTCATCACGCAGGACGCCGACGGCGTCACGCTCGGTGTCCGCACCGCGCACGGCGAGGAGCAGGTCCCGGGCGGGGGCTCAACGCCGGCGTCGCCGACGTGGACAACCTGGCGTGGAAGCTCGCGGCCGTGCTCCGTGGGTGGGCTCCCCCGTCGCTGCTCGACAGCTACGAGGCCGAGCGGGTCGCGGCGGCCCGCGAGAACCTCGAGGTGACGACCGCGACGATGGACTTCCTGGTGCCGAGGTCGCCGGAGAGGAGGGCGAGGCGGCAGCAGGTGCTGGACCGGGCGGTCGACGACGCCGCGGCCCGGTCGCAGATCGACTCCGGACGGCTCTACGAGTCCTTCTGGTACGTCGACTCCCCGCTCACGACGCCCGATCCGTCGCGTCCGTGGCCGGGCCGGCCCCCGCGCGGGGCCCCTCCGGCACCGGTGCCCGGCGTCATCGTGCCGGACTCGGCCGTGCACGGGACTCCGGGTGACGCGGCCTCTCCCGGCAGCCGGTTGCGCGCGCTGGTCCGGGGACGGCTGTCGGTGCTCGCCGATGCCCCCGGCACCGCGGCCCGGGCGCTGGCGGTCCTGCGACGGACGCTGCCTCCGCAGGTGCCGCTGGCCGCTCTCGACCTCTCGTCCCTGCCGGGCGGGGACCCGGTCCGCGCCGGGCTGGCGTGGGAGCCGGGCGACCTGTGGCTGGTCAGGCCCGACGCGCACACCGCGGCGCGGGTCCGCTCTGAGGACGAGCTCGTGGTGGCGGCCACCCGGGTGCTGGGAGGGTCCGAACCGTAGACTCGCGCGCATGAGCGATCCTGGCGACGACGACCGCGGCCACGTCACCCCCGGGAGCGCGCCCTGGCGGCTGGACCTGGCCGGTGCGACGGTGCACAAGCTCAGCGTGTCCGAGATGGACAACAACGTCTACCTGCTGACCTGCACGGCCACCGGCGAGCGGCTGCTCGTCGACGCCGCCGACGACGCGGACCGGATCCTCGACCTGCTCCGCAGCACCTCGGCGGACGGCAGCACGACGCTGGGCCAGCTGGTGACGACCCACCAGCACTGGGACCACCACCGGGCCCTGCCCGAGGTGGTGGCCGCCACCGGAGCGACCACCCTCGCGGGCGCGGACGACGCCGACGCCCTCCCGGTGCCCGCGGACCGGCGGCTCGAGGACGGCGACACCGTGCGCGTGGGGGACCTCGTCCTCGACGTCGTCGGTCTGCGCGGGCACACGCCCGGATCGGTCGCCCTCGCGCTGACGGCCGGCGGCGACGTGCCCCGCACGGTGCTCTTCACGGGTGACAGCCTCTTCCCGGGCGGCCCGGGCAGGACGCGGGCGCCCGAGGACTTCACCTCGCTCATGGACGACCTCGAGGCGCGCGTCTTCGGCGTCTACGACGACACCGCGCTCGTCCTGCCCGGCCATGGCGACAACACCGTGCTGGGTCGCGAGCGGCCGCAGCTGGGCAGCTGGCGGGCCCGCGGCTGGTGAGCGGCTCCGTCCTGGCGTCCCGTCGACCGGGCGGGGCGCACCCCGTCGTGCTCGTCCTGCTCGCCGTGGGATCGGTGCAGCTCGGCGGTGCCCTCGCGGCGACCCTCCTGCCGCTGGTCGGCGTGTTCGGCTCCGTGGCGCTGCGCCTGGGGCTGGCCGCGCTGATCCTCGTGGCGGTCGTGCGGCCGCGGGTCCGGGGCCGCAGCCGCTCCGACTGGGCCGTGGTGCTGCTCTTCGCGCTGGCCCTCACCGCGATGAACCTGACGTTCTACGGCAGCCTGACCCGGCTCCCCATCGGGGTCGCGGTGACGATCGAGTTCCTCGGCCCCCTGGCCCTGGCGGCCGTCCTGTCCCGACGAGCGCGTGACCTGGGCGCCGTCGCCGCTGCGCTCGTGGGCGTGGTGCTCATCTCGGAGGCGCTGACCACCCCCTGGGCCGAGCTCGACCTGGTGGGCATCCTGCTGGCCCTGGCCGCGGGCGCGTGCTGGTCGGCCTACATCGTCCTCAGCCGGCACACCGGGGCGCGCTTCGCCGGCCTGGACGGCATCGCGCTGTGCATGATCATCGGGGCGGTCCTGACCCTGCCCGTGGGCCTGGTCACCGCGGGCTCGGCGCTCTGGACCACGGAGGCCCTGGCCCGGGGTCTGGGCATCGCCCTGCTCTCCTCGGCCATCCCCTACAGCCTGGAGCTCATGGCGCTCCGGAGCCTGTCGGCCGGCACCTTCGGCGTGATGCTCAGCCTGGAGCCCGCCGCAGCCGCGCTGGCCGGCCTGCTCGTGCTCGGTCAGGTGCTCTCGTGGGTCCAGGTCGGGGGTATGGCGTTGGTCGTCGTCGCGAGCGTGCTGGTCCTCGGGCGGCCCACCAGCCGCGGGGGCGGCACCCCCAACGCCGACCCCGGCGACGGCGGGCACCTCGACAGCGCGTCGGCCGGCTGAGACCTCCCCGCCGGTCCGGGCGGCCGCCCCGGGTGTCGGTCCTCAGTCCTGCGGCTCGCCCCGCCGGGCGGCGGCGCGGCGCTTGCCTCGGGTCCGCGCCAGGCTGGCGATGGCGGTGACGCCGAGGATGACCAGGATGGCGCCGAGCGAGAACCAGATCGGAATGTCCCAGACCGGGACGTGCTCGCCGCCGTTGATGAACGGCAGCTCGTTCTCGTGCAGGGCGTGGAGGATGAGCTTGACCCCGATGAAGGCGAGCAGCACGGCCAGGCCGAGGCCCAGGTAGACGAGGCGCTTGAGCAGGTCGCCGAGCAGGAAGTAGAGCTGGCGCAGACCCATGAGCGCGAAGACGTTGGCCATCAGCACCAGGTAGGGCTCCTGGGTCAGGCCGAAGATCGCGGGGATGGAGTCGAGCGCGAAGAGCAGGTCGGTGGTGCCCAGCGCGATGACGACGATGGCCATCGGGGTGAGCACCCGCTTGCCGTTCTCGAGCGCCCGCAACCTGGTGCCGTGGTCCCACGACTGGGTGACGGGGAAGCGCTTCTCGATCGCCCGGAGCAGGGCGTTCTCCTGGAAGTCCTCGTCGTCCTCCTCGCCGTGGCCGATGTTCTCCTTGGCCAGCTTCACCGCGGTGTAGATGAGGAAGGCACCGAAGATGTAGAAGATCCACGACCACTGGTTGATGGCCGCCGCGCCGACGAGGATGAAGATGCCACGCATGACGAGCGCCATGACGATCCCCACCATCAGCGCGAACTGCTGGTACTTCCTCGGCACGCCGAACTTGGCCATGATGATGAGGAAGATGAAGAGGTTGTCGATCGACAGCGAGTACTCCGTCAACCAGCCCGCGAAGAACTCACCGGCGTGCTGCCCTCCGCTGAAGACCCAGACGCCCAGGCCGAAGAGGACGGCCGCCGCGATGTAGACGCCGAGCGCGATGCTGACCTCCCGCCGCGACGGCTCGTGCGGGCGCCGCCCGAGGACGAGGAGGTCGAACGCGAAGACCACGACGACGACGACGAGGGTGACGATCCACACCCACGAGGGGATGCTCATGCAGGGCACCTTCCGGTCAGGGGACGACCGGAGGTCTCTCCCACACCGCGGGCCCCGGAGGGTCCTGGTCGGTGCCGGCTCCCCGGGCACGGCGGCTGGGGCCGTGCCGTCCTGACGAGGTGGCCGCCGGGGATACTCCCCTCCGATGGACGCGTGTCATTCTCGCACAGGAGGACTTCCGCGGCGCCCGGCCACGGATCGGCGGCGCGTCCCTAGCCGGTGGCCTCGCGCATCTGCCGCAGCTCCCGCTTGAGGTCGCCGATCTCGTCGCGCAGGCGCGCCGCGAGCTCGAAGTGGAGGTCCGTCGCCGCCTGGTGCATCTGCTCGGTCAGCTCGTGGATGAGCTGGGCGAGCTCGGTCGCCGGCAGCTGGTCGGTCGAGCGGCGGTCGAGCACCGAGGTGCCGACCGACGCGGCGGCCCCGCGGCCCCGGCCGGTGCCGCGCGACTGGCGACGCCCGCTGCCCATGAGGGTCTCGGTGTCGGCGTCCTCCCGCTCGAGCATGTCGGTGATGTCGGCGATCTTCTTGCGCAGCGGCGTGGGGTCGATGCCGTGCTCGGCGTTGTAGGCGAGCTGCTTCTCGCGGCGCCGGTTGGTCTCCTCGATGGCCTCCTGCATCGACGGGGTGACCGTGTCGGCATACATGTGCACCTGGCCCGAGACGTTGCGGGCCGCGCGCCCGATGGTCTGGATCAACGAGCGTGCCGACCGGAGGAAGCCCTCCTTGTCGGCGTCGAGGATGCTCACGAGCGACACCTCGGGCAGGTCGAGACCCTCACGGAGCAGGTTGATGCCGACCAGGACGTCGTATTCGCCGAGCCGCAGCTCGCGCAGCAGCTCGACACGGCGCAGGGTGTCGACCTCGGAGTGCAGGTAGCGCACCCGGACCCCCTTGTCGAGCAGGTAGTCGGTGAGGTCCTCGGCCATCTTCTTGGTCAGCGTGGTGACCAGGACGCGCTCGTCACGGGCCGTCCGCTCGCCGATCTCGTGCAGCAGGTCGTCGATCTGGCCCTTGGTGGGCTTGAGCACCACCTCGGGGTCCACCAGGCCGGTCGGGCGGATGATCTGCTCGACGACCCCGTCGGCCTTGGCCATCTCGTAGTCCCCCGGCGTCGCGGAGAGGTAGACGGTCTGGCCGATGCGCTCGAGGAACTCCTCCCACTTCAGGGGCCGGTTGTCCATCGCGCTGGGCAGCCGGAAGCCGTGCTCGACGAGGGTCCGCTTGCGCGACATGTCGCCTTCGTACATCGCGCCGATCTGCGGCACGGTCACGTGCGACTCGTCGATGACGAGGAGGAAGTCCTCCGGGAAGTAGTCGAGGAGGCAGTTGGGGGCGGTCCCGGGCCCGCGGCCGTCGATGTGCGAGGAGTAGTTCTCGATGCCGGAGCAGGACCCCACCTGGCGCATCATCTCGATGTCGTAGGTGGTGCGCATGCGCAGCCGCTGGGCCTCCAGCATCTTGCCCTCGCGCTCGAACTTCGCCAGCTGCTGCTCGAGCTCGGCCTCGATGCGGCTGATGGCCCGCTCCATCCGCTCCGGACCGGCGACGTAGTGCGAGGCCGGGAAGACGTACATCTCCTGCTCCTGGCGCACGACCTCGCCCGTGAGCGGGTGCAGCGTGTAGATGCTCTCGATCTCGTCGCCGAAGAACTCGACCCGGACCGCGAGCTCTTCGTACTGCGGGATGATCTCGACGGTGTCGCCGCGGACGCGGAAGGTGCCGCGGGAGAAGGCCATGTCGTTGCGGGTGTACTGCATACGCACGAACTGGCGCAGCAGCTCGTCGCGCTCGATGGTCTGGCCCACCGTGAGACGCACCATCTGGTCGACGTACTCCTGCGGGGTGCCCAGGCCGTAGATGCAGGACACCGAGGCCACGACGACGACGTCGCGGCGGGTGAGCAGGCTGTTGGTCGCCGAGTGGCGCAATCGCTCCACCTCGTCGTTGATCGAGGAGTCCTTCTCGATGTAGGTGTCCGTCTGGGGGACGTAGGCCTCGGGCTGGTAGTAGTCGTAGTAGGAGACGAAGTACTCGACCGCGTTGTGCGGGAGCAGCTCGCGGAACTCGTTGGCGAGCTGGGCCGCGAGCGTCTTGTTGGGTGCCATGACGAGGGTGGGTCGCTGCACCTGCTCGACGAGCCAGGCGGTCGTGGCCGACTTGCCGGTGCCGGTCGCGCCCAGGAGGACCACGTCCTGCTCGCCCCGCTTGATGCGCTCGGCGAGGTCGGCGATGGCCCGCGGCTGGTCACCGCTGGGCTGGAACTCCGAGACGACGCGGAAGGGGTTGACCGTGCGCTGGAGGTCGGTCGTGGGTCTCATACGTTCACGCTAACGCCTGGCACCGACAGACCCTTCCCGTCCGCGCTGCCCCGCCCGGGCCGGCCGGTCCTCGCTCAGCCGGCCGTCCCGTCCGCCTGCCGCTGGTCGTGCAGGACGTCGGCCCAGGTGCGCGCCAGGACGGGCGGCAGGTCGCCGGCGTCGAGGACCGCCTCGAGGGCCGCCAGGTGCTCCGCGCGCCAGCGGAACCCGGGGGTGGCCCGCCCGACGACGAGGCCGAGGGCCTGGCCGCGACGCGCGACGGCCGGGGCCTGCTCCAGGAACGTCGGGACCAACGGGTCGACGAGGTCACGCTGCTCGGCCGACCAGAGCCCGCGCGCCAGCGCGACGATCTCGCGGTTGGAGGTGCCCTCGGCGACGAGCCGGTCGAGCGCGTCCGCCTTGGCCGCGACGTCCGGCACCGCGGCTGCGGCCGACAGGGCGGCGAGGCGGGCGCTGCTGGAGGAGTCGGCGGCGAGCTCGGTCTCGACGAGCGGGGCGGTGTCCTCCCCGAGCGTCGAGAGGCGCACCAGGGCGTCCCAGCGCTGCGTCGGGGTCAGCGCGCCGCGTGGGCCGCCCTCCCGGAGCCAGGCCCGCAGCAGCCCGGGGTCGGTCGTGCTCGAGACGACGACGGAGACGGCCGTCTGGACCACGGGATCCGGGGTGTCGGCCCGGTGGAGGAGGTGGAGGGCGACCTGGCTGAGCCGCTCGAGCAGGACGGGCACCTCGGCCGGGAGCGCGCGCCCCCTCACGAGGCCGGCGGACCGGGTGAGGACGTGCTCGAGCACGACGGTGGCCCGCTCCCCCGGCAGGTGCTGCTCGACGAGCGCGACCAGCTCGTCGGCGGGGAGCAGGGCGCGGGCCGCCTCGTCGAGGAGGGTCGCCCACAGCAGGATGCGGGGGTGCTCGTCGGGGACGGCCCGCAGCAGGTCGGCGACCGCCGTCCGGGACCGCTCGTCGAGGTCCACGCGGGCGAAGGTGTCACCTGTGCTGTTCGGCACCACGAGCTCGGCGTCCGGGAGCGGGACGTCGGCGTCCGCGAGGTCGACGACCTCCTCCCAGGCCCGGTCCAGCCCGTCGGAGCCGGACCGGTCGTAGCCCGTGACCCGGACGCGGTGGGGCCGGCTGCCCTCGCGGCGCAGCACGGTGCCACCGTCGGGGCCCTCGCAGCGCACGACCCGGAGCGTGTCGTGGCCGGTGGTGCGCAGCCATGCCTCGGCCCAGCCGGTGACGTCGCGGTCGGTCTCCTCCTGGAGGGCGCCGACGAGGTCCTCCAGCGTCGCGGTCCCGAAGCGGTGGCGCGAGAGGTGACGGTCGACGCCGCGGAAGAAGGTCTCCTCCCCCAGCCAGAAGGCCAGTTGGCGCAGGCACGAGTTGCCCTTGGCGTAGGAGATGGGGTCGAAGTTCTTGAACGCCGCGTCCACGTCCGGCACGTCCTCCGGCAGCGGGGCGACCGGGTGCGAGGTGGGACGGGCGTCGGCCGCGTAGCCGCCGGCCTTGCGGGAGATGTCGAACTCCGCCAGCGCGTTCTCCCCCGGCAGCGCGACACCGCCGACCAGGAAGCCCATGTAGTCGGCGAAGGACTCGTTGAGCCAGGTGTCCTCCCACCAGCGGAAGGTCACGAGATCGCCGAACCACATGTGGGCCATCTCGTGCGCGATCGTCATCGCGCGACGGCGGGCCAGGGCGGGGTCGGTCACCCCGGGCGGCAGCAGCTCGTCACGGAAGGTCACCACGCCCGGCGTCTCCATGGCACCCCAGTTGTGCCCCGGGACGAAGACCTGGTCGTAGTCGGAGAAGGCGTAGGGCTCGGTGAAGCGCTCCGCGTAGTAGGCGAAGGCGGCCTCGGTGACCAGCCGCAGCTGCGGCAGGTCACGGTCGAGGTCGGCCGCGAGCGAGGCGCGGCAGTGCCAGCCGAACCGCTGGCCCCCCGACTCCCAGGTGCGGGAGGCGAACGGGCCGACGCAGACCGCGACGAGGTAGGTCGCGACGGGCGGCGTGGCCGGGAAGCTCCAGGTGCCCTCGGCGTCCGGCTCGTCGCACCGGCCGTTGGAGATCACGACCGCGCCCTCGGGAGCGGCCACGGTCAGGGTGAAGGGCGCCTTGAGGTCGGGCTGGTCGAAGCAGGCGAAGACCCGCCGTGCGACGTCCATGCCGCCGTAGCAGCCGAGGTAGACCGCGCCGTCCGCCGGATCGACGAAGCGGTTCATGCCGTCGCCGTCGGTGACGTAGGGCAGGCGGGCCTCGACGACGGCGAGGTTGTCGGCCTCGAGGCCCGGGAGCGCGACGCGGTCCCCCGCGTGCACCTCCTCCGGCAGCTGGCGGCCGTTGAGCTCCACGCGCACCTCGGAGGCGTGCTGGAGGTCGAGGAAGGTCCCGCTCCCGGGCTCCGCCGCGAAGCGGACCGTGCTCCGGGCGAGGAAGGTGTCCTCCTCCCTCAGGTCGAGGAAGAGGTCGTAGGACACGTCGCGCACGATGCGCGCGCGGCCTCGGGCGTCGTCGAGGGTGAGGGCCATCCGGGCACCGTACCCCGACCGGCCGGCGCCGCTGCATACCCCTGGAGACGCGAGGAGCCCGACCCCGCGGACGGGGTCGGGCTCCAGGTGCGGCCGGACGCGCGAGGCGCCCGGGTGCGTCAGTTGCCGGTCAGCTTCTCACGCAGCGCGGCCAGCGCCTCGTCGGAAGCCAGGGTGCCGGCGGCCTCGTCGTCCGACTCCGAGGAGTAGGACGCGGCGGCCGGGGCGACCTCGACGCCGGCCTCGGCGTCGGCGGTGGCAGCAGCCTCGACCTGGGCCTTGTGGGCCTCCCAGCGGGCGTGGGCGTCGGCGTACTCCTTCTCCCACTTCTCGCGCTGGGCCTCGTAGCCCTCGAGCCACTCGTTGGTCTCGGGGTCGAAGCCCTCGGGGTACTTGTAGTTGCCCTGCTCGTCGTACTCCGCGGCCATGCCGTAGAGGGTCGGGTCGAACTCGGCCGCGACGGCCTCGTTGGCCTGCTTGAGGGACAGCGAGATGCGGCGACGCTCCAGGTCGATGTCGATGACCTTGACGAAGACCTCGGCACCGACGGTGACGATCTGCTCCGGCAGCTCCACGTGGCGCTCGGCCAGCTCGGAGATGTGGACCAGGCCCTCGATGCCGTCCTCGACGCGCACGAACGCACCGAACGGGACGAGCTTGGTGACCTTGCCGGGCACGACCTGGCCGATGGCGTGGGTGCGCGCGAAGGTCTGCCACGGGTCCTCGAGGGTGGCCTTCAGCGACAGCGAGACGCGCTCGCGGTCCATGTCGACGTCGAGCACCTCGACGGTGACCTCGTCGCCCACCTCGACGACCTCGCCCGGGTGGTCGATGTGCTTCCAGGACAGCTCGGAGACGTGGACCAGACCGTCCACGCCGCCACCCAGGTCGACGAACGCACCGAAGTTGACGATGCTGCTGACCACACCGGAGCGGACCTGGCCCTTCTGCAGCTCCTTGAGGAAGGTCGTGCGGACCTCGGACTGGGTCTGCTCGAGCCAGGCGCGGCGGGACAGGACCACGTTGTTGCGGTTCTTGTCCAGCTCGATGATCTTGGCCTCGATCTGCTTGCCGACGTAGGGCTGCAGGTCGCGGACGCGGCGCATCTCGACGAGGGACGCGGGCAGGAAGCCGCGCAGGCCGATGTCGAGGATGAGGCCACCCTTGACGACCTCGATGACGGTGCCGGTGACGACGCCATCCTCCTCCTTGATGCGCTCGATGGAGCCCCAGGCACGCTCGTACTGCGCACGCTTCTTGGACAGGATCAGGCGGCCTTCCTTGTCCTCCTTCTGGAGGACCAGGGCCTCGACCTCGTCGCCGACCGAGACGACCTCGGACGGGTCGACGTCGTGCTTGATGGCCAGCTCGCGCGAGGGGATGACACCCTCGGTCTTGTAGCCGATGTCGAGCAGGACCTCGTCGCGGTCGACCTTGACGATGACCCCCTCGACGATGTCGCCGTCGTTGAAGTTCTTGATCGTCGCGTCGATCGCAGCGAGCAGCTCCTCCTCAGACCCGATGTCGTTGACAGCGATCTGGGAGATGGCCTTGTCGGCCGTGGTGGCAGTCATGTAGTAGGGACTCCGATTGTGGACATGATGAAGATGGACGATGGTGCAGCGGGAGCCGCGCACGAGACGTCCCCGAGGTCGTCCGGATGTCCGGGCGGTGACCGTAGGCACGCGTGAGCGCACGCGACGCGCCTTACCACCCTATCGAGGCAGGTCCCCCGGGTCAAAGCCGCCCCTGCGAGACTGACGGGATGAGCCTGCTGCCCACCCCTCCCCCGTCGCCCGACCGGGTCAGCCGCCGCCCCGTGGGCCACGGGGACTCGGTGCGCGCCGGCCGCTCCTGGTGGGACGCTGAGGCCGACGACTACTACGACGAGCACGGCGGCTTCCTCGGCGACGACGCGCTCGTCTGGGGGCCGGAGGGCTGGACCGAGGACGACCTGCACGTGCTGGGCGACCTGCGCGGCCTCGACGTCCTCGAGGTCGGCGCCGGCGCGGCCCAGGGCGGCCGGTGGTGCGCGGGCCAGGGCGCGCGCGTCGTGGCCACCGACCTCTCGGGCGGGATGTTGCGGGTGGCTCGCCGCATCGACACCCGCCGCGAGGGGGCTGTCCCCGCCTACGTGCAGTGCGACGGCGCGCGGCTGCCCTTCGCCACCGACAGCTTCGACCGGGTCGTCACCGCGCACGGCGTGCTGGCCTTCGTCCCGGACGCCGAGGGGGCCCTGCAGGAGTGGGCCCGCGTGCTGCGCCCGGGCGGAAGGATCGCGTTCTCGCTGCCGCACCCCGTGCGCTGGACCCTGCCCGACGTCCCCGGCGAGGAGGGCCTCGTCGTCACGCACTCCTACTTCGACCGCCGCCCCTACGTCGAGGAGACCTCGGACGGCACCGTGACCTACAGCGAGCACCACCGCACGCTGGGTGACCTGGTGCGCGCGGTCACCGGCGCCGGGCTCTCCCTCGTCGATCTCGTCGAACCGGAGTGGCCCGCCGGGAGCGACCACGTCTGGGGTGGCTGGAGCCGGCTGCGGGGCGAGCTGGTGCCCGGCACGGCGATCCTGGTGTGCGAGCCGCGGTAGACGGGCCTGCTTGACGTACCGCCCCGGTTGCGGAAGGTCACGATCCGGATACGGCACAGACCGGGGTGTATCGATCGGGACGGTGTTCCCCTATGCTCCACCCCAGCCACGCACCGCTGAGGGTGCGTGGAGTCTTGCCCGTGACCCCAGGCTGGAGGAGCAGTGCCGCCCACCACCCCACACCGGGAACGCCATCGCGGCAGGAGCACCGTGCAAAAGCTCGGTCTCCTGCTGGCGACGTTGTTCGCCTTCCAGGTGTTCGCCCCTGTCGTTGCGCAGGCCGCGTCCCCCGACGACCAATCCCAGGTCAACGTCGAGGAGCACGACCAGGCCATCACCGTCAACGTCAAGAACGACAACGAACCCGTCCCGGGCGCCCGGGTCGTCGTGAGCGGAGGCGGCTACGAGGCCGAAGCCCTCACCAACGACCGTGGCCAGGCCCGGATCGGTGTTCCGACCACCGACCCCTACGAGGTCCTGATCGACGAGGAGAGCCTGCCGGAAGGCATCATCGTCAGCGGTGACAACCCGCTGACCGTGAACTACGGCTCGCAGTTCTTCCAGCCCGCCAACTTCTTCCTGGGCGAGGGCGTGCGTGAGACCACGTCCTTCTTCGACCAGTTCGTGGAGCGGCTGACGAACGGCCTCAACTTCGGTCTGCAGCTCGCCCTCGCCGCGATCGGCCTCTCGCTGATCTTCGGCACCACCGGGCTGACCAACTTCGCCCACGCGGAGATGGTGACCTTCGGCGCCGTCATGGCCCTGGTCTTCGGTGTCTTCCTCGACTGGCCCATCTGGCTGGCGATCATCATCTCGGTCATCCTCAGCGGAGCGCTGGGATGGGCGGTCGACGCCTCGATCTGGCGGCCCCTGCGGCGACGCGGGACCGGTCTGGTCCAGCTGATGATCCTCACCATCGGTCTGTCGCTCGCCGGCCGCTACGTCTTCCAGTTCTTCATCGGCGGTGGCACCCTGCAGCTGCCGGGTGCCGGTGGCCCCAAGCACCAGATCCTCGGCCCGATCAAGCTGAGCACGATCGACATGATCAGCATGGCCGTCAGCCTCGTCGTGCTGCTCGGCGTCGCCTACTGGCTGCTGAAGACCCGCACCGGCAAGGCCACGCGCGCGGTCTCGGACAACCGGTCCCTGGCGGCCGCCAGCGGTATCGACGTCGACGCCGTGACCCGCATCGTCTGGGTCGCCGGCAGCGCCCTGGCCGGCCTGTCGGGCATCCTCTGGGCCTACTTCCGGCCCGGCATCAAGTGGGACATGGGTGTCCAGATCCTGCTGCTGATCTTCGCCGCGGTCGTCCTGGGCGGCCTGGGGACCGCCTTCGGCGCCCTCGTCGGCGCGCTGATCATCGGCGTCCTGGTCGAGGTGTCCACCCTGTGGATCCCCTCCGACATCAAGTACGTCGGAGCCCTCGGCGTCCTCATCATCATCCTCCTCGTCCGGCCCCAGGGTCTCCTGGGCCGACGGGCACGAATCGGATAAGGGAGGCACTGCGATGGACTGGGGACAGATCCTCAACAACACCGCGAGCTTCATCCTGTCGGCAGAGACGATCGGGTTCATGCTCGCCGCCATCGGCCTCGCCGTTCACTTCGGCTACGCGGGCCTGCTCAACTTCGGTATGGCCGGTTTCATGGCGATCGGGGCCTACGGCTACGCCATCTCGATCCTCTCGTTCGGCTTCCCCTGGTGGGCCGCCATCGGCGTGAGCATCGTCGGCGCGATCATCTTCGCCGTCATCCTCGGCATCCCGACGCTCCGCCTGCGGGCGGACTACCTGGCGATCGTGACCATCGCCGCCGCGGAGATCGTCCGACTGCTGCTCCAGACGCAGCTGTTCGACGAGTACACCAACTCGGCGGACGGCCTGGGTGGCTACCACGAGTCCTTCCGTGCGGCCAACCCGCTGCCGGCCGGCACCTACGGCATCGGCCCGTGGACCTACACCGACCAGGGCTGGTGGGCGCGCCTCTTCGGCCTGCTGCTGGTCGCCCTGGCCGTGCTGATCGTCTGGCTGCTCATGCGCAGCCCCTGGGGCCGCGTGCTCAAGGGCATCCGCGAGGACGAGGACGCCGTGCGCTCGCTCGGCAAGAACGTCTTCCTCTACAAGATGCAGGCCCTGATCATCGGCGGTGTCCTCGGCGCCCTCGGCGGTGTCGTGATCGCCCTCCCCTCGGCGGTCATCCCGCAGTACTACCTGCCGAGCCTGACGTTCTTCGTCTGGACCGCCCTCCTCCTGGGTGGTGCCGCGACGATCTTCGGTCCGGTCCTCGGGGCGATCCTCTACTGGGTGCTCATGGCCTTCCTGGCGGGCGTCCTCCCGGCCGCCGCCAACGCCGGCTACCTGCCCATCAGCGCGACCGCCGCCGGCAACCTGCGGTTCGTCGTCGTGGGTGTCGCCCTGATGCTGCTGGTCGCCTTCCGACCGCAAGGCCTCCTCGGGAACAAGAAGGAGATGACCTTTGTCAAGTAACGACCAGACCAGCACCCCGGCCGACGAGCCGTGGACCGAGCCCGAGGGCGAGGCCGAGGTCGTGGACCACACCGGTGACTTCGGCGACCCGGTGCTCGACGAGCAGGGCGAGGTCGTGGAGACGCTCGAGGTCGAGCCGACCGTCGACGTCCACCACGACTACGACCTGGCGACCGGCCCGGCCGCGCCCGGTGTGCCCAAGAAGGACCCGATCCTCGTCGCGGACAACATCTCCCGCTCGTTCGGCGGCATCAAGGCCGTCGACGTCGAGCACCTGGAGATCCCGCGCAACGCCATCACGGCGCTGATCGGTCCCAACGGTGCCGGCAAGACGACGCTGTTCAACCTGCTCTCCGGCTTCGACCAGCCGGACACCGGCGAGTGGTCCTTCAACGGCCGCTCGCTGGCAGGCATCCCCGCCTGGAAGGCCGCCCGCCGGGGTCAGGTGCGCACCTTCCAGCTGACCAAGGTCCTGCAGCGCCTCACGGTGCTCGAGAGCATGAAGCTCGGGGCCACCGGTCAGAAGGGTGAGCGTTTCCTCGCCAGCGTCTTCCCCTTCCTCTGGCGCTCCCAGGAGAAGGAGATCGAGGTCCGTGCGCTGGAGCTGCTGAAGAAGTTCAAGCTCTACGACAAGCGCGCGGACTTCTCCGCCGCCCTGTCCGGCGGTCAGCGCAAGCTCCTCGAGATGGCGCGCGCGCTCATGACCGACCCGGAGTTCGTCCTGCTGGACGAGCCCATGGCGGGCGTCAACCCGGCGCTGGTCCAGTCGCTGCTGGACCACGTCATCAACCTCAAGAAGGAGGGCATGACCGTCCTCTTCGTCGAGCACGACATGCACATGGTCCGCCACATCGCGGACTGGGTCGTCGTGATGGCCGAGGGCCGCATCGTGGCCGAGGGCCCGCCGCGCGAGGTCATGCAGGACCCCGCCGTGGTGGACGCCTACCTGGGCAGCCACCTCGATGCCGACATCGGTGTCATCACCGGCCGCTACGACGAGGAAGGCAGGCGCATCTCATGAGCACCGACACCGCTCTCGACACGGCCGGCGCGCCCGGCCCCGCCCGCGACGACGTCGTCGTCAAGGCCACGAACGTCACCGCCGGCTACCTGCCGGGGATCGACATCCTCACGGACACCAACCTGGTGGCCTACGAGGGTGAGCTCATCGGCATCATCGGCCCGAACGGTGCCGGCAAGTCGACCCTGCTCAAGTCGATCTTCGGCCTGGTCACGGTGCGCGCCGGCTCGATCACCCTGCGGGGCGAGGACATCACCAACCTCAAGGCCAACAAGCTCGTGGCCAAGGGTGTCGGCCTGGTTCCCCAGACCGAGAACGTCTTCCCCGCCCTGACCATCCGGGAGAACCTGGAGATGGGCGCCTACCAGCGTCCGCAGACGGTCAAGGACGGCCTGGAGTTCGTCACCGGCATCTTCCCGCCCCTGAAGGACCGCATGAACCAGCTGGCGGGTTCCCTCAGTGGTGGAGAGCGGCAGATGGTGGCGATGTCTCGGGCGCTGATGATGCGTCCTGACGTCCTGCTCCTCGACGAGCCCTCGGCCGGCCTCTCCCCCGCCCGTCAGGACGACGCCTTCATCCGCGTCTCCGACATCAACAAGGCGGGCGTGACGGTCATCATGGTGGAGCAGAACGCCCGTCGTTGCCTGCAGATCTGCGACCGCGCCTACGTGCTCGACCAGGGCCGTGACGCCCACACGGGCACCGGCCGCGAGCTGCTCAACGACGACAAGGTCATCGGCCTCTACCTCGGCACGCTCGGCCAGGACTGACCTGGACCCGACACCGGGGCGCGCAGCCGCCTGACGCACGAGGGCCCTGGAACCGCACGGTTCCAGGGCCCTCGTCATGCCCGCACTGGTCCGGGACCACGGATCCGTGGCCTCCTCCGAGACACGCTCCCGCCGCCCGTGCAGCGTCGGCGACGACGCCTGGGCGGCGCATCCTTGTCCGGGCCCACCGCAGGACGTTCGATCTGCGACATCTGCCCGTGCTCGAGCACTGGCGTGTGACGCGTAGCCGGTGTCGAGCAGGTGACGCGGACCGCCCGGGGACCCCGGACCCGCGAGACGCACCGCATACCCGCCGTTGCGCGTTCGCCCGAGATCCGGCTGCGTGCCCGGGGCCGTCCCATCCGGGAGCACGTTCCCGGGCATGCAGAAGGCCCCCGGGACAGGGTCCCGGGGGCCTTGCTGCTTGCGGCTGGATCAGCGACTCAGCGGATCACCTCAGTTGAGGCGGACCAGCTTGTTGTCACCGTCGTACTCGAAGATGCCGATGGTGGCCTCGGTCGGGTCGCCGTTCTCGTCGAAGGAGATCGGGCCGGAGGGGCCGTCGTAGTCCACGACGCCACCGTCGACGATGATCTGCGCGGCCGACGCGAAGTCGGTCGCCTTCTCACCGCCACCGGTGCCACCGGAGACCTCCTGCATCTTGGCGGCGATGTCCGGGCCGTCCACCGAGTTGGCGGCGAGCGCGGCCAGGGCGGCCAGGATCACGGCGTCGTAGGACTCGGCCGCGTAGTTCCAGTCCGTGAGCTCGTCGTTGCCCTCGGCGGTCCAGACCTCGTTGAGCGCGTCACGGAACTCGTCGCCCAGGTCCGGGCCGGGCTGGGTGCCCTTGGAGCCCTCGAGCAGGCCCGCGTCGAAGTCCGCGCTGTAGTCGGCGATGTTGCCGTCGACGAAGTACAGCTTGGAGGTGTCGAAGCCCGCGGAGTCGAGCGCCGGGATGATCGTCTTGGCCTCCTCGAACGTGATCAGGGCGATCGCGTCGGGGTTCTGCGCCATGACGGAGCTGATCTGGGCGTCGAAGGTGGTGTCACCGGCGTTGTAGGACTCGCTGGCGACGACCGAGCCGTTGGCGGCCTCGAAGGTCTCCTTGAGGACCTTCTCCAGGCCGGTGCCGTAGGCGTCGTTCAGGTAGATGATGCCGAGGTTGGCGACACCGTCCTGAGCGATTAGGTTGCCGAGGACCTCGCCCTGCAGCAGGTCGGACGGGGCGGTCCGCCAGTACAGGTTGTTGTCGTCCCAGGTGGTGAAGTCGGGCGAGGTGTTCGCCGGCGAGATCATCAGGCGCTCGGCGGCGACGACCTCGTCGATGAACAGCTTGGAGACGCCCGAGGACGCCGCACCGACGATGACGTTCACGCCGGCGTTGAGCAGCTGCGGGACGGTCGTGGCGTAGGCACGGTTGTCCGGGTCGCCGGAGTCACCGAGGGTCACGTTCACGGTGATCCCGAGGTCGGCGTCGTTGATGTGCTTGGCGGCGAGCAGGACGCCCGCCTCCTCCGGCGGGCCGAGGAAGGCCAGCGAACCGGTCTGGGGCAGGACGGTGCCGACCTCCAGGGTCAGGTCGCGCTCGCCGGCCTCGCCGGTGGCGTCGCCGCCGGCATCGGCGGACTCCTCCGGCGCAGAGGTGTCCTCGGCGCTGGGCTCCGGGTCATCTCCTCCACCGCTGCAGGCGGCCAGCACAAGAGTGGCGGCGGTCAGTGCAGCGATCCCGCGGGCGGTCACGGACGCTCGAGAGCGAAGAGAGGTTGGGCTCATGGTGCTCCTCTTGTCGATGTGGCGGCAACGGTGCCGTCACGGTGTGCCCTGAACCTAGAAGTGCGAGGGCCGCCCTGACAAGAGTCGCGCGCACGTTCGCGCGCGATTGTGCTCACATTGTTATCTAGCACCCAGGCAAACGTGTTGCATCCCGAAGCAACCCCGCTTTTCGCAGGTCAGAGGGTATGACGTGGCTCACACCCGCGGGCCCGGTCAGTGGGCGGCGTCGTGCCAGGTGCGCCCCACGCCGACGCTCACGTCGAGCGGGACGCGCAGGTCGGCCGCGGCGCCCATCTCGGCGCGCACGATCTGCTCCACCTGCTCCTGCTCCCCGGGGGCCACCTCGAGCACGAGCTCGTCGTGGACCTGCAGCAGCATGCGGGAGCGCAGCCCGGCGTCGCGGAGGCCTCGCTCGGTGCGCAGCATCGCGACCTTGATGAGGTCGGCCGCCGAACCCTGGATGGGGGCGTTGAGCGCCATCCGCTCGGCCATCTCGCGGCGCTGGCGGTTGTCGCTGAGCAGGTCGGGCAGGTAGCGGCGCCGGCCGAGGATGGTCTCGGTGAAGCCGGTGCGCCGGGCCTCCGCCACGACGTCGCGCAGGTAGTCACGGACCCCGCCGAAGCGCTCGAAGTACTCGTCCATGAGTCCCTTGGCCTCCCCGGTGGAGATGCCCAGCTGCTTGGACAGGCCGAAGGCCGAGAGGCCGTAGGCCAGGCCGTAGCTCATCGCCTTGACCTTGGAGCGCATCTCCAGGGTGACGTCCTCCGGCTGGACGCCGAAGACCCGGGAGCCGACATAGCGGTGCAGGTCCTCGCCCGTCCGGAAGGCCTCGATGAGCCCCTCGTCGCCCGACAGGTGGGCCATGATGCGCATCTCGATCTGGCTGTAGTCGGCCGACATCAGCGACTCGAGCTCGCCCTGCTCGTCCCGGCCCACCACGAAGATCTCGCGGATGCGCCGGCCCTCCTCGGTGCGGATCGGGATGTTCTGCAGGTTGGGCTCGGTCGAGCTGAGGCGGCCGGTCGCGGCGATGGTCTGCTGGTAGGTGGTGTGGATCCGGCCGTCGTCGGCCACCGACTTGATGAGGCCCTCGGCCGTGATCCGCAGCCGCGCCTTGTCGCGGTGACGCAGCAGGGCCTCGAGGAAGGGGTGCTCGGTCTGGGCGTAGAGGCCGGCCAGGGCGTCGGCGTCGGTCGTGTAGCCCGTCTTGGTCCTGCGCGTCTTGGGCAGGGCCAGGGTGTCGAAGAGGACCGTCTGCAGCTGCTTGGGCGAGCCCAGGTTGATCGTGTCGTCGCCGATGGCGTCCCAGGCGTCCTGCTGGGCCTCGGTCATGGCGTCGGCGAACTGCGCCTCCAACCGCTGCAGGGCAGGGAGGTCGACGGCGATGCCCGCGGTCTCCATGCGTCGCAGCACACCCACGAGCGGGAGCTCGACGTCGCGCAGGAGGGTCTTCTCCTCCTCGTCCGCGAGCTCCTCGTCGAGGGCGAGCGACAGGTCGTGCACGGCGCGCGCGTGCACCATCGCGGAGCGGGCCGCGGCGGCCTCCGCGGCGTCGTCGGCCCCGAAGCTGAGCTCGAGCTGGCCCTGCTCCGGCTCCTCGTCGTCGAGGCGCAGCTCGCGCTTGAGGTAGCGCAGCGAGAGGTCGGCCAGGTCGTAGGAGCGCTGGTCGGGGCGCACGAGGTAGGCGGCGAGCGCGGTGTCGCTCACGACGCCCTCGACGGGCAGCCCGCGGACCTCCAGGGAGCGGATCTGCCCCTTGGCGTCGTGGAGGACCTTCTCGCGGGTCGGGTCGGTGAGGAAGCCCGCCAGGGCGGCCTCGTCCTCGGGTCCCAGGTCGACGAGCTCGACGAAGGCCGCCTGCTCGGCGCCGGCCAGACCGACGGCGAGCGCCTCCCCCGGCCCGATCGGGGTGCGCGGCGCGGCCTGCACGACGATCGCCGTGCGCGTGCCGGCGGCGGCGTGCTGCACCAGCCACGGGCCGACCTCGCCGGCCGCCAGGGCCCGGCCCTCGACCTCGATGCCCTCCTCCGCCTCGGTCTCGGCGGACTCCAGGGTCGCGAAGAGCCGGTCGCGCAGCACCCGGAACTCCAGGCCGTCGAAGACGCGGTGCACCTCCTCGCGGTCCCACCCGCGGGCCTCGAGGTCGTCGATCGTCACCTCGAGCGGCACGTCGGCGACGAGCTGGTTGAGGCGGCGGTTGCGCAGCACCTGGTCGAGGTGGTCGCGCAGCGACTGGCCGGCCTTGCCGGTGAGCTGGTCCGCGGCGTTGACGATGCCCTCGAGGGAGCCGTGCAGGGCGAGCCACTTGGCGGCCGTCTTCGGCCCGACCCCGGGCACGCCCGGCAGGTTGTCCGAGCTCTCCCCCACCATCGCGGCGAGGTCGCTGTAGCGCTCGGGGCGCACGCCGTACTTCTCCTCGATCTTGTCCGGCGTCATCCGCCAGGTCTCGGAGACACCGCGCACGGGGTAGAGGAGCGTGGTGCGCTCGTCGACCAGCTGGAAGGCGTCGCGGTCGCCGGAGAGGATCACGACCTCCAGCCCCTGGGCCCGGGCCTGCGAGGTGAGCGTGGCGATGATGTCGTCGGCCTCGTAGCCGTCGACCTCGACGTGGACGATCCGCAACGCGTCGAGGATCTCCTTGACGAGGTCCACCTGCCCCACGAACTCGCTCGGGGTCGAGGCCCGCCCCGCCTTGTACTCGGCGTACTGCTCCGTCCGGAACGTCTGCCGGGAGCGGTCGAAGGCCACCGCGACGTGCGTGGGCGCCTCGTCGCGCAGCACGTTGATGAGCATCGAGGTGAACCCGTAGACCGCGTTGGTGCTCTGGCCCGTCGTCGTGGAGAAGTTCTCCACCGGCAGGGCGTAGAACGCGCGGTAGGCGAGGGAGTGTCCGTCCAGCAGCAGCAGTCGACTCACGCATGGCAGCCTATGTCCCATGACCGACACCTCCCAGTCCGTCCCCCCGCAGGGCATCCCGGGGATGTCCCCGGAGCAGCTGGCAGGGACCCTCACCGAGCGCATGGGTATGGAGCTGCTCGAGGTGGGTGCGGAGCGCACCGTGGCGCGGATGCCGGTCGCCGGCAACACCCAGCCCTACGGCCTCCTGCACGGCGGCGCCTCCGCGGCGCTGGCCGAGACGGTGGGCTCGATCGCGGCCGCCGTGCACGCCGGAGCGGACCGGATCGCGGTCGGGGTCGACCTCAGCTGCACCCACCACCGTGCGGTGCGCGAGGGGCACGTCACGGGTACGGCCACACCGCTGTCGCTCGGCCGCTCGGTGGCCAGCTACGAGATCGTCGTGCGTGACGACGCGGGCGAGCGCGTGTGCACCGCCCGCCTGACCTGCATGCTGCGCGACCGCCCGCCGGGGGCCTGAGCAGCAGCGTTCTCCCGGCCCGGCCGCAGCGGCGACCTCGTGCGCCCCTACGCTGTCCGCCATGGACGGCGCATTCCCCGGGCTCGGGACCGTGATCAACGTCCTCGCCGTCCTGGCGGGGGCCGTGCTGGGCATGCTCGCCGGCAACCGGCTGCCCGAGCGGGTGCGCGCGGTCGTCACCGACTCCCTGGGACTGGTCACGCTGCTCGTCGCGGGGCTCTCCGCGCTCGAGGTGACGTCGCCCGCCCTGCGGGACGCGGTGGGGTCGGGTGTGCCGGTGCTCGTCGTGCTCGGCAGCCTCCTGGTCGGCGGCATCGTCGGCTCCCTGCTGCGCATCGAGGACCGGCTCGAGTCGCTGGCCGGCGTCGTGCAGGGGTGGGTGCAGCGTCGCCACATCCCGGGCGGGGAGGGTTCCGGCCACGAGCAGCGGGAGCGTTTCATCGAGGGCTGGCTGACCGCCTCCCTGCTCTTCTGCGTGGGGCCGCTGACGATCCTCGGCTCCCTCTCGGACGGGCTGGGCCGTGGCATCGACCAGCTCGTGCTCAAGTCGGCCCTCGACTTCTTCGCCAGCGTCGCCTTCGCCTCGACCTTCGGGGTGGGCGTGCTGATGTCGGCCGTGTCCGTGGTCGTCGTGCAGGGCTCGCTGACGCTGCTGGGCGTCACGCTGGGCGAGGTGGTGCCCGAGGCGCACATCGCGGGCCTGACGGCCACCGGCGGGCTGCTGCTGGTGGGCATCGCCTTCCGCCTGCTGGGCGTGCGGCAGATCCCCGTGGGCGACCTGCTGCCGGCACTGGTGGTGGCGCCGGTCCTCGTCAGCCTCGTCGCCGCCTTCCGCTGAGCGCAGCGGTCCACGGCGGGCGCGACCGGCTACTTCTTCGCGGGCATCCCCGCGATGACGGCGTCCGCGACCTCGCGCATGGACAGGCGACGGTCCATGGCGGCCTTCTGGATCCAGCGGAAGGCGTCGGGCTCGGAGAGCTTGAGCTGGGTCATGAGCAGGCCCTTGGCGCGGTCGACGCGCTTGCGGGTCTCGAAGCGCTCGCCCAGGTCGGCGACCTCCGCCTCGAGCGCCTTGCGCTCGGCCCAGCGGGCGCGGGCGATGTCGATGGCCGGGAGCACGTCGGCGGCGCTGAACGGCTTGACGACGTAGGACATGACGCCGGCGTCGCGGGCGCGCTCGACGAGGTTCTTGTCGCTGAAGGCGGTGAGCATGATGACCGGGGCCAGGCCCTCGCGGCCGATCTGCTCGGCGGCCGAGATGCCGTCGATGCCCGGCATCTTGATGTCCATGATCACGAGGTCGGGAGCGGCCTCCTTGACCAGCGCGACGGCCTGCTCGCCGTCGGCGGCCTGGCCGACGATCTCGTGACCGGCCTCGGTGAGCATCTCCGCGAGGTCCATGCGGATCAGCGCCTCGTCCTCGGCGAGCACGATGCGCAGCCCGTCGTCGGACGCCGACCCCTCGGTCTCCTCCTCGGCCGCTCCGGCCGGGGTGGCCAGGTCGTCGTCGGCGGGGTCCGTGGGCTGGGTCTGGGCATCGGTCACGTGGAAAGCCTATCTGTCTTCGCGAGGCCCCGACCATGGTCGGAGCGGGTCAACCTGTGTCGTGCCGGGAGCGGGACTCGAACCCGCACGCCCTTGCGGGCAGAGCATTTTGAGTGCCCCGTGTCTGCCGTTCCACCACCCCGGCGTCGGAGCTGGACCACAGGACAGCATACCTACCGGTCGGCGGCGGGCCGGACCGGGCGGCCTCAGACGACCGGCTCGTCGTCGTAGCCGGGTGCCGCGCCGTAGACGGGGTCGCCGATCCGGTGCAGGCGCAGGGCGTTGGTGGTGCCGGACACCCCGGGCGGGGAGCCCGCCACGATGACGATGAGGTCGCCCTTGTGGCAACGGCCCTCGCGCAGCAGCGCGTCCTCCACCTGCATGACCATCTGGTCGGTGTGCCACACGAAGGGCACCAAGAAGGTCTCGACGCCCCAGGTGAGCGCCAGGCGCGAGCGCGTCGACTGCTCGGTCGTGAAGGCGAGCATCGGGACCGACGGGCGCACCCGGGCCATCCGGGTCGTGGTGTCGCCGCTCTTGGTGAAGGTGACGAGGAACTTCACCGTCTCGAGGGAGTCGGCGAGGGTGATGGCCGCGCGGGTGACCGCCCCGCCCGGTGTCTTCGGCTTGGTCTTGATCGGCAGGATCCGGTTGAGCCCGTGGTCCTCGGTGCTCTCGATGATCGTCGCCATCGTCTCGACCGCACGGATCGGCCAGGCGCCGACGGACGTCTCGCCCGACAGCATGATCGCGTCGGCGCCGTCGAGGACGGCGTTGGCGCAGTCGCTGGCCTCGGCCCGGGTCGGGCGGGGGTTGTCGATCATCGACTCCAGCACCTGGGTGGCCACGATGACCGGCTTGGCCTTCTCGCGGCACAACGCGATGGCGTCCTTCTGCACCAGCGGCACCTGCTCGAGCGGCATCTCCACGCCCAGGTCGCCGCGCGCCACCATGATGCCGTCGAAGGCCTCGACGATGCCCTCCAGGTTGTCGACCGCCTGCGGCTTCTCGATCTTGGCGATGACCGGCAGGATGCGGCCCTCCTCCTCCATGATCCGCCGGACGTCCTCGTAGTCGGCGGCCGAGCGGACGAAGGACAGGGCCACGAAGTCGACGCCGGAGCGGACCGCCCAGCGGAGGTCCTCCTCGTCCTTGTCCGACATCGCGGGGACGCTCACCGGGGTGCCCGGGAGGTTGATGCCCTTGTGGTCGGACACGACGCCGCCGACGACGACCTCGGTGATGACGTCGGTGCCGGTGACCTCGACGGCCCGCAGCAGCACCTTGCCGTCGTCGATGAGCAGGTCGTCGCCGGGGTGGACGTCTCCCGGCAGCCCGTCGTAGGTCGTGCCGACGGTGGTGCGGTCGCCGGGGACGTCGCGGGTGGTGATGGTGAAGCGGTCCCCGGAGACGAGGGTCACAGGGCCGTCGGCGAAGTTGCCCGTGCGGATCTTGGGGCCCTGGAGGTCCACGAGCACGGCCACGGCGTGCCCGGTGCGGTCGCCCGCCCTGCGGACGCGCAGGTAGCGCTCGTAGTGCTCCTCGTAGCTGCCGTGGGACAGGTTCAGCCGTGCCACGTCCATACCGGCGCGGACCAGGGCCTCGATCTGCTCGGTGGTGTCGGTCGCCGGACCGAGGGTGCAGACGATCTTCGCTCGACGCATGGGACCAACCCTATGCCTGCCGTGGCGTCAGGGCCGACTCGCCTCAGGCCGGGGTCGGCTCCTCGACCTCGGGGCGGGGTCCCCGGGGCGGGAGGTCGCCCACCCGTCCGCGCCAGACGTAGAGCGCCAGACCGAGCAGGAAGACGGCGATCGCGACCCAGACGTTGACGCGCTGACCGAGGACGAGCTCGGCCGGGTCGGTGCGCATGATCTCGAAGAAGAACCGGCCGAGGGTGTAGCCCATGAGGTAGAGCGCGAGGACCTGGCCCCGGGCGAACCGCAGGCGCCGGTCGAGCACCAGGATCACGACGGCCACGACGAGGCACCACAGGGACTCGTAGAGGAAGGTCGGCTGGAAGGTCCCGAGGACGACGGCCTGGCCGTCGGCGTCGCGGACCGCCTCTCCCCCGGCGCCCATCCGGTGGATCTGGACGGCCCAGGGGGCGTCGGAGGGCCCGCCGTAGAGCTCGTTGTTGAACCAGTTGCCCCACCGACCGAGAGCCTGGGCGACGAGCAGGCCCGGCATCATCGCGTCCGCGAGGTCGAGGAAGACCAGGCCCCGGCGGCGCGTCGCCCACCAGGCGCCCAGGGCCCCCAGCGCGACCGCGCCCCAGATGCCCAGGCCCCCCTCCCAGATCTTCACGGCGTCGAGCACGTTGCCGTCCTCGCCGAAGTAGGGCCGCGGGCTGGAGAGAACGTGGTAGAGCCGGCCGCCGAGGATGCCGAGCACGATGGTCGGCACGGCGACGTCGTAGATCTCCTGGCCCGTCCCGCCCCGGGCTCGGGACCGGTGGGAGGTCATCCACAGGGCCACGAGGATCCCGAGCAGGATCGCCAGGGCGTAGCCGCGGACGGGCAGCGGTCCCAGCCACCAGATCGACCGCTCGGGGCTGGGGATGGCCGCGGGGGCCACCGCCGCGAGGAGGCCCATCAGGAGTGGGCCTCGAGGATGGCGTCGAGCGACGAGGGGTCCTGCATGAGCTGGCTCATCTCCTCGTTGGAGAGGGTGGTGCCGTTGACCACGAGGGTCGGCGTCCCGGTGACCCCGTCGCGGTTGGCACGCTCCTGCATCGCCTCGACGTAGTCGGCGTAGGTCTGGTCGGCCGTGCACTGCTGGAAGGTCTCGAGGTCGCCGCCCGAGATCCCCGCGCCCTCGGCCCAGCCGAGGATCTGCGCGTCGGTGTAGCCCTGGCCCTCCTGGCCCATGTCGGAGAAGACGGCCGCGTGGAAGGGCACGAAGGCCCCGGCGTCGTCGGCGCAGAGGGCCGCGTTGGCCGCACGGACCGAGGAGTCGTTGCCGAGCGAACCGTCGAGGAAGGACATGATCTGGTAGGTCATGGTGATCTCGCCGGCCTCGGCCCTGTCCGTGAGGGCCTCCCCGATCGAGCTCTCCAGACGGCCGCACCAGGGGCACTGGAAGTCCTCGTAGAGCCGGACCTGGGGCACGTCGGCGTCGACGCCCGGACCGACGACCACGCCGCCGCCCTCGGGCAGGCTGCTGACACTGCCCTCGGCGTCGAGGCCCCCGCCGCGCGTGGCCGCCCAGACCAGGACGGCGATCAGGGCCACGACGAGGACGACGACACCGCCGATGAGAGCCGCGGGCGGGCCTCCGGCGCGGACCTGCTTGACCTCGGGGGCGGGCGGACGGGGCATGGGTCATCGACCTTTCGCGAGCAGGGTGTCGAGGGAGAGCAGGGTGCGCGGACGGACGACGAGCCATCCGGCCAGGGCCAGCAGCCCCAGGTCGCGCAGGATCTCGGAGAGGTAGCGGGTGTCCTCGGGGTCGACCGGTCCCCCGGTGCCGAAGCACCCGCAGTCGATGGCCAGCCCCCGGGCCCAGGCGGAGGCGACGGCGATCGAGAAGACCACCATGAGGACGCCGCCGACTGCTGCGGCGGGACGGGTCAGCAGGCCGAGGACGAGCAGCAGCCCGACCGCGACCTCGACGACGGGCACCGCGATCGCGACCACCCGGGCGAGGTCGTAGCCCATGAGCTCGTAGGCGAGCACGCTCTGGATCGACCCGGTGATGTCGGTGACCTTGATCCAGCCCGCGACGAGCAGGACGCCGCCGAGCACGAGGCGGGCCAGCAGGCCGACGACGTCGACCCACCGGCGCCGGGGCGCCGACGACGGGTCCTGCGCGGGAGAGGCCGCGCCAGGACGGTCGTCGGCGCGGGAGGTCGTCATGCCCCGGCGCCGGCGGGCGGAGCCGCCGCCGGGTTGACGACCCCCCGGGCCAGCTCGGCCGTCAGCTCGCGCAACCGGTCCAGACCTGGGTCCTCGCCCACGGTGCGGACCAGGGCGGACCCGACGATGACGCCGTCGGCGAAGGCCGCCACCTGGGCGGCCTGCTCCCCCGTGCTGACGCCGAGGCCGACGCACAGCGGCAGGTCGGTGACGGCGCGGGTGCGCGCCACGAGTCCCTCGGCGCTGGAGCCGACCTCGCTGCGGGCCCCGGTGACCCCCATCGTGGAGGCGACGTAGACGAAGCCGCGGCAGTGCTCCGTCGTCATCCGGAGCCGCTCGTCGGTCGAGCTCGGGGCGACGAGGAAGACCGGGTCGACGCCGTGCGCGTCGGCGGCGGCGAGCCAGGCACCGGCCTCGTCGGGGACCAGGTCGGGGGTGATCAGACCCGCCCCGCCGGCAGCGGCCAGGTCGCGCGCGAAGCGGTCCGGGCCGTAGCGCAGGACGGGGTTCCAGTAGGACATGACCACGGGGACGGCGCCGGCCTCGGCCACCGCCCGCACGACCTCGAAGACCTGCGACAGCCGGAAGCCGGCGGCCAGCGCCTGGGAGGCGGCCTGCTCGATGACGGGCCCGTCCATGAGGGGGTCGGTGTAGGGGACACCGACCTCGACGACGTCGGCACCGGCCTCGGCGACCGCCCGGACGGCCGCGACGGAGGTCTCCAGGTCGGGATAGCCGGCCGGCAGGTAGGCGACCAGCGCGGCACGCCCTTCCTCACGGCAGCGGGCGAAGACCTGCTCGAGCGCGCTCACCAGCCGCTCCCTTCCGCCTCGGACACGGGTTCCTCGGCCTTGAGCTGCTCGGCCTCCACCAGGTCCTCGGCGTCGACGAGCCCGAACCACCGGGCGGCGGTGTCCACGTCCTTGTCGCCCCGGCCGGAGAGGTTGACCACGACGACGGGCACCTCGTCGCCCGCGTCCTCGGCCAGGCGGCGGCCGACGCGCAGCGCCCCGGCCAGCGCGTGGGCGCTCTCGATCGCGGGGATGATGCCCTCGGTGCGGCACAGCAGGGCGAAGGCGTCCATGGCCTCCGCGTCGGTCACCGGCTCGTAGGTCGCCCGACCGGTGTCGTGCAGGTAGGCGTGCTCGGGCCCCACGGAGGGGTAGTCGAGACCGGCCGAGACGGAGTGGGTCTCGCGCGTCTGGCCGTCCTCGTCCTGCAGGACGTAGGTGGCCGCGCCGTGCAGGACGCCGGGCTCGCCGCCGGAGAAGCGGGCCGCGTGGCGGCCGCTCTCGATGCCCTCTCCCCCGGCCTCGAAGCCGTAGAGGGCCACGCCCTCGTCGTCGAGGAAGCCGGAGAAGATGCCCATGGCGTTGGAGCCACCGCCCACGCACGCGCAGACCGCGTCGGGGAGCCGGCCGGTGCGCTCGAGGACCTGCTCGCGCGCCTCCGTGCCGATGATCGAGTGGAACTCGCGCACCATGCTCGGGAAGGGGTGGGGACCGGTGACGGTCCCGAGCAGGTAGTGGGTGTCCTCGACGTTGGTCACCCAGTCGCGCATGGCCTCGTTGATGGCGTCCTTGAGGGTGGCGCTGCCCGTGGCGACGGGCACCACCTCGGCGCCGAGCAGCCGCATACGGGCGACGTTGAGCGCCTGCCGGCGCGTGTCGACCTCGCCCATGTAGACGACGCAGTCGAGACCCAGCAGCGCGGCGGCGGTCGCGGTGGCGACGCCGTGCTGGCCGGCGCCGGTCTCGGCGATGACCCGCTTCTTGCCCATGCGCACGGTCAGCAGCGCCTGGCCGAGCACGTTGTTGATCTTGTGCGAGCCGGTGTGGTTGAGGTCCTCGCGCTTGAGCAGGACCCGCACCCCGCCCGCGTGCTCGGCGAAGCGGGGCACCTCGGTCAGGGGGCTGGGGCGCCCGGTGTAGTCGCGGTGCAGCCGGGCGAGCTCGTCGGTGAAGTCGGGGTCGCCCATGGCGTCCCTCCAGGCCTCCTCGAGCTCCTCGAGCGCAGCGACCAGGGCCTCCGGCACGTAGCGCCCGCCGAAGTCGCCGAACCGACCGCCGACCGCGGGGCTCACGACCGGCTCCCGGTGCCGCGGTGGCCCGCGCCGTGGACGGCGGGGTGGGACGCGGCGGCCAGCATCTGCGCGACCGCGTCGCGGGGCGAGGCGCCGGTGACCAGGGCCTCGCCCACGAGCACGGCGTGCGCGCCGGCCTCGGCGAAGGCCATCACGTCGAGCGGTCCGCGGACCCCGGACTCGGCCACCCGGATCACCCCGTCGGGCACCCCCGGGGCCAGCCGCGCGAAGGTGTCGCGGTCGACGTCGAGCGTCTTGAGGTTGCGGTTGTTGATGCCGATGATGCGGGCGCCGGCGGCGACGGCCCGCTCGAGCTCGGCCTCGTCGTGCGCCTCCACGAGGGCGTTCATGCCGAGGGACTCGACGCGCTCGAGCAGCCCGACGAGGACCTCCTGCGGGAGGGCGGCGACGATGAGCAGCACCAGGTCGGCGCCGTGCGCCCGGGCCTCCCAGACCTGGTAGGGATCCACGACGAAGTCCTTGCGCAGCACGGGCACGTCGACGCGGGCCCGGACGGCGTCCAGGTCCGCGAGCGAGCCGCCGAAGCGCCGGGCCTCGGTCAGCACGCTGATGACGCTCGCCCCACCTGCGGCGTAGTCCGCCGCCAGGCCCGCCGGGTCGGCGATCGCCGCGAGCGCGCCCTTGCTGGGGCTGCTGCGCTTGACCTCCGCGATGACGTGCACCCCGTCGCGCGGGGCCAGGTGGGCGACCGCGTCGCGGGCGGAGGGAGCACGCAGGGCCTGCTCCTTCAACGCCTCCAGCGGGAGGGCCGCACGTCGGGCGGCGAGGTCCTCGCGGACTCCCTCGATGATCTCATCCAGCACGGTCGACACGCCCCCCAGCGTAGACGCCCGAGCCGGGTGCCCGGACCGGCGGGGTGGATCCCCGACGGTCCGGGGCGGCGCGTCAGGAGCTCGCGTGACGCCCTTCGGAGCCGAAGCCCGCCTTGGCCATGCCGTACCAGACGAGCGCGCCCAGCAGGAAGCCGGCGATGCCGGCCCACATCAGCCAGCCGGGGCCGAAGACGGCGGCGTAGCAGGCCACCGCCGAGGTGACCAGCATGACGATCGTCCCGGTCCAGGCGGCGGGGCTGTGGCCGTGGTCTTCGTCGTGCATCTGAGGGTCTCCTCGAGAGGTCGGGGGCGTGCGGCCCGGCGATGGTCCGCCCTCATTGTGCCAGCAGCCGGAGCCCGTCGGGTCACCCCTCCGCCGGACGCCCCGGAGGTGTGTCGTCCTCCGGGGCGGTGGGGTCACGCCCCTCCGAGAGCGCGCGCCAGTCCTCGGCGTCCCGGCGCCGCTCCAGCTCGGCCTCCGGCGCCGGGGTATGCCGTTCCCCCGGCCCCGGGGCACGCATCGCGTCGCCGGGCGACCCGTCGGTGCGCCGCGGCGACGCGTCGTCCCTCCGGCCGGCGCGGGAGGGTGCGAGCCAGAGCAGGGTGCCGACCGCCGCCAGCAGGCCGGACACGACAGCGGCCCAGAGCCAGCCGGTCCGGGCCGCGGACACGACGCCCGGCGCGCCGGCCGTCGAGGTCGCCGCCGCGAGCACCGCGCCGGCCGCGACGGCGACCCCGGCGAGGGCGGCCACCGGGCGCGCCGCGCGCAGCCCCGCCAGGCCGGCGACCAGCGCAGCGGCGCACACGAGGGTCGCCGGGGCCAGCCACGGCACGATCTCGGCCGCCCCGAGGGCACCGCGCGTGCGGGGCGCCCCGGGGGCCGCCTCGGTCACCGTGCCCACCCACGGCTGGGTGGACGCGAGGAGGACCAGCCCGCACCCGAGGAGGGCGAGGGCGGCGGCCCCGCGCCGGCTCATCCGCCGCTGCGCTGCTGGGCCGCCCACGAGGCGTGCATCCGGGAGTAGACCCCGCCGTGCCCGACGAGCTCGCGGTGGGGCCCGACCTCGACGACCCGGCCCTTGTCCACGACGACCACGACGTCGGCGGCCTCGGCGGTGGACAGCCGGTGCGCGATGGCCACCGAGGTCCGGCCGCGCGTCAGCCCCTCCAGGGCCCGCTGGACGCGGACCTCCGTCGAGGGGTCGACCGCGCTGGTCGCCTCGTCGAGGACGAGCAGGTCGGGGTCGGCGAGATAGGCCCGGGCGATCGCGACGAGCTGCCGCTCCCCCGCCGACAGCGACTCGCCGCGCTGGCCGACGTGCGTGGCGAGGCCGTGCTGGAGCCCCTCGACCCAGGGGTCGAGGCCGAGCTCGGTGATCGCCAGGGCGATGTCCTCGTCGGTGGCCTCCGGCCGGCCGAAGCGGATGTTCGCGGCGACGTCGGCGTCGAAGAGGAAGCCCTCCTGCGGGACGAGCACGACCCGGCGCCGCAGCGAGGCGAAGGCCAACCGGCGCAGGTCGACGCCGTCGAGCAGGACGCGCCCCTCGGTGGGGTCCATGAGGCGCGTGAGGAGGCGGGCCATCGTGGTCTTGCCCGAGCCGGTCTCCCCCACGATCGCGACGCGGGTGTGCGGCTCGATGCGCAGGTTCACGTCCCGCAGCACCGGCTCGCCACCGGGGTAGGCGTAGGAGACGTCCTCGAAGACGACGGTGATCGGGCCGCGCTCCTGGTGCACGCCCTGCTCGCCCGGGTCGGCCACGTCGGCGGGGGTGTCGACCACGCCGATGACGCGCCGCCAGCCCGCCACGGCGTTCTGGAGCTCGTTGAGGATCTCGGTCGCCATGAGGACCGGCTGGGTGAAGAGGTTGACCAGGAAGAGGAAGGCCAGCAGCTGGCCCAGGGTGACGTCGCCCCGCACCGCCAGGACCGTCCCGACGGCCAGCACGATCGCCGTCGTCAGGCCGGCGAAGCCCTGGCCGGAGACGAACGCCATGACCGATCGGACCTGCGCGCGGATCGCCGACCGGCGGTGCTCCTCGATCGCGCGGTCGATGCGCTCGGCCGTGCGGTCCTCGACGCCGTAGGCGCGGATGGTCACCGCGCCGACGATCGCCTCGCTGATCGCGCCGAGCATGTCGCCCACCCGTGTGCGGACGGCACCGTAGGCCTCCCCCAGCATCGGCTGGAAGCGGCGCACCAGGAAGACGAGCGGGATGAAGCACAGGTAGACGACCAGGGCGAGCACCGGGCTGTAGAACAGCATGAGGAGCGTCGCCAGCATGATCTGCGCCGTGGAGATCAGCAGCATGAGGCCGCCGAACTGCACGAACATCGAGATCGTGTCGACGTCGTTGGTCACGCGGGAGACCAGCGACCCCCGACGCTCGGTGCTCTGGGTGAGGACCGACAGGTCGTGGATGTGGCGGAACGCCCGCATCCGCAGCGTCGCCAGGCCCGACTCGGCCGCGGTGAAGAGCCGCACGTTGACGAGGTACTGGGCCACGCTCGTGACCACCACGGCGGCCGCCGCGACGAGGATCGCGCGCAGCACGAAGCCGGTGTCGGGGCCGCCGTCGGCGAGGATGCCGTTGTCGGTGGTCTGCTGGACGACGAACGGGATGAGCACGCGCCCGAGCGTGGCGACCACGGCGAGGACGACGGTGAGGCCGATGCCGCGTTTGAGCTCGGGCGAGAGCTCGAGGCCGCGCCGCAGCGTCGCCAGGGTCCCGAGGGAGCTCTGCCCCTCGATCCGGCTGCTGGTGAAGCTGTCGTCGCTCACAGGCCCTCCTCCCCTCGCTCGACGGCGGCCCGCTCGGCCGCCTCGCGTGCATAGGCGTGCACCAGATCGGCATACCCCCGGCAGCGGCCCACGAGCTCGTCGTGGGTGCCCTGGTCGACGACCCGCCCGTGCTCGACGTAGACGACCTGGTCGGCCAGCGTGATCGTGGCCATCCGGTAGGCGACGACCAGGACGGTGGTGCCCGCCCTGGCCTCGCGCAGGGCGGCCAGGATGGCCTGCTCGACGGACGGGTCGACCGCGCTCGTCGCGTCGTCGAGGACGAGGAGGCGGGGGTCACGCCAGACCGCGCGGGCCAGGGCGATGCGCTGCCGCTGGCCGCCGGAGAGGGAGCCGCCCCGCTCGCCGATGACGGTGTCGATGCCGTCGGGCAGGGTGGAGACGAAGCCGTCGGCCTGCGCGACCCGCAGCGCCTCCCAGACCGACTCGTCGGTCGCGTCCTCGCCGAGGGTGACGTTGCCGCGCACCGTGTCGTCGAACATGAAGGTCTGCTGGGACACGAGGGTGGCGACCGAGGGCACGACGCCCCGCGCCAGCTCGCGCACGTCGACGTCGTCGAGGCGCACCACGCCGCTGACGGGGTCGACCAGGCGCAGCGAGAGGTTGACGAGCGTGGACTTGCCCGAACCCGTGGGCCCGACGAGCGCGGTCGTGGACCCCGCCTCCACGGTGAGGGTGACGCCGCGGATGGTCGGCTCGTCCTCGCCCTCGTGGGTGTAGACGACCTGCTCGAGGGCGGCGCGCGCCGGTGGCCCCTCGGCGGGGAGGCGCACGTCGCCGTGCTCCATCGCCCCCTGGGCACGGAGCACGTGCTGCACGCGGTCGTGGCCGACGACGGAGCGCGGGAGCTCGGCGAGGACCCAGCCGAGCGCCCTGACCGGGAAGGCGAGGATCGAGAAGAGGTAGGCCATCTGGACGACCTGGGCCGCGTCGAGCTCGCCGCGGGCGACCTGCCAGGTCCCCGCGCCCAGCACCGCCAGGGTGCCCAGGGTGGGGATGGCCTCGATGACGGGCTCGAAGGTGCCACGGGTACGGCCCACGAGGATGAGCGCGTCGCGCAGGTCGTGCGTCGAGGAGCGGAAGCGGGTGGCCTCCTCGTCCTCGCGCCCCATCGCCTTGACGACCAGGCCGGCCTCGAAGGACTCGTGCGCGACGGCGGCGACCTCGGCACGCAGCTGCTGCGCGCGGGTGATGCGCGGCGACATGAACTGCTGGAAGACGAGGTTGGCGGCGAACAGGCCCGGGAAGACGAGCAGGCCGATGAAGGCCAGCAGCGGGTCGACGACGACCATCATCGTCCCGGCGATCACGAGCATGAAGATGACACCGATGGCCATGGGCAGGGGGTTGAAGACCTGCCACGTCGCCTCGATGTCGGCGTGGGCGTTGCTGAGCAGCTGGCCCGAGGGGTGGGCGTGGTGCCACGACAGGGGCAGGCGCAGGTACTGCCGGGTCACCCTGCGGCGGTAGCCGGCCTGCAGGTTGAAGCCGGCGACGGTCGCGTAGACGCGGCGCAGGATGACGCCGACGACGTTGACCACGAGGACCGCGACCAGCACGCCGATGATCGTCCAGAAGCCGACCGTGGTGAGCCGCCCCTCCCCGACCGCGGGCTCGATGACGGTGTCGGTCACCCAGCCGATCGCGCCGGCCGTCCCGACGGTCGCGGCAGCCCACAGCACCGACCCCAGCACCGCCACGGAGAACGGCTTCGGCTGCTCCCTGATCCCGCTCCAGACGACCTTCAGGCCTCGGCGCAGGACCGCTCGGTCGGCCGCGAGCCGGGGCACCGGTTGGCTGGCAGTGGACATGCGTGGGTAGACCTCTCGACGGCGGCGGGGGCGGGGTGGGGTTCCGTCATCTTGTCACGTCGTCCGACGTCCGCCCGTCGGGAGGTCGTGACGGCCGTGGCGTGATGAGATTGACGGTATGAAGCCCGGCACCGCCATGCGACACCTGTTCGCCGACACGGCCCTCTCCCTCGGCCCCGACGCCCCCACCCTGTGCACCCCCTGGACCGTGCGCGACCTCGTCGCCCACGAGGTGGTGCGGCAGTCCCGCCCCGACGCCCTGCCGGGCATCGGCCTCGACGTCGGCGTGCTCCGCCGGCGCACCGAGACCGTCCAGGCCGAGATCGCGCGCCGCGACTTCGAGGAGCTCGTGCGGACGGTCCGTCAGGGTCCGCCCGTGTGGTGGCCGACCCGCCTCCCGGGCGTCGACGAGCTGGTGAACACGGCCGAGTTCGCCGTGCACCACGAGGACATGGTCCGGGCCCAGCCCGGATGGGAGCCGGGGCCCTCCCCCTACGGCCCCGAGCTGGCGACCGCGCTGTGGAAGCAGCTGCGCCAGGCCGGCCGGGTGGCCTACCGGTCGGCGCCGGTGGGCGTCGTGGCCGTGGCCGACGACTACGGCCGGGTCGCGCTGCGCCGCCCCCGCCCGGGCACCGGCACCGTCGTGCTGCGCGGCGAGCCGATCGAGCTGCTCCTGCACGCCTTCGGGCGCACCGACGCCGCGCAGGTCCGGCTCGAGGGCTCGGACGCCGACGTGGGCGCCCTGCTCGCGCACACCCGTGCCTTCTGAGGACGCCCCGGACCGGTCCACCTTCGAGGCGCTCTGGCCGCACGTCCGCCCGGTGGTGGAGGGCGCCGGTCGTGGTGACGGCCGGCCGGTGCTCGTGGGGGTCGACGGCCGCAGCGGGTCCGGCAAGACCGACCTCGCCGCCTGCCTGGTGTCCGCCGTGCGCGAGCTGGGCAGGACGTGCGGCGAGGTGCACCTCGACGACCTCTACCCGGGGTGGTCGGGACTGGCGGCCGGCCTGGAGCCCCTGTGCGCCGGGGTGGTGACGCCGCTCTCCCGCGGCGAGGCGGGCAATTATGTCTCCTGGGACTGGCATGCCTCCAGGCCGGGTCGCCGGCGGGACGTGCCGGTGGAGCAGGTGGTGGTCGTCGAGGGCGTCGGCACGCTGGCCGCCCCCTGCGCCGACCTGCTCGACCTGCGGATCTGGCTCGAGGCCCCGGCCAGGGTGCGCAGGGAGCGGGCGCTGCGCCGGGACGGCGAGGTCTTCGCGCCCCACTGGCAGGAGTGGGCCGACCAGGAGGATGCCCTCTTCGCCGCCGGCCCCCCGCCCGCCGACCTCGTCGCGGACACGGGCACCGGCCGGGTGCGGCGCGGCTGAGCCGCCCCGGACCTCAGCGGTCGGCCACGCCCCGGTGGTGGTGCTCGACGAGGGCGGCCAGACGCGAGGCGTCCTGCTCGGCCCGCTGCCCGTCGGAGCGCTGGATCGCCATCAGCGCGAGCTCCTCGGTGTCGGTCAGCTCCAGCACGGCCCACGGGGCCCCGCCCGAGTAGCCGACGCGCAGGATCTCCGCCCACTCCAGGTCGCGGGTGGTGAAGAGGTTGACCACCCGCAACCCGGAGGGGCTCGGCACGGCGCGGATCCGCGCGTAGCGCCACAGGAACAGCGCGCCGACGACGCCCAGCAGCGCGATGGCGATCCTGTTGAGCAGGAGCACCGACGGGTCGCTGCCGATCGGCATCGGGGAGAAGACCGCGACCGCGCCGAAGACGAGGACGCAGGCCACGGCCATCACCCGCGCGACCCAGGCCCCGACCACCGGCCGGAAGACGGCGTAGGGGTCCTTGCGGGGCGTCGCGGCGGTCATCCCACCAGCGTACGGTCCTCCTCGGCGAGGTTCGGACCACCGCCGGTGGGCGCCTCGACGCGGGCGGCCTTGCGCCAGACGACGAAGCCCCAGAGGACGAAGGCGCCGTACACGGCATACAGCACCGCCGACGGGTAGTAGCCGGAGTGCCACAGCAGGGGGATCCCGACGAGGTCCACGGCGATCCAGACCAGCCAGAAGTCCACCCAGCCGCGGGCCATGGCGTAGGTCGCGAGCATCGAGCCGACGAAGATCCAGGCGTCGGTCCAGTAGTACCAGCGGGGCGCGGGCCAACCGGCACCCACCTGGGCGAAGACCCACTGGGCCAGCAGCACGAGCACGGCGGCACCGATCAGGTATGCCGTGCGCTCGCGGGCGGTCGCCCAGCGCGGGGTGATGGCGGGCTCGTGCCGCTCACGGGTGCGCTGCGAGCGGCGCCACGCCCACCAGCCGTAGACGCTGGTGAGGATGAAGAACACCTGACGGGCGGCCTGCCCGAACAGGCTGTGCTCCTGGGGCGTTGCGAACCAGACCCCCATGAAGACGGTGAAGAGCAGCAGGTTGCCGATGATGCCCACCGGCCAGGCCCAGACCTTGCGGCGCATGCCGAGGATGGCGGAGGCGAGGCCGAAGCCGTTGCCGACCACCTCGCGCCAGGCGATCGGGTGGCCGGCGATGGTGAGCTGAGCGTTGAACAGGTCGTTCCAGACGTCCACGGCTGCATCCTTTGCGGATCGTGCGGCCGGAACGACGAAGAGCCCCGGCCGCGTACGGTGTGGGCGCCGGGGTGTCGTGCGAGTAGCTGAGACGGGTGCCGCGGCCGACGACGCCGGCGTACGCCGACACCGAGGGGCCTCGAGACCCGCGTGCTTCCTCCCATCCGGACTTTCACCGTCGGTCCTGGAGTTTCACCAGGTCAACCGGCCGCTGGCTGCGGCCGGGTCGCGGACTATCACCGCCGGCTCGGAATTTCACCGACCCCGGAGCACGTGTGCAGCGCCGAGTCTACCGCTCGGACCCCGACGGCTCCTACCCCCCGGGTGATGACCTTTCCAACATCGTCTTATGGCCTGTGGACGGCGACGGAGGGGCGTCGGTGTTCGGATGTATGTTCGATTCATGCAGCAGGTGCCGGGGAGGGCGCGGCCGCCGAGGGGGATCGAGTCGGCGGCCGGTGACTCCTGGCTGCTGGCCGATCGGGCGTGGCTGCCCAGAGACTTCCCGGTTGACGTGAGCCGTCCGGAGCTGGTGCAGGACGACCTGGTGGTCGAGTCGTTGGGGTGGATCCCCCGGGCGGTGGCGGACCTGGAGCGGTCCCGGTTGGTGATGGCCACGGAGGCCGTCGACCGGGGGTTGCACCTGGCCGGGGGGTTCTCGGTGGTGGACTGGCTCGCGCTGCGGTGTCCGGACCTGGAGCGGCGTGCGCTGTACGACCTGGCCCGGTTGGCGCAGGCCGGGCGTGAGTCGGTGCACGCCCCGTTGATCGAGCGCGTCAAGAACGGGCAGATGAGCCTGGCGCGGGCGGCGAGGCTGCACCGGGCCCTGCAACGGGTGCGGCCGGGCATGCCGGTGGATGAGTACGCCGCCGCCGTGGAACTGCTGGCCAAGGCCGGGTCCGACCCGGTGTTCGACGACAAGGACATCGGCAGGATCGTGGACCGGCTCGTCGCGCAGTGCGTGGACGAGCGGGACCACGAGGCGAAGGCCCGCAAGAAGCACGCGATGCGGGGCATCTACGAGTCGAGCCTGGCCGACGGGTCGGTGAAGCGGTGGGTCATCACCTTCGGTGACGACGCCGACTACGAAGCTGCGAAGGCGATCATCGACTCCCCGCTGGCCGCGCCGGCCTCGAAGGAGGAGCAGGAAGCGACCGGTGAGCTGGAGCTGCGGACGGCGACCCAGCGCAGGTACGACGCGTTCCTGACCGTGCTCCGCCGTGGTGTCGCCGGGACCGAGGGTCAGCCGACGACACCGAAGGCGATGCTGATGGTGACGTTGGACTTCGAGACGCTCAAGCGGCAGCTGTCCGAGACCGGTGGTCACCTGCCCGGGGTGGGTTCGACCCTGGGTGGGGTGCCGTTGCGGGCGGAGGCGATCCGCAAGCTGGCGTGCGAGGCCGACATCATCCCCGTCGTGCTCGGTGGACCGTCGGAGATCCTCGACCAGGGCCGCCGCAAGCGCCTCATCACCCCCGCCCAGCGCGTCAGGTTGGCCGCGCGGGACCGGGGGTGCACGATCCCGGGGTGCACCGTGCCCGCGACCTGGTGCGACGCCCACCACGTCATCCCCTGGGCGATGGGCGGGCGATCAGACCTCGGCAACTACGCCCTGTTGTGCCCGAGGCACCACACCTTCGTGCACGACCGGAACCTCACCGCGACCGTGACCGAGCTCGGTGTGAGGTGGCATCTGAGATGACCCAGCCCCGAGCCCGGCCCGAGTCGGCCGGGCGACGAGGTGTGCCTGCCTGCCGGCGAACGCGTCCTTCCTTGCGCGCCCTGGACCTGTGCGTCCGTGCCCGTCGCCCCGTCAGGCCCCGCAGGCGGCGTGAGCGGTCGCGCGCAGCTCGGCGATGCGCGCCGCCACGTCGTCGGCGCCGTAGACCGCCGACCCCGCCACGAAGACGTCGGCCCCCGCCTCGACGCACTGACCGATGGTGTCGAGGGACACTCCCCCGTCGACCTGGATCCAGACGTCCGTGCCCCGCCGCTTCGCCGCCTCGCGCACCGCGCGCACCTTGGGCATCTGGTCGGCCATGAAGGACTGGCCGCCGAAGCCCGGCTCGACGGTCATGACGAGCACCATGTCGACCTCGGCGAGGAGCTCCTCGTAGGGCTCGAACGGCGTCCCCGGCTTGACGGCGAAGGCGGCCCGGGCCCCCGCCGCCCGGATGGCGCGCGCGGTCGCGACCGGGTCGGCAGCGGCCTCGACGTGGAAGGTCACCGACCTCGCGCCGGCCTCCGCGTAGCCGGGGGCCCAGCGGTCGGGGTCCTCGATCATGAGGTGGCAGTCGATCGGGACCGGGCTGACCCGGACGAGCGCCTCGACCACCGGCTGCCCGAGCGTCAGGTTGGGGACGAAGTGGTTGTCCATGACATCGACGTGGGCCCAGTCGGCGTCGGCGATCCGCCCCAGCTCGCGCTCCAGGTTGGCGAAGTCGGCCGAGAGGATGGACGGGCTGATCTGCAGGTGCGGGGTCGCCATGGCGCACACCCTAGCCAGGTGGGTTCAGCGCTTCCGGAGCAGGGCGACGAACATGCCGTCGGTGTCGTGCCGGTGGGGCCATAGCTGTGCCCAGGGCCCCTCCCCCGTGTCCGCCAGAGGCTGCCCGCCGCGGTCGAGGAGGAACGGCCGGACGTCGACGAGCTCGACGTCGTCGCGCCGCTTGAGCACGTCCTTGACCACGAGGTGCGTCTCGGCGATGTGCGGGGAGCACGTCGCCCACGCCACGAGCCCGCCGGGACGGACCGCGTCGAGGGCCGAGCGGAGCAGGTCGCGCTGGAGCGGGCCGAGCTCGGTCAGGTCGGCGGGGGTCCGCCGCCACCGAGCCTCCGGTCGGCGACGGAGCGCTCCCAGCCCGGTGCACGGGGCGTCGACGAGGATCCGGTCGTAGGAGTCCGGCTCGTTGGCCCCGACCTCCCGGCCGTCGCCCACGGTCACGGTGACGTCGGCGCCCGCCTCCACCGCCCCGGAGAGCGTCTGGCGGACCAGCTGGGCGCGGTGCGGGCTGACCTCGTTGGCGTGCAGCGACGCACCACGCTGGTGCGCCAGCGCGGCGAGCAGGCCGGCCTTGCCGCCGGGACCGGCGCACAGGTCGAGCCACCGGGCATCGGGTCCGTCCAGCGGGGCCGAGGCCAGCGCCAGCGCCAGCAGCTGGGAGCCGGCGTCCTGCACCGCGGCCCGTCCCTCGCGCACGCTCGCCAGGTCCCCGGGGTCGCCCGAGGGCAGGGTCCACGCCGTGGGAGCCAGCGGCGAGGGGGTCGCCCCGGCCTCCTCGAGCTCGGCGTCCGCCACGAGCCCGGGTCGGGCGACCAGGGTCAGCGGGCCGGGGGTGTTGTGGGCCGCGAGCAGCTGCGGCAGCTCGGTGTCCGGCAGGCCGTTGGCCACCAGCGCCGCCCGGAGGGCCCGCACGATCCACTCCGGGTGGGAGTGCTCGAGCGCCGCTCGCGCGATCGGGTCCTCGATCCCGGCGGTGACGAGCTCCACCCAGGCGCCGGCGCCGCGCTCGGTGACCCGGCGCAGCACCGCGTTGACGAAGCCGCCCGCGCCCTGGCTCACGTGCTGGCGCGCCAGCGCGACCGTCGAGCTGACGGCAGCGTGGTCCGGCACGCGCATGCCGAGCAGCTGGTGCACACCGAGCCGCAGGACGTCGAGCACGGGAACGTCGATGCTCGCGGCGGCGCGGTCGGCGGCGTGGGCGACGACCGCGTCGTAGAGCCCCTGCATGCGCAGGGTGCCGTAGGTCAGCTCGGTCGCGAAGGCGGCGTCGCGGCCGCGCAGCCGGGCGCGCAGCAGCGCGCGGGGCAGCTCGAGGTTGGCGTACGCCCCGTCCTCGTGGACGGACCGCAGGACCGTGTATGCCGTGTCGCGCGCGGGATCTGCGGTCCGGGCGCGCTGACCGGGCGTCTGGGCCGATCGCTGGCGGGGTCCTCGGTGCCCACCGGTGGGACGGCCCTCGCGACCGCCACCGGATGCGCCACGGCGCGGGGCGGGTCCTCCGCCGCGCCCACCGCGCTGTCCGTCGCCGTGCCGGCCGTCACCGCGACGCTCGTCCCGGCGGCCGTCGCCGCCACGTCCTGCATCAGCCATCGAAGCGCTCCCCGGGCTCGGGACGGACGCCGCGCGCCCAGTCGGCGGCGGCCATGACCTTCTTGCCGTGCGGCTGCACCTGCCCCAGACGGACCGGTGTCGTGCCGGTCCCGACGAGCACCTCGCGCCGTCCGGCGCGCACCTCACCCGGAGCCAGGACAGGCTCGCCCGCGTCCGCCTCGACGGGCTCGACGGGGTGCAGCTTCATCCGCTCGCCCCGCCAGGTGGTCCAGGCGCCCGGAGCCGGGGTGCAGCCCCGGACGAGCCGGTCGACGGCGAAGGCCGGACGGGTCCAGTCGACGCGGGCGTCCTCCACCTCGATCTTGGGAGCCAGGCTGACGCCCTCCACGGGCTGCGGCTCCGGCACCAGCTCACCGCGCTCCAGGGCGTCGAAGGTGGCCACGAGCAGGGCGGCCCCGGAGACGGACAGCCGCTCGAGCAGGTCCCCGCTGGTGTCACGGGGCCGGACGGTCTCGGTCAGGCGCCCCAGCACGGGCCCGGTGTCGAGGCCCTCCTCGAGCACGAACGTGACCGCCCCGGTGATCTCGTCACCCGCCATCACCGCGTGCTGGACCGGTGCCGCGCCGCGCCAGGCGGGCAGCAGCGAGAAGTGCAGGTTGACCCAGCCGTGGGGCGGCAGGGCCAGCAGCTCCGGGGGCACCAGGGCGCCGTAGGCGACCACGGCGCACACGTCCGGGGCCCAGGCCTCGAGCTGCTCGCGAACGCCCTCGTCCCGCAGCCGGGCGGGCGTCGCGACGGGGATGCCGGCGGCCTCCGCCGCCTCCCGGACCGGCGAGGGCCGGGTGCGGCGGCCACGTCCGGCCTGGGCGTCGGGACGGGTCAGGACGCCGACCACCTCGTGCTCGGACTCCAGCAACGCCCGCAGGGACGGCAGGGCCACCTCGGGGGTGCCCGCGAAGACCACTCTCACCTCATACCTCCACCGTCACTGTGGCACGGCACGGCGGCCCGCACCTCTCCGGGTGGGGCCGCCGTGCGCGTGCGTGCGTCGCCGACGCTCAGGCCTCGTCGGCCTCGTCGGAGATGGACTCGCGGAACTCCTCCACGCTGTCGATCTGCAGCTCGGCGATCTCCTCGCCCTGGGAGAGCAGCAGCTCGTGGCGCTCGCGGCGCCGGCGCTCCTGCTCGATCGGGTCCGGGACGGGGGCCGCCGCCAGGAGGCGCTGGGTGTAGTCCTCCTGCGGGTTCTCCATGATCTGCTCGCGCGGGCCGGCCTCGACGACCTTGCCGTTCTGCAGCACGACGACCTTGTGGGCCAGCAGGTCGATGACCGCCAGGTCGTGGCTGATGAAGAGGCAGGCGAACCCGAACTGCTCCTGCAGCTCGGCGAAGATCTTCAGCACCCGGGCCTGGACGGACACGTCGAGCGCGGACGTCGGCTCGTCGGCCACCAGCAGCTCGGGGTCGAGCGTGAGCGCGCGCGCCACGCAGATGCGCTGTCGCTGGCCACCGGAGACCTCGTGCGGGTAGCGGTTGTAGACCTCGCGCGGGAGGTGGACCGCGTCCAGCAGCTCGTAGACCTTGTCCTGCCGGCTCTTGCGGTCGCCGACGCCGTGCACGACCAGGGGCTCGGCGATGCACTCGCCGATCGGCAGCCGCGGGTTGAGCGAGGCGGCCGGGTCCTGGAAGATCACGCCGATGCGCTTTCGCAGGGCCTTCTTCTGGCGCTTGTTGAGCCGGGTCATGTCCTCGCCCAGGAGGCGGAACTCCCCGCTCGCGGCCGGGATCAGCCCGAGGGCGCACCGGCCGATCGTGGACTTGCCCGAGCCGGACTCGCCGACCAGGCCGACGATCTCGCCCTTGCGGACGGTGAAGCTCACGTCGTCGACGGCACGGAACGGCGGCTTGCCCAGGCGCTGGTACTCGATGACGAGGTTCTTCAGCTCGATCGCCAGCGGCGCCTCGGCGTCGACCTCCTCCTTGACGTGGATGCCCATCTGACCGCGGCCCTGGCCCATCCGGGGCACCGAGCCCAGCAGCATCCGGGTGTACTCGTGCTGCGGACGGAGCAGGACCTCCTCGACGGTGCCGCGCTCGACGATCTCGCCCTTGAACATCACCGCGACGCGGTCGGCCATGTCGGCGACGACGCCCATGTTGTGGGTGATGAGGAGGATGCCGGTGTTGAGCTTGTCCTTGAGCGAGCGGAGCAGGTCGAGGATGTCGGCCTGCACCGTCACGTCGAGGGCGGTGGTGGGCTCGTCGGCAATGATGACCTTGGGGTCGCAGCTGATCGCCATCGCGATGACCACGCGCTGGCGCTGGCCGCCCGAGAGCTCGTGCGGGTACTTCTTCAGCTGCCGCTCCGGCTCGGGGATGCCGACCATCTCGAGGAGCTCGACCGCACGGTCGAGGGCCGCCTGGCCCCGGGCCACGTGGTGCAGCTCCATCGACTCCACCATCTGGGTGCCGATCGTCAGCACCGGGTTGAGGGCGGTCATCGGCTCCTGGAAGACCATCGCGACCTCGTTGCCGCGCAGGCGGCGCATCGCGCGCTCGCCCAGGCGGCCGACCTCACGGCCGGCCACGTTGACCGCGCCGCCGATGGTGGCGTTGCGCGGCAGCAGCCGCATGGCGGTCATCGAGGTGACGGACTTGCCGGAGCCGGACTCGCCCACGAGGGCGACGACCTCGCCGGGGCGGACCTTGAGGTCGACCCCCTTGACGGCGTGGACGCTGCCGAACTCGGTCTTGAAGCGGACGTCGACGTCGTCGAAGGAGAGGACGACCTCCTCACCGTCCGTCGGCGAGCCGGAGCCGGTGTAGGCCTGTCCGGTGTAGCTGTCGGTCGGGGTCGTCATCAGTCCGCGGTCCTGTTCTGACGGGGGTCGAAGGCGTCGCGGAGGCCGTCACCGAGGAAGTTCACGGCGAGGGCGATCGCGAGGATGATCATGCCGGGCCACCAGAAGAGCCAGGGGCGCGACTGGAAGCTGGTCTGGTAGGTCGAGATGAGCAGACCCAGCGAGGTGTCCGGCGGGCGCACGCCCCAGCCCAGGAAGGACAGGGCCGACTCGGTGAGGATCGTCGCGGCGATCGCCAGCGTCGCGCTGACGATGATCGTCCCGATGGTGTTGGGCAGGATGTGCTTGAAGATGATCCGGCCCGACCCGGTGCCGATGGCCTCGGCGGCCGTGACGAACTCGCGCTCGCGCAGCGAGAGCACCTCGCCACGCACCAGACGGGCCAGACCCGTCCAGCCGATGACGCTCAGCAGGAAGGCCAGCGGCCAGATGCCGCCGTTGGCCATCTTGCCCAGGACGGCGGCCAGCACCAGCGCCGGGATGACGATGAAGAGGTCGGTGATGCGCATGAGGATGGCCTCGAGCCAGCCGCGGTAGTAGCCCGCGACGGCGCCCACGATCGTTCCGATGATGGTCGAGACCAGACCGACGGTGAAGGCGACGATCAGCGAACGCTGGGTGCCGCGCATCGTCAGCGCGAAGTAGTCCTTGCCGGCGTTGTCCTGGCCGAACGGGTGCTCGCCCATCGCGGGCGGCCACAGGCTCAGCGTGGGTCGTCCGCCGTCCTCGACGAGCGCGCCCTCCCAGAAGTTCTTGCCCCACCAGCCGGGGATGATCCCGTAGCCGATGGAGGTGAAGGCGAAGGCGGTGATCGCCAGCAGCGCGAAGAGGGAGATCATCGCGCCCCGGTGCCGCAGGAAGCGGCGCCGGACCAGCTGCCCCTGGGAGTAGGACTTCTGGCTCAGGTCGAGCTGCTTCTCCACCGAGTAGCGGGTCGACAGCGGGTCGGAGTCGCCGAGGTCGCTGATCTCGTCCGCGACGTCCGGGTCCTGGGGGGCCGCGTGGTCGTGCTGGCCGGGGACCGGCGAGAGGCCCTCGTCGCCCGAGCCCGGGACCTGGGGACGGTCCTGGTCGGGGCGGTCGCCCTCCGGCGGGTTGGTGTTGTCGTTCATCGGATGGTCCTAGCTGTTCGGGCCGGGGATCCGGCCTGCGACGGGCGGGTGGGCATGGCTGACCACCTCACCGCCGGATCCGCGGGTCGAGGAAGGCGTAGGCGATGTCCGCGAGCATGTTCATGAGCACCGCGGCGCCACCGGCCACCAGGTAGTAGGCCATGACCGGACCCGGGTCCACGAAGTTGAGGCCGACGCGGAACATGTCGCCCAGGCCCTTCCAGCCGAAGACCGTCTCGGTGACCACCGCGCCACCCAGCAGGTTGGCGAAGTCGAAGGCCACGATCGTGGTGATCGGGATCAGGGCGTTGCGGAGGGCGTGCTTGGAGTAGACGACGCGGTCCGACAGGCCCTTGGAGCGGGCGGTGCGGATGTAGTCCTGGTTGATCGTCTCGAGCATCGAGGCCCGGGTGTAGCGGCTGTAGGCCGCGATCGAGATCAGGGTCAGGATGATCGTCGGCAGGATCAGCTGGACGCCCCAGTTGTAGAGGAAGACGTAGAAGTTGCCATCCAGCCGGGCAAACGGGATCCGGGCGTCACCGATCGTGCTGATCGGGCGCGGCGCCAGCTGCAGGAAGGAGTTCCAGTTGCGCAGCAGCTGGTCCATGAAGACCAGGAAGGCGAAGGCCAGCGCGGTGCCGGAGCAGACCGCCATGGCCACCCGCTTCTCGAAGCCGCCGAAGAACCACCCGATCGCGGCACCGACCACGGCGGCCGCCGCGGCGAGGCCGAGCACCGTCAGCCAGGTGGGGTCCTTCATGATCGGGGCGGTGACGAAGTAGGCGACGACGCCCGCCACGATGGTGCCCAGGCCGGCGTAGACGATCTTGCGCTGCGACAGCCCCACGGTCAGCGTGAGGAAGAACGCCAGCGCCAGCAGCCCGCCCAGGATGATGAGCGGCAGGCCGAGCGCGGGCTGGCGCCACCAGCCGACCTGGTCGAAGACGTAGACCGCCCCGAAGACGACCACGGCCGTGGCCAGGAAGGTCAACGCCTGCCGACGGATGTCACCGCCGAGGACCGAGGCCACGAGCAACGCGAAGATCAGCGCGACCACGGCGATCGCCGTGGTGCTCAGGGCCGGATCGGCGATCCAGTTGTTGAAGCGGATCGCGCCGAAGTCCTTCAGCAGCACCGCGGCCCAGAAGACCGGCAGCGAGTAGAACAGGAAGGCCAGGAACGTGATCGCGTAGTCGAAGCCGGAGTACTGACGGATCGCCGAGAGCACGCCGAGGGCCACGCCGATGACGATGGCCAGGACCACGGAGAGGGTCACCAGGCGCAGGCTGGCGCCCGCCGAGCTGATGAGAAGGGTGTTGATGTTGGCACCGTCACGGGACGTGCCGAGGTCGCACTGGAGGACGAGGCACCGGCTGGCGCCGCCCAACCAGGTGAGGTACCGCTGCCACCAGGGCATGTCCAGGTTCATGTTCGCGATGCGCGCGGCGATGAGCTGGTCGCGGTTCTCGGCGCGGGTCTCGCGAAGGTCCTGGAGCGGGTCGCCGGAGTTGATGGTCGCGAAGTACATCAGGGCGGAGCCCAGGAGCAGGACGACCCCTGAGATCGCGATCCGGCGGAGGATGAACTGGAGCACGAGAGTGAAAACCTTCCTGCGGAAGCCACCGGCACGGCGGCTCGTGACCGAGGCAGACTAACCGACCGGTAGCACCGGGGGAAATGTCGCGCCTCGCGAGCGTCGCACGGCAGCGCGGCTGACGCGGGGTCAGGAGGTCCGGGCACAGGACGGGGCGGGAGGGCGTGATGCCCCCCCGCCCCATCTGTGGACCGGGCCGGTGACTAGGTCACCGGCGCTGGGCCGAAGAGCGGTCGCGGGTCAGTTGGCGCGGACCCACTGCTCGGCGTTCCACGACACACCGGTCTGGACCGAGGTGTGACGGACGTTCTCCAGCGAGCTGTCGTAGCCGACCACACCGGGGTGGGCGAAGACCGGGATGCCGTAGAGGGTGTCCCACAGCTCCTTCTCGATGACCTTGACCTGCTCCAGGTGGACGGCCGGGTCGTTCGAGGAGGCCAGGGTCTTCCAGGCCTCGTCGACGGTCTCGTTGGAGTAGCCACCGTAGTTCTGGCCACCACCGGTGGAGTAGATCGGCTGGCCCGAGGCGATCTGGCCGGAGCCGGCCCAGGCGAACAGCGCGACCTCCCAGTCACCGGTCTCGAGCGGACCGCCCTGCTGGAAGAAGGTCGGGTCACCGGCGTCGACGATGTCGAAGCCGGCCTCGTCGCAGGAGGCCTTGATGGTCGTGACCTCGTCGGTGCGGCGCTGGTTGGGCGCCGAGTAGCCGATGCGCACGGTGACCGGGGTCTCGACACCGGCCTCCTCCAGCTTGGCCTTCGCACCCTCGATGTCGACCTCGTCGTAGCGGCCGTCGTAGGCGGCGTCGAGGACCTCGGCGTAGTCGGGCTGGAAGGGGAACTTCTCGCGCAGGTTCATGACCTCCGCGTCCGGGTTGATCGGCTGGATCAGGTTCTGGACGATCTGCTGACGCGGCACGCACATGGCGAACGCCTCGCGGGCGGCCAGGCCACCCTCGTCGTCGGAGAAGACGCTGCCCTCGCCGAAGTTGAAGTCCAGGTGCTCCCAGGTCATCTCGTCGCCGTTGAGGACGCCGACCGTGTCGCCCATGTTCTTGAGCTGGTCGACGGTGTCGACGGTGGCCTGCGGCTCGATGACGTTGATGTCACCGTTCTGCAGGGCCTGGACGTGGGTCTCCGGCGCGGCGAACTTGAAGACCAGGTTGGCCGTCGCGGGCGGGGTGCCCCAGAAGTTCTCGTTGGGGACGAGGCCGAGGGACTGGTCCTTCTCCCAGACCGCACCCTCGAGGGTGTACGGGCCGCTGGAGGGGACGGTCGACTCGTCCTTGATCTCGTAGTCGTTGAAGGTCCAGCCGGTGTTCCAGAACTCGGAGGCCTTCGCGACGGTCTCGCCGTCGCCGTCCACGATCGCCTGGGCCAGCTCGGCCGGGTCGAGACCCGACTGCTCGGCGACCACGTGGGCGGGCTTGGCGCCGGAGACGACGAGCTCCCAGTCCGGGTAGGGCTCCGGGTAGACCACGGTGAAGCTCTTGCCGTCGACCTCGCCCTGCGGGCCCTCGGGCACGTAGGCGCCGAAGGTGTCGGACACCGGGTCGAAGCCGAGGGCGTCGACGCCGCCGAGCGCCTCGGGGTTGGAGGAGGCCCACTCGAGCAGGTAGTCGTTGACGGTGATCGGGGTGCCGTCGGACCAGACCGCCTCGTCGGAGATGGTGTACTCGACGGTCAGCGGGTCCTCGGAGGTGACCTCGTAGGAGCCGAACCACTCGTTGGGGTAGATCGTGCCGTCGGTGCCCCAGTACCAGAAGCCGCTCTGGAGCTGGTTGTTGACGACCGCGTTGTAGGTCGAGTTGGTGCCGGAGGTGTCGCCGTTGTAGGCGTTGTACTGCTCCGAGCCGGTCGAGAACGAGATCTCGTCCTCGGCGGTGACGACGTCACCCAGGTCGGCCTTGCCCGTCGACTCCTCGTCCCCGCCGGCCTCTTCGCCGGACGAGGTCTCCTCGTCGGTGTCCTCGCCGGTGTCGCCGGAGTCCGAGCCGCCCGCGGCGGTGGTCTCGTCGGGGGTCTCCGTCTCGGACGTGCAGCCGGCCAGGGCCAGAGCACCGGCCGCAACGACAGCCATGGTCGCGCGCCTGATCTTCAATGTTCCTCCTAGTGAGAAGCTCGTGCCGCCGGCTCGCGGTCCACGGTGGCCGCGCCCGGGCCGGCGCCGAGCCGGGGGGTTGCTCGTCGAACATAGGCATCCCCTCCCGCCGGACGCCAGCCATGTGTCCGCACGGTGACCCGATCGTTACTCATTTGAGACATGCCCGACCGCATGCCGGACCGCGCTGTCGGGGAGGTGCCCGGGCCGCGAGGTCGCCTCAGAGGAGGCCGTCCCCGGGGTCGAGCACCGTCCTGACGACGTCGGGAGCCTTGCGCGCGCTGCGGGCGGCGCGGACCTCGTGGACGACGGCGGCGAGCGGGCGGGCGCCGCCCTCCTCGCGCACCACGACCTGGACCTCGTCCGCGCCACCCGCAGGCACGGGGCCGAGCGCGACGTGACCGGCGTCGACGAGGGCGGCGACGACCTCCTGCACCCCGCGGGCCGGACCGCGCACGGCGACGTGCCGACGTGCCGGCGGGAGCCCGAGGGAGACGCGCTCCGCGAGCTCGCCGGAGGCCAGCCAGGCCGGGTCCCAGCGCACCAGCGCCTCGACCGCGGGGACCCCGCCGTGGGGAGGTGCGCCGCAGACGACGACGCGCACGGGTCGCCCCTCCGGGCCCGGAGGCCGGGCCAGGGATGCCGCGGCCGTCCAGCGCCGCAGGGCCTCGACCCCCGCGTCGAGGGACGCCCGGTCGAGGAGCCGCCAGGCGTCGAGGAGCGCGACGGCGTGGTAGCCCCCCTCGGCGAGCGGTTCGGCGCCGGGCGTGGCGACGACCAGGGCCGGCGCGTCGTCGACGGCGGGCACGACGTGCGCTCCGCCGGAGCTGACCACCCGCACCGACGGGAAGGCGCGGCCGAGCTCCTCGGACGTGCGCTGGTCCCCCACCCCGGCGGACCGGAGCCGGTGCGAGCCGCAGCTGCGGCAGGTCTGCCCAGGACGGGCGGCGGTCCCGCACCAGCGGCAGGCCGGGGCGGCCGCGCCCGCGCCCAGACCGACGGGGCCCTCGCAGCGGGGGCAGCGCACCGGGGCGCGGCAGTCCTGGCAGGCCAGCGACACGACGTAGCCGTGCCGCGGGACCTGGACCAGCACCGGCCCGTGCGCCAGGCCGTCGCGCAGCGCGCGCCAGGCGACCGAGGGGATGCGGGCGGTCCGGGCGGCCGGGTCACGGTCCTCCTGGTGGCCCTCCCCCGCGACGACGACCGCCGGGGCCGCCGCACGGACCACGGCCCGGGTCGGAGCGACGTCGGGCAGCTCGCCGCGCTCGACCCAGGCCTGCAGCTCCACGCTGCGCCCGGTGCCGCCGACGAGCAGGGCGGCCCCTTCCTCCCGGGCGCGCACCCGGAGCACCTCGCGCACGTGCGGGTAGGGCGCACGAGGCTCCTCGTGCAGGTCGTCCCCGTCGTCCCAGCAGAGGAACAGTCCCGGGTCGCGGACCGGCGCCCAGGCCGCGGCGCGGGTGCCGACCACGACGCGCGCGTGCCCGCGCAGCACCGAGAGGAAGGCGCGGTAGCGGGCCTCCGGCCCGAGGTCGGCCGTCAGCTGCACGCACTCCCCCGGCCCCAGGAGGGCGTCCAGCTCGGGCACGAGACGCGCGACGTCCCGGTGGTCGGGCACCACGACGACCACGCCCCTGCCGCTGCGCCGGGTCGCCCGCACGGCCTCGGCGACGGCGCGTGTCCAGCTCCGTTCCGGCGGCTGCGCCGGCAGGGCCTGCCAGGCGGCCCAGGGCGACTCCCCGGCCGCCAGGCGGCGCAGCAGGGCGGAACCGGCCGGGTAGGCGGACCACGCCTCGTCGGGCGAGAGGTCGCCGCCCGCCTCCGGTGCCGTGGTCGCGGACGGGGCGCCCTCCGCCTCGGGGGGCACGCTGCGCTCGGCGCGGGCGTGGCGCGGCGGGACGGCCAGCCGGAGCACGTCGGCGAGGGTGCCGCCGTAGTGGTCGGCCACGGCGCGTGCCGCCCGCACGACCGGCGGCGTGAGGACCGGCTCGGGACTCACCACGGTGCGCAGGGGCGCCAGGCGACCGGTGTGCTCGGCCACGTCGCCACGGGTCAGCAGGAAGCCGTCGTGGTCGCGACCCGCGAAGCGCACCCGGACCCGCGCCCCCGGCCGCGCCTGCTCGTCGAGCTCGGCGGGCACGAGGTACTCGAAGGGACGGTCCAGGTGCGACAGCGGCGTGTCCACGGCCACGGTGGCCACCGGTGCGTCCTGCGCCACCGGACGCTCCGCCGCCGGCGCCCGACGGGGCGTGCGGCGGCGGGCGTTCGGCACCGGCACCAGGGCCAGCTGCTCCCCGTCGTTCCCCACGGCCGACCCGGCTCCCCTCAGACGGCCCGACGCAGCTCCTCGACCCGGTCGAGCCGCTCCCAGGTGAAGGCGTCGTCCACGCCCTCGGCCGTGGTGCGCCCGAAGTGCCCGTAGGCGGCGGTCGGACGGTAGATCGGCCGCAGCAGGTCCAGCTCGTGCACGATGGCAGCCGGGCGCAGGTCGAAGACCTTCGGGATGGCGTCCTGGATGCGCTCCACCGGGACGCTCTCGGTGCCGAAGGTCTCGACGTAGAGACCGACCGGCTGGGCGGTGCCGATCGCGTAGGCGACCTGGATCTCGCACCGTCGCGCCAGCCCGGCCGCCACGACGTGCTTGGCGACCCAGCGCATGGCGTAGGCCGCGGACCGGTCGACCTTCGAGGGGTCCTTCCCGGAGAACGCGCCGCCGCCGTGACGCGCCATACCGCCGTAGGTGTCCACGATGATCTTCCGGCCGGTCAGGCCGGCGTCGCCCATCGGTCCGCCGATCGTGAAGATCCCGGTGGGGTTGACGAGCAGGCGGTAGCCGTCGGTCCGCAGGTCGACCCCGCTCTCGTGCAGCTCGGCCAGCACCGGGCTGACGACCCGCTCGCGGATGTCGGGCGCGAGCTGGTCCTCGAGGGAGATGTCGCGGGCGTGCTGGGTGGAGAGCACGACGGTGTCGAGGCGCACCGGCCGGTCACCCTCGTAGGCGATCGTCACCTGGGTCTTGCCGTCGGGGCGGAGGTAGTCGAGCTCGCCGCTCTTGCGGACCGCGGTGAGCCGCTCCGCCAGCCGGTGGGCCAGGTGCCCCGGGATCGGCATGAGCTCGGGGGTGTCGTCGCAGGCGTAGCCGAACATCAGACCCTGGTCGCCCGCGCCCTGGAGGTCGAAGGGGTCGGCCGCGCCGTCGTCGCGGCTCGCCATGGCGGTGTCCACACCGACCGCGATGTCCTCGGACTGGTCGCCGATCGAGATCTCGACGCCGCAGGTGCGGCCGTCGAAGCCCTTGTAGGAGTTGTCGTAGCCGATCTCCAGGATGGTGTCCCGGACGATCTGGGGGATGTTGGCGTAGCCGGAGGTGCGGACCTCGCCCGCCACGTGGACGAGGCCGGTCGTGACCATCGTCTCGACCGCGACCCGGGACTGCGGGTCCTGGCGCAGCAGCTCGTCGAGGATGCTGTCGCTGATCTGGTCGCAGATCTTGTCGGGGTGTCCCTCGGTGACGGACTCGGACGTGAACAGGCGGGCCATGGGTCTCCTCGCGGGGGCGTGCAGCGGCTGCTGGCTGCCCCAGAGTCTACGGCGCAGGGCCGACGGACCGACGCCCGGAGCGGGCGCTCAGGACAGCCGGGCCGCCACGACGTCCCAGATCGCCCGTGCGATGTCGGCCTTGCTGGCCGGGCCGACGGTGACGGGCTCGTCGACGCCGGGGGCGAGCAGGTGGACCGTGCTGGTGTCCTGCCCGAACGTCTTGTCGGCGCCGACCTCGTTGGCGACCAGCAGGTCGCAGCCCTTGCGGGCGAGCTTGGCGCGGGCCAGGTCGAGCACGCCACCGGTGGCGTCGCCGGTCTCGGCGGCGAAGCCGACCACGAAGGGCGAGGTGGCGCCGCCGCGCGCGGCGACGAGGCCGGCGAGGACGTCGGGGTTGCGGACCAGCTCGATGGTGGGCGCGCTGTCGTCGCCGTCCCCGTGCGTCTTCTTGATCTTGGCCCCGGCGTAGGTGGCCGGACGGAAGTCGGCCACGGCGGCGGCCATCACCACGACGTCCACGTCGCCGGCGTCCACGGCGGCGACGATCGCCTCCTGCAGCTCCAAGGCGGTGCCGACGCGGACGACGTCGCACCCCGCGGGGGTCGCGAGCTCGACGTTGGCGGAGACCAGCGTCACGCGGGCGCCCCGGCGGGCGGCCTCGGCGGCCACGGCATACCCCTGCTTGCCGGAGGATCGGTTGCCCAGGAAGCGGACGGGGTCGAGCGGCTCACGGGTGCCGCCCGCGGAGACGAGCACGTGGCGGCCGGCGAGGTCGGCGGGCGTGGCCGCCTCCTCGACGGGGGCCACGGCCGCCAGCGCGGCGGCCACGATCTCCTCGGGGTCGGGGAGCCGCCCCGGACCCGTGTCCTTGCCGGTGAGCCGGCCGGAGGCGGGATCGAGAACCGTGACGCCCCGCTCGCGCAGGGTGGCGACGTTGGCCACCGTGGCCGGGTGGGTCCACATCTCGGTGTGCATGGCGGGAGCCAGCACGACCGGGCAGCGGGCCGCGAGCAGCGTGGTGGTGAGCAGGTCGTCGGCGAGACCGTGGGCCGCGCGGGCCATCAGGTCGGCGGTCGCCGGGGCCACGAGCACCAGGTCGGCCTCCTGGCCGAGCCGGACGTGGTTGACCGACGGGACGTCGTCCCACACCTCGGTGCTCACCGCGCGGCCGCTGAGGGCCTCCCAGGTGGGGGCCCCGACGAAGCGCAGGGCGGCGGCCGTCGGGACGACGGTGACCTGGTGGCCCGCCTCGGTGAGCAGGCGCAGCACGAGGGCGGCCTTGTAGGCGGCGATGCCGCCGGACACGCCCAGGACGACCCGCACGGGGGCCGGACCCGCCGTCAGCTCTCGGGCGAGCTGAGGTGCAGCTTGCCCTGGTTGATCTCGTGCAGCGCGATGGACAGCGGCTTGTCGGTGGCGTCGGCCTCGACGAGGGGCCCGACGTACTCGAGGAGACCCTCGGAGAGCTGGGAGTAGTAGGCGTTGATCTGGCGGGCCCGCTTGGCGGCGTAGATCACCAGGGCGTACTTGCTGTCGGCGCGCTCCAGGAGGCTGTCGATCGGCGGGTTGGTGATGCCGTCGGGGTGGGCGATGGTGCCGGTCACGTTCGTCACGAGTCCTTTGCTGGGGGGCGGTCAACCATCAATGATACGAGGTGCTCGGCGGCCCGGGCGACATCGTCGTTGACGATGGTCACGTCGAACTCGTCCTGGGCCGCCAGCTCCTCGCGCGCGGTGCCCAGGCGGACCTCCCGTTCCTCGGGGGTCTCGGTGCCCCGGCCGACGAGCCTGGAGACCAGCTCGTCCCACGAGGGCGGGGCCAGGAAGACGAAGAGCGCCTCCGGCATGACCTCGCGGACCTGGCGCGCGCCCTGGAGGTCGATCTCGAGCAGGGCGGGCCGGCCCTCCGCGAGCACGTCCTCGACGGGCCCGCGCGGCGTGCCGTAGCGCGCCCGGCCGTGCACGTGGGCCGACTCCAGCAGCTGCCCCTCGCGCTCCAGCCGGTCGAACTCGGCGTCGTCGACGAAGTGGTAGTGCCGACCGTCGACCTCGCCCGGTCGCGGACGGCGCGTCGTGGCGGAGACGGAGAGCCAGACCTCGGGGTAGTGCTCGCGCACGTAGGCGGCGACGGTCCCCTTCCCCACCGCGGTGGGCCCGGCGAGGACGACGAGACGCCGGTCGGCCCGACCGGGAGAGGGCCGACCGTGGGCTGGGGGCGTGCTCAGTGCTCGCCGAAGCGCTCGAGGAGCTGGGACACCTGGTTGGCGCCCAGTCCGCGCACGCGGCGACTCTCGGAGATGCCGATCTCCTCCATCATCTGGCGGGCGCGCACCCGCCCCACCCCCGGCATCGACTCCAGGAGGGCGGAGACCTTCATCTTGCCGATGACGTCGTTCTCCTTGCCCTGGTCGATGACCTCCTTGAGGGATCCCTGGGCGTTCTTCAGACGGTTCTTGACGGCAGCACGCTCGCGGCGGGCGGCCGCCGCCTTGGCGAGCGCCTCGGCTCGCTGCTCGGGCGTCAGCTGGGGAAGGGCCACGCTCAACTCCTCCGGGGGTGCAAACTGCGCGGACGAACCGCCCGCTAGCAGGTGAACCTACCGAGTGCGGCGCACCCTTGCCAACCCGGGCAGCCGTGTCGCCGTCGACGTGCGCCGAACGGTTCTCCCGCAGGTCAGGGGGTCGGTGCGCCTCCGGTCCGGGCGCGAGGACGACGTCCGCGCGGGACGGCGTCCGCGGAGGCCCGGGGCGGGGTCAGGACGTCAGCGCTGCGCGGAGGCGCGTCGTCCACCCGCGTGCGGTGGACCGCAGCTCCTCCCCGTCCGGTCCGGCGGCCAGGACGCCACGACTGATCGGCACGAGCACCCGGTCCCGCAGCCCGGTGAAGGTGCGCGCGACGTCGTCCGGCCCGGCGCCCTGGGCACCGACGCCCGGGGCGAGGACCGGGGCCCCGGACGCCGCGAGGTCGATCCCGAGCTCGGAGGGCGGCACGGGCAGCGTGGCGCCGACCACGAGGCCCACGTCGCCGACGGGAGCCAGCCCGGCGTTGTCCGCCGCGACCGCCTCGACGACCCGTGCGGCGACCGGCGGCTCGCCGACCAGCTGCACGTCGCGGCCCTCGGGGTTGGAGGTCAGCCCGAGCACCCAGACGCCCCGGCCGCCGCGGCGGGCGAGCTCGAGGGCGGGCCGCAACGAGCCGTAGCCCAGGTAGGGGCTGACCGTGATCGAGTCGGCGGCCAGCGGTGCGCCCTCGGCGAGGAAGGCCTCGGCGTAGGCGCCCATGGTCGAGCCGATGTCGCCCCGCTTGACGTCCAGGACGCTCAGGACGCCACGGTCCCGACAGGTCGCGAGCACCTCCTCGAGGACGGCCAGGCCCGCCGACCCGTGCCGCTCGTAGAAGGCCGACTGCGGCTTGACCGCGGCGCACTCCCCCGTCACGGCGTCGAGGACGCGTCGGCTGAAGGTGCGCAGCCCGTCCGCGGTGTCGGGCAGCCCCCAGTCCGCGAGGACCGAGGCGTGGGGGTCGAGGCCGACGCAGAGCGGGCCGTGCTCCTGCATCGCTGCGGAGAGCCGGGCGCCGAAGTGCTGGGTCATGGGGTCCTCCAGGGTGGGTCGCTGGGACGGGTGCCGGGGCGGGACGTGTCTCCCGCGGGCGACGGACGGACGGCCTCGCGCACGGCGGCGAGGAGGGTGGGGTCGGCCCACAGGGCGGTGCCGAGCTGCACCGAGGAGGCGCCCTCGGCGAGGGCCGCACGGGCGGCGGCGGCCGAGTGGACACCGCCGGCGGCGACGAGGGGCGCCCCCGGCCAGCGCTGCTCGGTCGCCCCGGTGGTGAGGAGACGCAGCCCGGCCAGGCAGAGCGCGGCCGTCGAGGGACCGGACCACCAGCGGCCCGCGCCCAGTGGCACCTGCCCGGAGACGACGACACCGGTGGCCCCGCCGGCCACCGCCGACCGGGCGCAGGAGACGAGATCGGGGTCGGCCGCGGCGAGCCGGGCCAGCAGCTGCTGGTCGCGGGGTGCGGCCTCGCGCACCCGCGACATGGACCGCAGGACGGTCTGCTCGTCGGCACCGCGCAGGTCCACCTCGACGGCGCGCACGGCGTCGCCCTCGACGCTGCGGTGCACCCGGTCCACGACGGCGGCCAGGTCGCCCGTGGTGGCACCGCGCACGCCCAGGAACCCACCGAGCCCGCGCGTCGCCACCCAGGCCAGCAGCTCACGCGCACCGTCCACGCCGATCGCGCGGACGTCCTCGTGGTCCAGCCCGCCGACGCCCAGACCGTGCACGACCGGCCGGCCCGGGCGGCGCCGGCGCGACCCGGCCTCCACCGGGCCGACCGGCAGCAGGACGTCCTGCAGGTCGTCGAAGCGGGCGAGCGCGCGCGGGTCCGTCACGGCGCCCACCCCCAGGAGGACGCGCGGCAGGGGCGCCGGGCCACGCCGGGTCACCGCAGCTCCTCCACGAGCCACTCCCCCGGCACCACCGGTCCCTCCAGGCAGGGCCGCAGGACCCGCTCGACGAGCCGACCGTCCCGGTCCGTCGTCCGCACCGGCAGGTCGCACGTGCCGCACAGACCGGTGCCGCAGACCACCCCGTCGGTGGCGAGGTCCAGCGCCGCCACGCGCACCGCCATGCCTCTGCGCAACCCACGGGCCGCGACGTCGCGCAGCACCCGGACCGGCCCGGCGGCGTAGAGCACCGCAGCGTCGGACGCCTCGCCGTCGAGCACCCGGTCGACCGCGGCCGGCAGGTCCGGCGGCAGCGCCAGCACGACCGAGCGGGCGTGCCGACGCAGGTGCACGAGGTCGAGGTGCTGCTCCGGGTCGTCGGCGCCCAGCACCACGTGGACCGGGCAGCCGCGAGCGCGCAGCAGCTCGGCGAGCCACCGCAGGGGCACGGCGCCCACCCCCTGCCCGACGAGGACGGTGGGCACCGGGCTGGCGGGTGCGCGGAAGCCGGAGCCGAGCGGACCGAGCAGACGCATCCGCTCCCCCGGTGCCGTCCCTCGGACCACGTCGAGCAGCAGCTCCATGCTGGTCCCGTGGACCGGGTCGACCGAGACCCCGGCCAGCCAGTGCACCTCGGGCAGCACGCGGCCCGCGAGGGGGTCGACCGGGACCACGACGAGCTGGCCGGGGCGTGCCCCGGCCAGCGCCGTGCCGGGCCCGCCGGCCACGGTCAGGCTGACGACGTCACGGGCGCCGGCGGGGCGCACCGCCGTCACCACCGCCTCCATCGCCTGCACCGGGGCCGCCACGGGCAGGCCGGGTCAGACCGCGGACCGCTCGGCGGCCCCTCGCGAGAAGAGGTCCAGGCGCCCGGAGTGCTCCTGCAGCGACGCCACGGTGAGCGGGCCCTCGCGCATCGCCTCGATGCCGAGCACGGCGGCGGCGAGCTGCTGCACGGTCGTGATGATCGGCTTGTCCAGGCTCGTGGTGGCGGCACGGATGGCGTAGCCGTCCGCCCGGGCGTCCCGGCCGGACGGCGTGTTGATCACCATGTCCACCTCGCCGGCCGTGATCAGGTCGACCACCGTGGGCTCCCCTCCCCGGCCCTGCCCGTCGCCGTGCTTGCGGACCACCCTGGCAGAGATGCCGTTGCGGCGCAGTACGTCGGCGGTGCCGGCGGTGGCGATCACGGTGAAGCCGAGGTCCACCAGGCGCTTGACCGGGAAGATCATCGAACGCTTGTCCCGGTTGGCCACGGACACGAAGACCGTGCCCCGGGTCGGCAGGCTGGAGCCCGCCCGCAGCTGGCTCTTGGCGAAGGCCGCGCCGAAGCTCGCGTCGATGCCCATGACCTCACCGGTCGAGCGCATCTCGGGCCCGAGGATCGAGTCCACGGCCTGACCCGTCTGGGTGCGGAAGCGCCGGAACGGCAGGATCGCCTCCTTGACCGAGAAGGGCGCGTCGGTGGGCATCGACCCGCCGTCGGTCTCGCGGGGCAGGACGCCCTCCTCGCGAAGCTCGGCGATGGTGGCGCCGAGCATGACGCGGGCGGCGGCCCGGGCCAGGGCCACCCCGGTCGCCTTCGCGACGAACGGGACCGTGCGGCTGGCGCGCGGGTTGGCCTCGAGCACGTAGAGGACGTCCTGCGCGAGGGCGAACTGCACGTTGATCAGGCCGCGCACGCCGATGGCGTCGGCGAGCCGACGCGTGGCCTCGCGGACCTGCTCCAGCTCGCTGCGGCCGAGGGTGAACGGCGGCAGCACGCAGGCCGAGTCGCCGGAGTGGATGCCGGCCTCCTCGATGTGCTCCATGATGCCGCCGACGTAGAGGTCGTGACCGTCGTAGATCGCGTCGACGTCGATCTCCACCGCGGTGTCCAGGAAGCGGTCGACGAGCACCGGGTGCTCGGGCGAGGCCTTGGTGGCCCGCCCGACGTAGGCGGCGAGGGTCTCGTCGTCGTAGACGATCTCCATGCCCCGGCCTCCCAGGACGTAGGAGGGCCGCACGAGGACGGGGTAGCCGATCTCGTGCGCGACCTCGAGCGCCTCGTCGACCGAGTAGGCGATGCCGTGGCGCGGCGCGGTGAGGCCGGTCTCGGCGAGGATGCGGCCGAAGGCGCCCCGGTCCTCCGCCAGGTGGATCGCCTCCGGCGAGGTGCCCACCACCGGCACGCCCTCGGCCTTGAGCGCCGCGGCCAGCCCCAGCGGGGTCTGCCCGCCGAGCTGCACGATCACGCCAGCCAGCGGGCCGGCCTGACGCTCGGCGTGGACGACCTCGAGCACGTCCTCGAGCGTGAGCGGCTCGAAGTAGAGGCGGCTGGAGGTGTCGTAGTCGGTCGAGACGGTCTCGGGGTTGCAGTTGACCATCACGGTGTCGAAACCGTGCTCGCGCAGCGCGAGCGAGGCGTGCACGCAGGAGTAGTCGAACTCCACGCCCTGCCCGATGCGGTTGGGGCCCGAGCCCAGGATGATCACCGCCGGCCGCTCGCGCGGCGCGATCTCGGTCTCCTCGTCGTAGGAGGAGTAGTGGTAGGGCGTGCGGGCCACGAACTCGCCCGCGCAGGTGTCAACGGTCTTGTAGACCGGCCGGACACCCAGGGCGTGCCGGACGCCGCGGACGACGGCCTCGGTCATGCCGGTCAGCCCCGAGAGCTGGGCGTCGGAGAAGCCGTGCCGCTTGGCACGGCGCAGCAGCGCGGGGGTGAGCTGCCCGCCGGAGGCGGCGCGGGCGGTGCTGCGCACCTCCTCGGCGATCCCGTTGACCAGGGCGATCTGGTCGAGGAACCAGGGGTCGATCCCGGTGGCGTCGTGGACCTCCTCGACGGTGCAGCCGCCGCGCATCGCCTGCTGGACGAGCACGAGGCGCCCGTCGGTCGGCGTGCGGGCCTGGTCGAGCAGCGCCCTCGCCATCTCGGGGGTCGGCATCTCCTCCTCGCGCCAGTGGAAGGAGCTGCCGCGCCGCTCCACCGAGCGGAGGGCCTTCTGCAGCGCCTCGGCGAAGCTGCGGCCGAGCGCCATGACCTCGCCCACCGACTTCATGGTGGTGGTGAGGGTGGGATCGGCGGCCGGGAACTTCTCGAAGGCGAAGCGGGGCACCTTGACCGCGACGTAGTCGAGCGCCGGCTCGAAGGCGGCCGAGTAGAACTCGCCGGACCCGGCCCCGCCGGAGGTGATGTCGTTGGGGACCTCGTCGAGGGTGTAGCCCAGCGCCATCTTGGCGGCGATCTTGGCGATCGGGAAGCCGGTGGCCTTGGACGCCAGCGCCGAGGAGCGGGAGACGCGGGGGTTCATCTCGATGACGATCACCCGGCCGTCCTCGGGGTTGACCGCGAACTGGATGTTGCAGCCGCCGGTGTCGACGCCGACCTCGCGGATGACCGCGATGCCGATGTCGCGCAGCCGCTGGTACTCCCGGTCGGTGAGCGTCATCGCCGGGGCGACGGTGATGGAGTCCCCGGTGTGCACGCCCATCGGGTCGAGGTTCTCGATCGAGCAGACGACCACGACGTTGTCCGCGTGGTCGCGCATGATCTCGAGCTCGTACTCCTTCCAGCCGAGGATCGACTCCTCCAGGAGCACCTCGGTGGTCGGGCTGTCCTGCAGGCCGGCGCCGGCGATGCGGCGCAGCGACTCCTCGTCGTGGGCGAAGCCCGAGCCCAGGCCGCCCATGGTGAACGACGGGCGGACGACGACCGGGTAGCCGAGGTCCTCCGCGGCGGCCAGGACCTCGTCCATCGTGTGGCAGATGGCCGACCGGGCGACCTCCGCGCCGCAGCGCTCGACGACGCCCTTGAAGAGCTGGCGGTCCTCGCCCAGCTGGATCGCGCGCACGTCGGCGCCGATGAGCGGGCAGCCGTACTTCTCCAGGACCCCGGCCTCGTGCAGGGCGATCGCGGTGTTGAGCGCCGTCTGCCCGCCGAGGGTGGCCAGGACGGCGTCCGGACGCTCCTTGGCGATGATCGCCTCGACGATCTCGGGGGTGATGGGCTCGACGTAGGTGGCGTCGGCGACGCCGGGGTCGGTCATGATCGTCGCGGGGTTGGAGTTGACCAGGACGACGCGCACGCCCTCCTCGCGGAGCACGCGGCAGGCCTGCGTGCCGGAGTAGTCGAACTCCGCCGCCTGGCCGATGACGATCGGCCCGGAGCCGATGACCAGGACGCTCCGGATGTCCTCACGCCTGGGCACGGTTGTTCTCCTCGTGGGTCGTGGTGGTGGGGGCGGTCGTCCCCGGCCCGCCGGGGCCGGCGGGACCTGCGTCGCCGCGTCGTCGGTCCATCAGGGTCAGGAACCGGTCGAAGAGGTAGGCGGCGTCGTGCGGCCCGGCCGCGGCCTCGGGGTGGTACTGCACGGAGAAGGCCGGCACCGCCTGGCAGTGCAGGCCCTCCACGACGTCGTCGTTCAGGGCGATGTGCGAGCAGACGACCGGGCCGTAGGGCGTCTCCGTCGGCTGGTCGGTCGGCACGCCCTCGGGCCACGCCACGGCGAAGCCGTGGTTGTGCGCGGTGACCTCCACCTTGCCGGTGGACCGGTCCAGGACCGGCTGGTTGATGCCCCGGTGCCCGAAGGGCAGCTTGTAGGTGCCCAGGCCGAGGGCCCGGCCCAGCAGCTGGTTGCCGAAGCAGATGCCGAAGAACGGCATACCGGCGTCGAGGACCTGGCGCAGCAGCCCGACCTCGTGGTCGGCGGTGGCCGGGTCGCCCGGACCGTTGGAGAAGAAGACGCCGTCGGGCTGGACCGCGAGGACGTCCTCGAAGGTGCTCGTGGCGGGCAGCACGTGGACGCGCACGCCCCGCTCGGCCATGAGGGCCGGCGTGGTGCCCTTGATGCCGAGGTCGAGGGCCGCGACCGTGTAGCGGACCGGGACGCCCTCGGGCGGCGAGACGACGTAGGGCTGGTCGGTGCTCACCTCGGCGGCGAGCGCCGAGCCCGCCATCCGGGGCGCCTCGGTGACGGTGCGGAGCAGCTCCTCGTGGGGCCGCCCGGCGGCCTCCCCCGAGAAGATGCCGACGCGCATGGCACCGCGGTCGCGCAGGTGGCGGGTCAGGGCGCGGGTGTCGACCCCGCTGATGCCGACGACGCCCGCGTCGCGGAGCGCGTTCTCCAGGGGACCCTGGGCGCGCCAGTTGGAGGGGCGCAGCGCCGGGTCGCGGACGACGAGGCCGGCGGCCCAGATGCGTCGGCTCTCCATGTCGGCGCTGTTGACGCCGGTGTTGCCGATGTGGGGCGCGGTCATGACGATGACCTGCCGGTGGTAGGACGGGTCGGTCAGCGTCTCCTGGTAGCCGGTCATGCCGGTGGAGAAGACCGCCTCCCCCACCGTCCGCCCCACCGCGCCGTAGGCCTCGCCGCGGAAGGTGCGGCCGTCCTCCAGCACGAGGACGGCCTCGGCGGGCGGGACCGGGCTCCGGTCGGTGGCCTGGTCGGGTGTCCTCACAGCTCCTCCTCGGTGACGTCCTCGTTGCCCCACACCAGGCCCTCGCGGGCGGTCACGCGGCCGCGCAGCATGGTCAGGTGCACGGCGCCGACGAGGGTGCGGCCGTGCCAGGGGTTGTTGCGCGAGAGCGACTTGGACAGTGCTCTGTCGACGGTGGTCTCGCGGTCGGGGTCGACGAGCGTGAGGTTGGCCGGGGCGCCGACGCGCACACCCTGGCCCTGGTCGGCCAGCCTGGCGATGCGCGCGGGGGTGGTGGACATCGCCCGGGCGACGTCGGCCCAGCCCATGCGCCCGGACCGCACCATGACGGTGCTGACGACCGGCAGGGCCGTCTCCAGCCCGAGCATGCCGAAGGCGGCGTCGACGAAGGCGTGCTCCTTGTCGTGGCGCACGTGCGGCGCGTGGTCGGTGGCGACCGCGTCGATCGTGCCGTCGGCGAGCGCCTCCTGCAGGACCAGCGCGTCCTCGGTCGGGCGCAGCGGCGGGTTGACCTTGTAGACGGGGTCGTAGCCGGCGAGCAGGTCCGTGGTCAGCATGAGGTGGTGCGGCGTCACCTCGGCGGTGACGTCGATGCCCTGGGCCTTGGCCCAGCGCAGCACCTCCACGCTGCCGGCCGTCGACACGTGGGCGACGTGCACCCGGGAGCCGGTGTGGCGGGCGAGCATGACGTCGCGGGCGACGATGGTCTCCTCGGCGACCGAGGGCCAGCCCGGCAGGCCCAGCCGCCCGGACAGCTCGCCCTCGTGGCAGCAGGCGGCGGCCCCGGCCAGGCTCGGGTCCTGGCTGTGCTGGGAGATGACGCCGTCGAAGCTCTTGACGTACTCGAGCGCGCGGCGCATGACACGCGCGTCGTGGACGCACCGGCCGTCGTCGGAGAACACCCGGACGCGGGCGCGGGAGCGCGCCATGAGCCCGAGCTCGGCGAGCTCCTCGCCGCCCAGCCCCTTCGTGACGGCCCCGACCGGGTGGACGTCGACGTAGCCGGCGCGGCGGCCCAGGTCGAGGACCCGCTCGGCGACCTCGACGTTGTCGGTGACCGGGTCGGTGTTGGCCATGGCGAGCACGGCCGTGAAGCCGCCGGCCGCGGCGGCCTGGGAGCCGGTCGAGACGGTCTCGGCGTCCTCGCGGCCGGGCTCGCGCAGGTGGGTGTGCAGGTCGACCAGGCCGGGGAGCAGGACCAGGCCGGAGGCGGCCAGGCGCTGCACGCCCGAGGGGGCCTCCGACGCGGCGTCAGGTCCGACGGCCGCGATGCGCCCGTCGACGACGAGCACGTCCTGCACCCCCTCGCCCTGGATGTCGGCGCCCTCGACGAGGACGGGTCGGGGAGCGGTGGGAGAGGGTCGGGTCACGAGTCGCTGCCTTCGCCGGCGAGGAGGTGGTAGAGGATCGACATGCGCACCGCGACGCCCGCGGAGACCTGGTCGAGGACCAGGGAGCGGGCCGCGTCGGCGGCGTCGGCGGAGATCTCCAGGCCCCGGTTCATCGGACCGGGGTGGCAGATGACCGCGTGGTCCTGGAGCAGGCCCAGGCGCCGCGCCGTGAGCCCGTAGGTGACGGCATACTCCTTGGCCGTCGGGAAGTAGCCACCGCTCATGCGCTCACGCTGGACGCGGAGCATCATCACCGCGTCGACGGTCGGCAGGACGGCGTCGAGGTCGTAGGAGGTGTCGAAGCCGTCGACCGCGGCCCAGGCACCGATGCCGCTGGGCATGAGCGTCGGCGGCGCGACGAGCGTGACGTGGGCGCCGAGGGCGCGCAGGCACAGCAGGTTGGAGCGCAGCACCCGCGAGTGGGTCAGGTCTCCGACGATCGCGACGTGGCGACCCTCGAGGTCACCCAGCGCCCTGCGCATCGTGTAGGCGTCGAGCAGCGCCTGCGAGGGGTGCTCGTGCGTGCCGTCGCCGGCGTTGACGACGGAGCAGTCGACCCAGTCGGCGATCTGCGCCGGGGCGCCGCTGGCGGGGTGCCGGACGATGAGCATGTCCACGCCCATCGCGTCGACCGTCATCACCGTGTCGCGCAGGCTCTCGCCCTTGGACACCGAGGTGCCCTTGCCCGTGAGGTTGATGGTGTCGGCGCTGAGCCACTTGCCGGCGATCTCGAAGCTGCTCCGGGTCCGGGTGGAGTCCTCGAAGAAGAAGTTGATGATCGTGCGGCCGCGCAGGGTCGGCAGCTTCTTGACGTCGCGGTGCTGGACCTCGTGCATGGAGGCTGCCGTGTCGAGGACGCCGAGGATCTCCTCGCGGGACAGGTCCGCGATCGAGAGCAGGTGCTTCACTCCCCCGCCCCCGCCCCGGCAGGAGCGGCCGGCCCGGCGATCCGCACGCCCTCGGCCTCCGCACCGTCGTGCTCGGCGAGGCGCACCATGACGCGCTCGCTCTGGGCCGTCGGCAGGTTCTTGCCGACGTAGTCGGCACGGATCGGCAGCTCGCGGTGCCCCCGGTCCACGAGGACCGCCAGCCGGACCGCCCGGGGCCGGCCCAGGTCGGCCAGCGCGTCGAGGGCGGCGCGCACGGTGCGCCCGGAGTAGAGGACGTCGTCGACGAGCACGACCACGCGCCCGTCGACCCCGTCGCCGGGGATGTGGGTGGGCTCCACCGCCCGCGTGGGCTGGGAGCGCAGGTCGTCGCGGTACATGGTCACGTCGAGCGACCCGACGGGCACCTCGGTGCCCTCGACCTGACGGAGGGCCTCGGCGAGGCGGCGGGCGAGGTGGGCGCCACGCGTGGGGATCCCCAGCAGCAGCAGGCCCTCCGGACCCTTGTTGGCCTCGAGGATCTCGTGGGCGATACGCCGCACGGCCCGGTTGATGTCATCGCTGGACAGGACGATGCGTCCTGGATCCGCGGAGGGGTGGGCAGCACTCAACAGCCCGTCTCCTTCCCCGCCTCGCTGGACGGTGGTTAAAGGATGGTTTGCGGTGGTGCCACCATACTCCCCCGCCCCGGACCCCTCGCCCGGGGCCCCGCCGTGGTGCACTACCGTCGAGGCGTGAACGTCCTGCCGGGACTGGCCGTCCTGCGCTCCTACCAGCGCGGATGGTGGCGTCCGGACCTCGTCGCCGGGGCCACCGTGGGCGCCATGCTGGTCCCCCAGTCGATGGCCTACGCCGAGCTCGCAGGACTTCCGCCGGTCCACGGCTTCTACGCCGTGCTGGTGCCCCTGGTGGTCTACGCCCTCGTCGGCACCAGCCGGCACCTGGGCGTCGGGCCCGAGCCGGGGACCGCCATCCTGGCCGCCACCGGGGTCGGCGCGATCGCCTCGGGCGACCCTGCGCGCTACGTCGTGCTGATGGCGGCGCTGGCCCTGCTCGTTGGGGCGATCGCGGTGCTCGGAGCCGTCGCCCGGCTGGGTTTCGTCGCCTCGGTGCTGTCCAAGCCGGTGCTCGTCGGCTACATCACCGGGGTGGGCCTGACGCTGCTCTCGAGCCAGGTCGCCGCCTTCAGCGGCGTCCCGATCACCGCTGACCGCTTCTTCCCCCGCGTCCTGCAGCTGGCCCAGGGACTGGGGTCGGTGCACCTGCCCACGCTCGCCGTCGGCGCCGGCTCGCTGGCCGTGGTGCTCGTCCTGCGCACTGTGGCCCCCCGCGTGCCCGGTGCGCTCGTCGCGGTCGGGGCCGCCACCGTGGTCGTCGCCCTGCTCCCCGACGGCGCCGGGGTGCCGCTCGTCGGCGAGGTCCCGCAGGGCCTGCCCGTGCCGGCCCTTCCCCTCGTGGGCGCGGGCGACCTCGTGGCCCTGCTGCCCGTGGCAGCGGGCATCGTGCTCGTCGGCTTCACCGACAACGTCCTCACCGCCCGGTCCGTCGCGGCCAGACAGGGCTACCGCGTGGACCCCAACCAGGAGCTGCTCGCGCTGGGCCTGACCAACCTCTCCTCGGGCCTGACCCAGGGCTTCCCGGTCTCCTCCAGCGCCAGCCGCACCGCCGTCCCGGCCGCCCTCGGCAGCAGGACCCAGGTCGTCTCGCTCACCGCCGCCGTGCTGGTGGCGGCCACCCTGCTCTTCCTCGGACCGGCGCTCGGGCAGGTGCCGCGTGCCGCGCTGGCGGCCGTCGTCGTCGCGGCGGCGATCGCGATCATCGACGTCCCCGGCTACCGCTCGCTGTGGCGGGTGAGCCGCTCGGAGGCCCTGCTGGCCGGCGTCGCGGCGCTCGGCGTGATCGTCGCGGACGTCCTCGTCGGGGTGCTCGTGGCCGTCGGGCTGTCGGTCCTCGTGGCGCTCGCCCGGATGGCGCGCCCGCACGACGCGGTGCTGGGCGACCGGCCCGACCTCGACGGCTGGGTGGAGGTCGAGACGGACCCGCGGGCGCGGGTCGAGCCGGGCCTGCTCGTCTACCGGTTCGACGCGCCGCTGTTCTTCCTCAACGCCGAGCGCTTCCGCAGCCGCGTGCTCGCGACGCTGGAGGCCAACCCGGGCGAGGAGGAGTGGCTCGTGCTCGACCTCGAGGGCGTGGGCGACCTGGACGCGACGGCGCTCGACGAGCTCGGCGACCTGGTGGAGGCGTTGCGGACCGAGGGGCTGCAGCGGGTCGCGGTCGCGCGCGGCAACGCCAAGGTGCTGGACCGGCTGCGCCGGGTCGGGCTGCTGGCCCCCGAGGGGCCGCTGCACCCCTACGCGACGATCAACGCCGCGGTGCGGGCCTTCCGCGCCGCCCGGGACGCGCGCTGAGGGCGCGTCGACCGGGCGGCGGCGGTCAGACCAGCGTGTCCCGGACCTCGGAGACGCGCGCCAGCAGGCCGTTGACGAAGCGGGGCGAGTCGTCCGTGGACAGCGCCTCGACGAGCGACACGGCCTCGGAGATCGCCACGGAGTCGGGCACCTCGTCGTTCCAGAGGATCTCCCACACGCCCAGGCGCAGGGCGGCCCGGTCGACCGCGGCCATGCGCTCGAGGGTCCAGCCCTGGGAGTAGGTCGTCAGGATCTCGTCGATCTGCGACCAGCGCTCGAGCACGCCCCGCACCAGCTGCACGGCATACTCCGGCAGCGGGTGCTGGGTGGTCGGCGCCGCGACCCGCTGCTCGAGCAGGTCGCCGACGTTGAGGCCGCGCTGCTCGGCCTCGAAGAGCAGCTCGAGGGCCCGCTTGCGCGCCTTGGTGCGGGCCGCCACGTCAGTTCACGCGGCCGAGGTAGGAACCGTCACGCGTGTCGACCTTGACCTTGGTGCCGGTCTCGAGGAAGAGCGGCACCTGGATCTCGGCGCCGGTCTCCACGGTGGCGGGCTTGGTGCCACCGGTGGAGCGGTCGCCCTGCAGGCCGGGCTCGGTGTGGGTGATCTCCAGGACGACGGAGGCCGGCAGCTCGACGTAGAGCACCTGGCCGTCGTGCTGGGCGATCATCGCCCGGCCGTTCTCCAGGAGGAACTTGGCGGCATCACCCATGACCTCGGGCGAGACGTGGACCTGCTCGTAGGTCTTCTCGTCCATGAAGATGTAGTCGGTGCCGTCGTTGTAGAGGTACTGGAAGTCCGAACGGTCCACCGTCGCGGTCTCGACCTTGGTGCCGGCGTTGAAAGTCTTGTCGATGATCTTGCCGGAGGTGACGTTCTTGAGCTTGGTGCGCACGAACGCCGGACCCTTGCCGGGCTTGACGTGCTGGAACTCCAGCACCTGCCACAGCCCGTTGTCCATGTCCAGGACCATGCCGTTCTTCAGGTCGTTCGTCGTCGCCACGTCTCGTCGCTCTCACAATCGGGGTCGAAGGTAGGTAGGGCGGGCCGCTGGGGCCCGAACCCGGGCAAGTCTAGCGGCGCCGGAGGCCCCTCCGGCACGCCCGAGGCGTCACCGGGGTCGGCGGACCGCCTCGTAGGCCTCCCGCAGCAGCGCCTCGTCCGGGGCCTCCAGGCGGGTGGGGCTCGCCAGGCCCTCGAGAGCCACGAACCGCAGCGTGCTGCCCCGGGACTTCTTGTCGCGGGCCATCGCCGTGCGCAGCTCCTCCCACCGGTCCGGGCCGGGGTATGCCGTGGGCAGGCCCAGCGACCCCAGCACCGTGCGGTGCCGCTCGAGCAGGGCCTGGTCGACGAGGCCGGCCCGGTGTGCGAGCTCGGCGACGAAGACCATGCCGACGGCGACGGCGTCGCCGTGGCGCCAGCGGTAGTCCTCGACCTGCTCCACGGCGTGCCCGAAGGTGTGGCCGTAGTTGAGGATCTCGCGCAGCGAGGCCTCGCGGAGGTCGGCCGCCACCACCTCGGCCTTGACGCGCACCGCGCGGGTGATCAGCTCGACCGCGAGCCCGGGGGCGGCCGTCGGGTCGCCCGCCGCCACGGGGTCGGCCTCGACCAGGTCGAGGATGACCGGATCGGCGATGAAGCCGGCCTTGACCACCTCCGCGAGCCCGGAGACGTAGTCGGCGCGGGGCATGCTCGCCAACCAGGCCGGGTCGCAGAGCACCGCCCGCGGCGGGTGGAAGGCGCCGACGAGGTTCTTGCCCTCGGGGGTGTTGATCCCGGTCTTGCCGCCGACCGCCGCGTCGACGACCCCGAGCAGGGACGTCGGCAGCAGCACGGACTCGACGCCGCGCAGCCAGGTGGCGGCGACGAAGCCGGCGAGGTCGGTCACCGCTCCCCCGCCGACCCCGACCACGAGGTCGTCGCGGGTGAAGCCCTCCTGGCCCAGGCGTCGCCACAACGACTCCAGCACCTGCGCGGTCTTGGCGGCCTCGGCGTCCGGCACCTCGACCACGACCGGCCGCGCACCGGCGTCGGCGAGGACGGCCGCCGCCTGCGCGGCGAGCTGCGCACGACCGGGCTGCACCACGAGGAGGACCCGGCGGCCCTCCCTGGCGTGGGCGGTCAGGTGCGCCAGCGCGTCCGGGCCGACGTGCACGGCATATCCCGGCTCGCCGCGGACCTCGACGGTGCGGGTCGCGGGTGCGCTCACGGCTCCAGTCCCAGGGCGCCGAGCAGCTCCTCGGCCACCTCCTCGGGGGTGCGACCCCCGGTCTGGACGTGCACGGTCGCGAGCGACTCGTAGACGGGGCGACGGGCGTTCATGAGGCGGGTCCACGCAGCGCGCGGGTTGACCACGAGCAGGGGCCGGGAGGCGTCGAAGCCGACCCTCCCCGCGGCGTCGGCGATCGTCACGTCCAGGAAGGCGACGCGGTGGTCGCCCTCCCGCAGCGCGGTCGCGACGGTCTCCTGCATGACGGCGCCGCCGCCGAGCGCGACCACACCACGCTCCTCGGCGAGGGACCGCACGACCTCGACCCGCTCGAGCTCGCGGAAGTGCGCCTCGCCGTCCTGGACGAAGATGTCGCTCACCGAGCGCCCGGCCGCGCGCTCGATCGCGACGTCGGTGTCGTGGAAGTCGACCCCGAGCCGCTCCGCGAGCAGCCGGCCGACGGTGGTCTTGCCCGCCCCGGGGGGGCCGACGAGGACGACGACGGGGCTCACGGGCGCTCCTCCCCGTCGAGGACGGTCGCGGGCGTGCGCAGGTGCTGCGGCACGGCGGCGAGGTAGGCGGCGTGGTTGCGCGCCACCTCGGCCACCGAGTCGCCGCCGAACTTCTCCAGCACGGCGTCGGCGAGGACCAGCGCCACCATGGCCTCGGCCACGACCCCCGCGGCCGGCACGGCGCAGACGTCGCTGCGCTGGTGGATGGCGGTGGCGGGCTCCCCCGTGGTCGTGTCGACGGTGCGCAGGGCCCGCGGCACGGTGGAGATCGGCTTCATGGCCGCACGGACCCGCAGCACCTCGCCCGTGCTCATGCCGCCCTCGGTCCCGCCGCTGCGCAGGCTCACGCGACGCACCAGGCCGTCCTCGCCGGCGACGATCTCGTCGTGGGCCTCGCTGCCGCGGCGGGCGGCGGTGCGGAAGCCCTCCCCCACCTCGACACCCTTGATGGCCTGGATGCCCATGAGGGCCGCGGCGAGCCGGGCGTCGAGCCGGCGGTCCCAGTGGACGTGCGAGCCGAGCCCCGGCGGCAGGCCGTAGGCGAGCACCTCGACCACCCCGCCGAGGGTGTCGCCGTCCTTGCGGGCGGCGTCGACCTCGGCGACCATCGCGGCCGACAGCTCGGGGTCGAGGGTGCGCACCGGGTCGGCGTCGACCGCGGCGACGTCGTCCGGGCCGGGCAGGGCGTCGAGGTCGGGGGCGTCGGCGTCCAGGTCGGGCACGCCGGCCCGGCCGATGCTCACGGTGTGGGAGACGAGGCGCACCCCGACGGCCTGCTCGAGGAAGGCGGCGGCGACGGCGCCGAGGGCGACCCGGGCGGCCGTCTCGCGCGCCGAGGCGCGCTCCAGGACGGGTCGGGCCTCGTCGAAGCCGTACTTGGTCATGCCCACGAGGTCGGCGTGACCGGGGCGGGGGCGGGTGAGCGGCTTGTTGCGGGCGAGCTCCTGCGGGGCGCCCACGTCGTCGGCGCGTCGGATGGCCTCGTCCTCGACGGGCTCGGGGCTCATCACCGCCTCCCACTTCGCCCACTCGGTGTTGGCGATCTGCAGGGCCAGCGGGGATCCGAGGGTGAGGCCGTGGCGCAGACCCCCGAGGAAGCTGAGCTGGTCGGCCTCGAACTTCATCCGGGCCCCGCGGCCGTAGCCGAGCCGGCGGCGGGCCAGGGCCCCCTCCACGGCGGCCCGCTCGACACGGACCCCGGCGGGCAGCCCCTCGAGGACGGCGGTCAGGGCGGGCCCGTGCGACTCTCCGGCGGTCAACCAACGCAGCATGGGCACAGATTCTCCCACGCTGGCTAGAGCAGCCCGCCCACCGCCTGCGGCACGAGGAGCAGGCCCAGCAGGGCCCCGACCATCATCGGGGGGCCGTAGGCGAAGTCGTCCTTCCAGCCCACGCGGCGCCCCACCAGCAGCGCCAGGGCGAAGAGGCCGCCGACGAGGAAGCCTGCGTAGATGCCCGCGAGGGTCTCGGGCCAGCCGAACCAGCCGAGGACTCCCCCGAGCACGACCGCGAGCTTGACGTCGCCGAGGCCGAGCGCGAGCGAGCCGCGGGCGAGGGAGAGCAGCGCGAGGAGGAAGTAGAACCCGCCGCTCCCGACCGCCGCCAGCAGCGAGCGCAGCCACGGCTCGAAACCGCCGCCGACCAGCGCCGCCAGGCTCACGCCCGCGACGAGGAAACCCATCGTCGGCCACATGATCCGGTCGGGCAGCCGGTGCACGTCGAGGTCCATCGCCGCCAGGCACACGCAGCTCAGGGTCATCACCAGCCCGGTGGCGGTGAGGACGGCCGCCACGGGCCACCCGGGCACGGCGTCGTCGGGGACGAACCAGATCCGGTGCACGACGAAGGCGGTGACGACGCCGAGGACGAGCGGCACCCACCAGCGACGGCCCGGGTGCGGGACGTCGTCCTCGTCCGGCTTGCGGTAGGTGGTGGCCTCGAGCCACCGCCCCACGGGTATGCCGAGGACCGTGGCCACCGCTCCCACGGCGACCGGCACCCAGACCTCCGTCACTGCGACCCCGTCCCGTCCAGCGCCGCGCGCATCGCGGCGACCGGGCCATTGTGCCCGGTCATCAGCTCGACCTGACGGACCGCCTGGTGCAGGAGCATGCCCGTGCCGCGGGCGACCGGGAGGCCCTCGCCCCCCGCGGCCTCGCGGACCGCGGTCGCGAACCGGCTGGGCCAGGGGCGGTAGACGACGTCCATGACGACGGGCGTCACGGCATCGGGGGGCGCGAGGACCGGGCCGGGCTCCGCGGTCGGCGGCAGGGTGCTCACGACGACCTGGCTCTCGGCGCCGTCGAGCACGAGCGGGTCGGTGAGGAGGGGGACGACACGGGTCCTCAGACCGAGCTGCCCAGCCAGGGCGGCGGTCCCGGGCCGCAGGTCGCCGCGCACCCGGAAGGTCACCTCCTGCACGCCCAGCTCCGAGAGGGCGACGAGCGTCGAGCGGGCGGTCGCGCCCCCGCCGAGCACGGTGGCGGACCGGGGCGCGAGCGCCCCGGCCTCGGTGAGCGCCTGCACGACGCCGTGGACGTCGGTGTTGTCCGCCAGCCAGCCCCCGTCGCGGCGCACCAGGGTGTTGGCCGCGCCGGCCAGCCGGGCGGCCGGGCCGACCTCGGTGCCGAGCGCGAGCGCCTCCTCCTTGAGCGGCATGGTCACCGCCAGCCCGACCCACCCGGGGCCGAGCTGCTCGACGTAGGACCGGAGCCCGCCGGCCGGCACCTCCTGCGCGGTGAACGTCCACCCGTCCAGCCCGAGCGCCGCGTAGGCGGCGCCGTGCAGGAGCGGCGAGAGGCTGTGCGAGATCGGCGAGCCGACCACGCCCGCCCGCCGCGGCCCGCTCAGCACTGGTCGGGGTTGTTCGCGCACCACTGCTGGAAGAGCGCGACGTTCTCCTGGTGGGCCGCGTAGTCGTCGGCGAACCGGGTCTCGCCGGTGGACGGGTCGACCGTGACGAAGTAGAGCCAGTTGCCGGGCTCGGGGTTCATCGCGGCGCGGATCGCCTCCTCGCCCGGGCTGTTGATCGGCCCGACGGGCAGGCCCGCGTAGAGGTAGGTGTTGTGCTTGTCCTCGTTGGCCCGCTGCTGGTCGGTCGTGCCCGCCAGGCCGCGCTCCTGGTAGATGAAGTGGACCGTGGAGTCCATCTGCAGGTAGCCGTTGGTCTCCGGGTTGGGCTGGAGGCGGTTCTCGACGACGCGGGCGATCTTGGGCAGGTCCTCGGAGAACATGCCCTCGCCCTGGACGATGCTGGCCTTGATGATGACGTCGCGCAGCTCGTCCTCGGGGACCCCGATCTGGGCGTAGCGCTGCTTGGCGAGGTCGACCATCGCCTTGAGCTGCTCCTCGGGCGTCGACTCGGTGTCGAACTCGTAGGTGCTCGGGAACAGGAAGCCCTCGAGGTCGCCCTCGGCGGCCTCGGGCAGGCCCAGGGTGGAGACGTCGACGGCCTCGTAGTCGGCCACCTCGTGGCCGGTCGCCTCGGCGAGGATCGCGAAGGTCTCGGAGACCCACAGCCCCTCGCGGATCGTGACGCCGTTGATGTTGCGGTAGTTGCCGTCGAGCAGGCGCGCGAGCGCCGCCTGGGAGCTCATCTTGCTCGCCATCCGGTAGGTGCCTGGCTGGATGGACCCGGACCGTGGGTCGGCCTGCAGGGCCGCCGTGAAGGCGGCGGAGGACGCCACGACGTCCTCGGCGGCCAGGATCTGGGCGATCTGACCGCCACCGGCGCCCTGGGGGATCTCGACGAGGATCTCGCCGGTGCCGGCGCCCTCGTAGTCCTGGGGGGCCTCCTCGCCGAAGGAGATGCTGGGGAGCATGTCGCTCACCCAGCCGAAGGTGTAGATGGACGCGGTGACCACGATCGCCCCGGCGAGCACCAGGGCCACGACCGTGCCGATCGGGTTGCGGCGGCGCCGGCGGCGCGGACGGAACTGCGGCACCTCGGGCTCGACGGGGTCGAGCACGTCGGAGGCCAGGGACTCGTCGTGCTCGACGTCGCGGCGCAGCCCGAGGACGTCGCCGTCGAAGACGGGGCGCGACCTGTCACGGACGTCGTGCTCGTCCCAGTCCTCGTGCGGAGGCTGACTCATGGGTGTCCTTTACGTCGGTCCGGACCGCCGGGCCCGGGGCTTGCGCGCCCGCAGGGGGACGCCGACCGGTCGGCCGGCGTTTCGGGCGTCGAGCGCCGCCTGGAGGATGAGGACCGCTGCGGCCTGGTCGACGACGCTCCGCTGGTCACGGCCCCGCACCCCGCTGCGGCGCAGGTTGCGGTGCGCGTCCACGGTGGTGAGGCGCTCGTCCCACAGGCGCACCGGCACCTCCACGCGCCGCTGCAGGGAGTCAGCGTAGTGCCGGGCACGCTGCGCGGCCAATCCTTCCGCCCCGGACAACGAGCGGGGCAGGCCCACGACGACCGCGACGGCGCCCCGGGAGAGCACCTCCGCGGCGATCTCGTCGAGGTCCGCACCCCCCTCGTGGTCGCGGGGCAGGGTCGCGACGGGATGGGCCAGGAGCCCGACGGGGTCGCTCGCGGCGAGGCCGACGCGGGCCTCGCCCACGTCGACCCCGAGCAGCACGCCGCTGCCCGCCGCGTCCCCGCCGGGTCCTGGTCCGGTCACGCCGTGAGCGCGTCCTCGACCCGACGCAGCGCGTCCGCGGTGCGCGTCGGGTCCTGACCGCCGCCCTGGGCGAGGTCGTCCTTGCCGCCACCGCCGCCGCCGAGGGTCTGCGCGGCCACCTTGACCAGGGCACCAGCGCGGATGCCCCGCTCCCGGGCCGCCTCGTTGGTCGCGACCGCGACGCTGGGGCGGCCCGAGGCGACGCCGGTGAGCGCCACCACGACGGGCCGGTCGTTGCCGAGACGGCCCCGCAGGTCGGTGACCAGACGGCGCAGGTCGTCGCCGGAGGCGCCGTCGCCGAGGTCGTGGCCGAGGAAGGTCACGCCGGCCACGTCGCGCGCCTGGTCGGTGAGCCCCTTCGCCGCCGCGAGGACCTGCTGCGCCTTGGCGCGGGCGATCTCGCGCTCGGCGTCCTTGAGCCGCGCGATGAGCTGGGCGACGCGGTCGGGGACCTCGTCCGGGCGGACCTTGAGGGTGTCGGTCAGCTGGTTGACGATCACCGTCTCGCGCGCCAGGTGCTGGTAGGCGTCGGCGCCGACGAGGGCCTCGACACGTCGCACGCCGGAGCCGATCGAGGCCTCGCCCATGATCTTGACCAGGGACAGCTGCGCGGAGTTGAGCACGTGCGTGCCACCGCACAGCTCCAGCGACCACGGGCCGCCGACGGAGACCACGCGCACGATGTCGGGGTAGCGCTCGCCGAAGAGGGCCATGGCGCCCATCTCGCGGGCCTCGGCCAGCGGCATCTCGGCCGCGCTGACCTGCAGGTCGTCCATCAGGCGCTCGTTGATGCGGGCCTCGACCGCGGCCAGCTCGTCCGGGGACAGGCCACGGGTGGCGCGGAAGTCGAAGCGCAGCCGGCCCGGCGCGTTCTCCGAGCCCGCCTGGGTCGCGGTGTCACCGAGCGTCTCGCGGAGCACCTTGTGCACGATGTGCGTCGCGGTGTGCGCCCGGGACACGGACGCGCGCCGCAGCGTGTCGATCTCGGCCGTGGCGGTCTGACCGACGGCCAGCTCGCCCTCGAGCAGCGTCCCGCGGTGGACGATGAGGCCCGGGATCGGGCGCTGGACGTCGGTGACCTGGACCACGGCGCCGGAGTCGAGCCGGATGAGGCCGTGGTCGGGCAGCTGACCACCGGCCTCGGCGTAGAACGGGGTCTGGGCGAGCACCAGCTCGACCTCTGCACCGGTCTCGGCCTGCTCCGGGGCGAGCGCGAGGCGGTCCACCTCGTGACCGTCGGCCAGGAGCCCGACGACGGGCGCGTCGCCGCGCATCTGCTCGTAGCCGGTGAACTCGACCGAGCGACCGAGGCGGTCGGCCAGGGCGCGGTAGGCGCCGGTGCCGCCGTGGCCGGCCTTCTTCGACTTCGCGTCGGCCTTGGCCCGCTGGCGCTGCTCGGTCATGAGGGCGCGGAAGCCCGCCTCGTCGACCTCCAGGCCCTGCTCGGAGGCCATCTCCAGGGTCAGGTCGATCGGGAAGCCGTAGGTGTCGTGCAGCTGGAAGGCCTCGGCGCCGCCGAGCGTGGTGGAGCCGGACTCCTTGGCCTTGCGCACCGCGGTGTCGAGGATGGTCGTCCCGCTGGCCAGGGTGCGGCGGAAGGCCTCCTCCTCGGCGTAGGCGGTCTCGCTGATGCGCGACCAGTCGCGGGCCAGCTCGGGGTAGGAGGTGCTCATCACGTCACGGCTGACGGGCAGCAGCTCGGGCAGCGCGGCGTCGTGGACGCCCAGCAGGCGCATCGAGCGGACCGCGCGGCGCAGCAGCCGGCGCAGCACGTAGCCGCGGCCCTCGTTGCCGGGGGTGACGCCGTCACCCATGAGCATCAGGCCGGAGCGCACGTGGTCGGCGACCACGCGGAAGCGGACGTCGTCCTCGCCGTCGGCGCCGTAGGAGCGGCCGGAGAGCTCCTCGGCGCGCTCGATGACGGGGTAGACCTCGTCGATCTCGTAGAGGTTGTCGACGCCCTGCAGCAGGTAGGCGACGCGCTCGAGCCCCATACCCGTGTCGATGTTCTTGCGCGGCAGCTCGCCCGCGATGTCGAAGTCGACCTTGGAGCGGACCGCGGAGAGCTCCTCCTGCATGAAGACGAGGTTCCAGATCTCCAGGAAGCGGTCCTCGTCGACGACCGGGCCACCGTCGGGGCCGTGCTCGGGGCCACGGTCGACGTAGATCTCGCTGCACGGACCGCCCGGCCCCGGGACACCCATGTGCCAGTAGTTGTCGGCCAGGCCGCGGCGCTGGATGCGCTCCTGCGGGAGCCCGGCGATGCGGTGCCACAGGTCGGCGGCCTCGTCGTCACCATCGAGCACGGTCACCCAGATCGAGTCCGGGTCGAAGCCGAGGTAGCCGTCGGCCTGCGAGCCGGTGACCAGCTCCCAGGCGTGGCTGATCGCCCCCTCCTTGAAGTAGTCGCCGAAGGAGAAGTTGCCGTTCATCTGGAAGAACGTGCCGTGGCGGGTGGTCTTGCCGACCTCCTCGATGTCGAGGGTGCGCACGCACTTCTGCACGCTGGTGGCGCGCGGCCACGGGGGCGTCTGCTGCCCCAGGAAGTAGGGCTTGAACTGGACCATCCCGGCGTTGACGAACAGCAGGTTGGGGTCGTCGTAGACGAGCGGCGCGCTCGGCACCACCGCGTGGCCCTTGCTCTCGAAGAACCTCAGCCAGCGACGGCGGATCTCGGCGGTTTCCATGGTCTCCTCACGGGGTGCAGACGGACCTGCCTACTCTAGCCGCCACGTCTGGACGTCCCCTGGCCCGACCGCCCCGGGGCGTGGCGCCGCTCAGCGGCCGCGGATGATGCGGCGCAGCTCGCGCCAGCGGGAGCCGAGCCGCTCCTCCCACCCGCGACCGGTCGGGTGGTAGTAGTCGACGTCGGCCTCGGCGAGGTCGTCAGGGAGGAACTGCTGCGGGCCGACGCCGGCGGGCTCGTCGTGGGTGTAGCGGTAGCCCTTGCCGTGCCCCAGTCGCTCGGCACCGGCGTAGCCGCTCCCCCGGAGGTGGGCGGGCACCGGCCCGCCCCGGCCGGCCCGGACGTCGGCGATGGCGGCGTTGATCGCGGCGTAGGCGGCGTTGGACTTGGGCGCGAGGGCGTTGTGGATGACCGCCTGCGCCAGGATGATCCGCGCCTCGGGCATCCCGATCTGGGCGACGGCGTGCAGCGCCGCCACCGCGGTCTGCAGGGCCGACGGGTCCCCCAGGCCGACGTCCTCGCTGGCGGCGATGACGATGCGCCGCGCGATGAAGCGCGGGTCCTCCCCCGCCTCCAGCTGCCGGGCGAGGTAGTGCAGGGCGGCGTCGACGTCGGAGCCCCGCATGGACTTGATGAAGGCGCTGGCGACGTCGTAGTGCTGGTCCCCCGCCCGGTCGTAGCGGACCGCGGCGTGCGCCATCGCCTGCTCGACCGTGGCGAGCGTGATCGCGGCCAGCTGGTCCTCCCGGCCCGCGGGACGCTCGTCGGCGGCCACCCCGGCGGCGGCCTCCAGGGTCGTGAGGGCCCGGCGCGCGTCGCCGCCGGCCATCCGCACGAGGTGGTCGAGCGCGTCGTCGTCGAGGGTGAACCCCCCGTCCAGACCGCGCTCGTCGGCGAGCGCGCGGCGGATGACGCCGCGGACCTGGTCGTCGTCCAGCGGCCCGAGACGCACCAGCACCGAGCGGGACAGCAGCGGGGCGATCACCGAGAACGAGGGGTTCTCGGTCGTCGCCGCCACCAGGATGACGAGCCGGTTCTCGACGCCCGGCAGCAGGGCGTCCTGCTGCGCCTTGGTGAACCGGTGGATCTCGTCGAGGAAGAGCACCGTCTGGCGTCCGTGCAGCGAGCGTTCCTGCATCGCCTGGTCCATCACCTGCCGGACGTCCTTGACACCGGCCGTGACGGCGGACAGCTCCACGAAGCGGCGGTCGGCCGCGGTCGCCACGAGATGGGCCAGGGTGGTCTTGCCGGTGCCGGGCGGCCCCCAGAGGATCGCCGACAGCGGGCCCGCGAGCCCGCCCGCGCCCTCGATGAGGCGGCGCATCGGCGAGCCGGGGCGCAGGACGTCCTCCTGGCCGGCCACCTCCTCCAGGGTGCGCGGACGCATGCGGACGGCCAGCGGAGGGCGCAGGTCGCCGGCACGCTCCGGCCCGCCCGCCGCCGCGCTGAAGAGGTCCGATCCACTGCTCGCCGACACCCTGGCAGGCTACCCGCGGGCACCGCCGTCCCCGACCCGTACCCGCACGGGGCGGTGCGCCGGACCGCGGATAGCCTGCTGCCCTCCCCACCCACGGAAGGCCGACGTGAGCGAACCCGTGCCCGTCTCCCGCGCAGAGCTGCTGGAGCTCTCCGGCGGCGATCCCTGGGCGCGCTGGGCGCTGCCCGACCCGCTCGCCGGGGCGGCCCTCGTCGTCGCGGACGTGGCGCTCGTCGAGCGGGGCGGTCCGCGCCCGGGACTGTGGGTCGCGCCGCTGCGCCCGGGCCTGCCCGCGGGGGCGGTGCCGGAGGGCCCGGCCCTCACGGCCGAGGCCGCGCGAGTGGCGACGGCGTTGCGGCTGGTCCGCGAGGGCCTGTTCCCCGCCGCGCGCCCCGGAGCCTCGATCTCCGCGCCGGCCGAGCACGCGGGGACGGCTCGCGCGGTCCTGCCGCTCTCCGAGGAGGGCGGGGACTGGGACTGGATGTGGACCGAGGCCGCGCCGCCGCCCGAGTCCCGGGAGCGGCTGCTGGTCGAGCTGGACGACCGGGCCGACGCCGAGGAGCTGCGGGCCTTCGCGCACGCCCACAACCCGCGCGTATGGACGCGGATCGGCGAGGGCGAGGTCGTCCGCTGGGTCGGGGTGCGTGACGTCGCAGGAGGCCTGGTCGCCGTGGGCGGGGCCGAGCGGGAGGCCTCGGGCGCCCCGCACCTGGCGGGGATCCTCACCGCCGTGCCCGCCCGGGGGCAGGGCTGGGGCCGGGTGGTCTCGTCCGCGCTCACCCGGGAGGCGCTGCGGGAGCACGGGGTGTGCACCCTGGGGATGTTCCGCGACAACGACCGGGCGCGGCGTCTCTACCGCGGCCTCGGTTACCGCACCGCCCGCCGCTGGTTCTCCCGGCGGCTGGCCGGGAGCTGACGCGGGCCGCCCCCTCCGGAGAGGGGACGGCCCGGGTGGTCAGGCGGTTCAGCCCTGGGCGGCCTGCTCGGCCTTCTCCCCCTTGGGCTCCGGGACGGCGTCCACGCCGGCCTCCTTGCGCTGCTCCGGGGTGATCGGGGCGGGCGCCTCGGTGAGCGGGTCGAAGCCGCCACCGGACTTGGGGAAGGCGATGACGTCGCGGATCGAGTCGGTGCCGGCGAGCAGCGCCACGATCCGGTCCCAGCCGAAGGCGATCCCGCCGTGCGGCGGGGCGCCGTACTTGAACGCCTCCAGCAGGAAGCCGAACTTCTCCTCGGCCTGCTCCTGGTCCAGGCCCATGATCGCGAAGACGCGCTCCTGGACGTCCCGGCGGTGGATACGGATCGACCCGCCACCGATCTCGTTGCCGTTGCAGACGAGGTCGTAGGCGTAGGCGAGGGCCGCACCCGGGTCGGACTCGAGGGTGTCGAGGTACTCCGCCTTGGGCGAGGTGAAGGCGTGGTGCACGGCCGTCCAGGCACCGGCACCGACGGCGACGTCACCGGCCTCGACCGCGTCGGACGCCGGCTCGAAGAGGGGCGCGTCGACCACCCACAGGAAGCTCCAGGCGTCCTCGTCGATGAGCTCGCAGCGACGGCCGATCTCCAGGCGGGCGGCGCCGAGCAGCGCGCGCGAGGCCTTGGTGGGGCCGGCGGCGAAGAAGACCGCGTCGCCCGGGGCGGCGCCGACGTGCGCGGCCAGGCCGGCACGCTCCGCGTCCGAGAGGTTCTTGGCGACCGGGCCGCCGAGCTCGCCGTCCTCGCCGACCGTGACGTAGGCCAGGCCCTTGGCGCCGCGCTGGCGGGCCCACTCCTGCCAGGCGTCGAACTGCCGGCGCGGCTGCGAGCCGCCGCCGGGCATGACGACCGCGCCGACGTAGTCCGCCTGGAACACCCGGAACGGGGTCTCGGCGAAGTAGTCGGTGCACTCGGTGATCTCGAGGTCGAAGCGCAGGTCGGGCTTGTCGCTGCCGTAGCGGCGCATCGCCTCGGCGTAGGACATCCGCGGGAACGGCGTGGTCAGCTCGATGCCTCGCACGGCCCACACCGCCTTGGCGATGGCCTCGCCGAGCTCGATGACGTCGTCCTGCTCGACGAAGCTCATCTCGATGTCGAGCTGGGTGAACTCCGGCTGCCGGTCGGCGCGGAAGTCCTCGTCGCGGTAGCAGCGCGCGATCTGGTAGTAGCGCTCCATGCCGGCGACCATGAGCAGCTGCTTGAACAGCTGCGGGCTCTGCGGCAGGGCGTACCAGCTGCCCGGCTGCAGGCGGGCCGGCACGAGGAAGTCACGGGCGCCCTCCGGGGTGGACCGGGTCAGCGTCGGGGTCTCGATCTCGACGAAGTTGCGCGCGTTGAGCAGGTCGCGGGCCGCGGCGTTGACCTGCGAGCGCAGCCGCAGGTTCTGCCCCACGGCGTTGGCGCCCGGACGGCGCAGGTCGAGGTAGCGGTGGCGCAGGCGCGCCTCCTCCCCGACGTTGACGCGCTCGTCGATCTGGAACGGCAGCGGCGCGGCCTCGCTGAGCACCTCGATGTCGGAGGCGACGACGTCGATCGCGCCGGTCGGCAGGTCGGGGTTGACGTCCTTCTCCGCGCGGGCGGTGACCTCGCCGACCACCTTGACGCAGTACTCGCTGCGCAGGTCGTGGGCGGTGCCGGTGAGCACCTCGTCGCGGGCGACGACCTGGACGACACCGCTGGCGTCGCGCAGGTCGATGAAGGCGACGCCGCCGTGGTCGCGGCGACGGGCGACCCAGCCGGTCAGGGTCACGGTGGTGCCGACGTGCTCAGGACGCAGCGTGCCGGCCTCGTGGGTGCGAAGCATCTCTTCTCCTCTCGGGTCGCGGGCGACGGAGGGGAGGACCTCCGCCGTCGACGACGGGAAAGCCCGGGAGGTGTGGGCGGGGGCCAGGTCGCGGTGCCACCACACCTTCGCCAGGAGAAGTCCTGGCCTCTCGTCGGTACGCCGCACGCGCGGTGCCCGGGCGGACCGGCCGGTCGGCCGTGGTCCAGGCGGGTCGTCACTCCGCCCCCGCGCACGAGGATCAAGTCTACGACCCCGGCGGTGCGGTCTCCACACGCTTCCCCGGGGTATGCCGTGCCAGCACCCCGGCCCCGGGGTCAGCCCCCGGCCCGCGCCCGACGGGCCGCGAGGGCCAGCACGGCCACCAGCATCGGGCCGTTGTGCACCTGGCCCGCGAGGATCGCCGAGACCGCGTCGGACAGGGAGATCCAGCCCACCGGCATACCCGCCTCCTCGTGCTCGCGCTCGTGGCGCTCGTCCTCCGGCACGTCGGAGAGCCCGGTGGCGACGAAGACGGTGATCCGCTCCCCCAGGCTGCCCGGGGACGGCGTGAGGGTGAGCAGCTCCTCCCACTCCTCGGCGCGCAGGTCCGCCTCCTCCGCGAGCTCGCGACGCGCGGCCTCGACCGGTGGCTCGCCCTCGACGTCGAGCAGGCCGGCGGGCAGCTCCCAGTCCTCGGCGCCGACGGGGTGGCGGTACTGCCGCAGCACGAGGATCTCGGGCTCGCCGCGGTCCTCGCGCACGGCGAGGACGGCCACCGCCCCCGGGTGCTCGAGGAAGTCGCGCACCGCGACCCCGGCGTCGCCGAGGTCGACGCGCTCGGTCAGCACGTCCCAGACACGACCGGCGAAGGCGACCTCCCGCGAGAGGACCGGGCGCCGGCCCTCGACGTCGCGCAGGTCGGACGCCGTGAGACGGGGCGCGTCGAGGGTCATGCGCGGCTCAGGCCGGCAGCTCGTGCTGGTGCTGGCGACCCTCGACCTCGACCAGGCGCTGGCTGCGCTGCTGGTCGAGCGCGGCCGCGACCAGCCCGGCGAAGAGCGGGTGCGCGTGGTCGGGGCGGGACTTGAACTCCGGGTGGGCCTGGGTCGCCACGTAGTAGGGGTGCACCTCGCGCGGCAGCTCGACGAACTCCACCAGGGTGCCCTCCGGGGACGTGCCCGAGAAGACCAGGCCTGCGTCGCTCAGCCGCTCGCGGAAGGCGTTGTTGACCTCGTAGCGGTGCCGGTGGCGCTCGGTGACCTCGGTGGTGCCGTAGGTCTCGGCGACGACCGAGCCCGGGACCAGCGCCGCCGGGTAGGACCCCAGCCGCATGGTGCCGCCCAGGTCGCCCGCGCCGGAGACGATCGCCTCCTGCTCGGCCATCGTGGCGATGACCGGCTCGGGGGTCATGGGGTCGAACTCGGTCGAGCTGGCGCCCTCGATGCCGGCGACGTTGCGCGCGTGCTCGATGACCATCGCCTGCAGACCCAGGCAGATGCCCAGGGTCGGGATGCCGCGCTCACGGGCCCAGCGCAGCGCGCCGATCTTGCCCTCGATGCCGCGCACGCCGAAGCCGCCGGGCACGAGGATGGCGTCGACGCCCTGCAGGGCGCGGCTCGCGCCGGCCTCGGTCGAGCACTCGTCGGAGGCGACCCAGCGGATGTCGACGCGGGCGTCGTGGCGGAAGCCGCCGGCGCGCATCGCCTCGGTCACCGACAGGTAGGCGTCGGGCAGGTCGATGTACTTGCCGACGAGGGCGATCTCCACGCGGTGCTCGGGCTCGTGGACGCGCTCGAGGAGCGCGTCCCAGGCGGTCCAGTCCACGTCGCGGAACGGCATACCCAGGTGGCGCACGACGTAGGCGTCGAGCATCTCCCGGTGAAGCACCTTGGGGATGTCGTAGATGCTCGGGGCGTCGATGCAGGCCGCGACCGCGTCCGCGTCGACGTCGCACATCATCGAGATCTTGCGCTTGATGCCCTCGGGGATCTCGCGGTCGGCGCGCAGGACGAGCGCGTCGGGCGTGATGCCGACCTGGCGCAGGGCGGCCACGGAGTGCTGCGTCGGCTTGGTCTTGAGCTCGCCGCTCGGGGCCAGGTAGGGCACCAGCGAGACGTGCAGGAAGAAGCAGTTGGCGCGCCCGATGTCGTGGCGCACCTGACGGGCGGCCTCGAGGAAGGGCAGCGACTCGATGTCGCCGACCGTGCCGCCGATCTCGGTGATGATGATGTCGGGCCGCGGGCCGTCGGTGGCGTCGGCCGCCGCACGCATGCGGGCCTTGATCTCGTTGGTGATGTGCGGGATGACCTGGACGGTGTCACCGAGGTACTCGCCGCGCCGCTCGCGGGCGATGACGTCGTTGTAGACCTGCCCGGTCGTGACGTTGGAGCGCCCGGAGAGGTTGGTGTTGAGGAATCGCTCGTAGTGCCCGATGTCGAGGTCGCACTCGGCGCCGTCCTCGGTGACGAAGACCTCCCCGTGCTGGAACGGGTTCATCGTCCCCGGGTCCACGTTGATGTACGGATCGAGCTTCTGCATCGTCACCCGGAGCCCGCGGGACCTGAGGAGGAACCCGAGGCTGGAGGCCGTCAGGCCCTTGCCGAGCGAGGAGGCGACGCCCCCGGTCACGAAGATGTGCTTTGTCGTCTCCACCACGGGCTACCAGTCTACGTGACCCGAGGGGGTGCCGACGGCCGACACCCCGCCCACCTCCGGAGGCATCGCTCAGACCCCCCGGTATGCGGTCAGCGCGGCCTCGAGCTCGTCCTCGCGGTCGGGCAGCTGCGCGGACCGCGCACGGGCGAGGCGGCGCAGGTCGGCGCGCAGCTCGGGGCTGGTGAGCACCCGGTCCAGGGCGTCGGCGAGCTCGCGCGCCCGCTCCGGTCCCGGCTCGGCACCGACGAGCAGACCCGCGTCGCCGACGACGGTGCGCGTCCCGCCGACGTCGGTGGCGACGACGGGCGCGCCCGCGTGGATGGCCTCCTGGATCCAGACCGGCTGGCCCTCCCACCGGGCGGCGGACACGACGACGTCGGCCGCCAGGAGCAGGTCGGGCAGGTCCGCGCGGTGCCCGAGGAGCCGCACGTCGGTGAGCTCGTGGGCCGCGGTGATGCGCGCCTCGAGGGCTGCGCGGGCGGGCCCCTCCCCCGCGACCACGACGACGGGCGGCGGGCCGGTGTGCCCCTGCCCGTGCCACCGGGCCGTGAGCAGGTCGACCGCGTCGACGAGGGTGACCTGGTCCTTCTGGCTGCTGAGCCGGCCGGCGTTGACGACCAGCGCGACGTCGTCGTCGGGCGCCAGGCCCAGCCCCCGGCGGACGCGTGCCCGGATGCTCCGACGCTCCTCCTCGGTGACCGCCACCGGGACGGGCGCCGCGACGACCGCCAGGCGCGGTTCGCGGGCGCCGGCCCGGGCGGCCCGCTCCAGGAGGTCGGGCGAGACGCCCAGCACCAGGTCGGCCCCGTGCGCCACCACCTGCTCGAGGACGGCGTAGACGGTCCGCGCGGCCCGGCCCTCAGGAGGAGCGTTGTGGCTGGTCACGACGAGGCAGGGTCGCTGGCCCCGCGCCACCTTGCGGGCGGTCACCGCCAGCGCCCCGGCCCGCAGCCCGTGGGCGTGGACCACGTCGGCCCCCTGCAGGACGCCGCGCAGCAGCTGCACCGACCGCCGGTCGCGCACCGGGTGGGGGCGGGAGCCGATCGGCACCTCGAACCAGGTCACGCCCTCCGCGGGGCGGCCCAGGGAGGCGACGACCGGGGACGGGCAGGCCACGACGACGCGGAGGCCCGCGGCCCCGAGGCTCTCGGCCAGCGAGCGCACGTGCGTGCCGACCCCACCGGCGACCATCCCCATGACGAGCAGCACCTTCATGACCTCATCCTCTCCACGATCTCGCGCCAGGTGCTCGGTGAGAGGACGCGCAGGCCGAGGGCGGCCAGGGCGAGGACGACGACCCCGGCGACCACCGCGCCACCGAGGACGTCGAGCCAGCGCACGGCCGGGTCGGGCAGGACCAGCTCGACGACGGCCAGCCCCGCGCCCGCGCCGACGAGGGCGGCCAGCCCGCCGCGCACGACCCCCTGGACGACTTCCGGGCCCCAGGCGCGCACGACCTCGACGAGCAGCAGCACCCCGGCCACCGTCATCCCGACGCTGGACCCCACGGCGAGGAGGAGAAGGGTGCGTGCGGCGTCGGAGCCGGGCGCGACCAGCAGCAGCGGCAGCAGCCCGGCGACCGCCCACCCCAGGCACGCGGCCGCCGCGGCCCGCGCCGGCGACCCGAGGGCGTAGAGGGCACGGGTGCAGACGGCGACCAGGGCGAAGCCGACCAGGCCCGGCGCCAGCGCGGCGAGCGTGGTCGGCAGCGCGTCGAGGGCGGCCCTGCCGGCGCCGTCCGCACCGACGTCCAGCAGCAGGAAGCCGACGCCCACGTGGGCCCGCAGCCCCACCAGGACGGCGGCGGCGACCACGGACACGGCGACGGAGAGGACCAGCGCCCGTCGCAGGACCGGGACGGCCTCGGCCCGGGCGCCCGTGAGCCGCGGGAAGGCGACGGTCGCCAGAGGCACGACCAGGACGGCGTAGGGCAGCAGGTAGGCGGTCTGGGTGTAGGTCCACACCGTCAGGGCGGCGACGCCGGTGGCGGCGTTGGCCAGCAGGAGGACCACCACCGTGGTCAGCTGCTGGGCGCCCACGACGGCGATCCCGGCGAGCGCGAGGGCCCCGGCGCGCCGGCCCGTGCCGGCCGGGAAGCGCCAGGTCGGCCGCCAGCGCACGCCGAGGCGTGCCGAGGGGATCAGGAGCGGCAGGCTGAGCGCGGCCACCCCGAGCGTGGTGCCGCCGGCCAGCAGCCAGACCGCTCGCGCGGGGAGTGCGACCAGCGGGTCTCCCGCGTCGTAGGCGGCGCCGAAGAGCAGGTAGACGGCGATCACCACGACGCTGGACAGCAGCGGCGCCAGGGCGGCCGCCAGGAACCGCCGGTGCGCCTGGAGGACGCCCGCGAGCACGATGCCGACGCCGTAGAGGACGAGCTGGGGGGCGAACAGGACGAGCATCAGACGCGCCGCGTCGAGGGCGGCGCGGGGGTCGCACCCGTCAGGGGTGCCGAGGAGCCACAGCGTGACGGGGCCGGCCGCCACGGCGACGAGCGCGGCCAGCGGGAGCAGGACGGTGAGCGCCCAGGTCAGCAGCGCCGACGCCGTGCGGTCGGCGCTGTCCTCGTCACCGCGCTGCAGGTGGCCCGCGACCAGCGGCACCGCGACGGCGGCGAGCGCTCCGCCGGCCGCCACCTCGAAGAGGACGTTGGGCACCTGGTTGGCCGTGACGTAGACCTCGCCCACGCAGGTCGCGCCGACCGAGCCGGAGAAGACGAACCAGCGGACCAGGCCCACCGCCCGGGCGGCGAGCGTGACCGCCGCGACCAGCCCGGCCGCCGCCAGCATCCCCTGGGCCGAGAGCCGGGGGCTGGGCGACTCCCCCGGCCGTGGCGTGCCCGGGCCCCCGCCGGCCGGTCGGCCGATGGTCACGACGGTCGGCCCCAGCGGTCCAGGCGCCGGAGCACCGGGGTGGAGTCGATGACCTGGCTGAAGCTGACCCGCTCGCTGGCGAGCGTCAGCGCCGTGACGACGGCCAGGGCCGCCCACCGGCCACGCGTGCCCAGTGCCCGCGCCGCCGCGACGCCCACGGCGGCCCCCAGCGGGTTGGCCCCGGTGTCACCGAGCATCGTGGTGCCGCGCAGGTCGTCACGGAGGACGACCGCGGCGGACCCGGCCGTGGCCCCCGCTGCGGGGCTGCCGGCCAGCGCGAGCGGCAGCGCCGGGGCGAGGAAGACCTTGAGGGCACGGCCCGGACGGAGGTCGAAGAGGTTGGCCAGGTTGGCGGACCCGGCGACCAGCCCAGCACCCGCCAGCGTCGCCAGCGGGTCGTGGCGCCCCTGGCGCCGGTCCACCCAGGCGCAGGCGGCCAGGCCGGAGCCGGCGAGGAGGGCGATCTTGAGGGCCCCGGTGGTCACCTCCCCCCGGCGCAGCGCCGTGAGGTGACCGCGCAGACCCTTCGCCGCGGTCGCCGACCCGGCGAGGTCGTCGGCCGCCCCTGCGACGGCGGCGCCCGCGACGGCCAGCGCGGCCGGGGGGTCGAGGAGGACCAGCGGCGCGGTGGTGCCGGCCGCCAGGGCGAGCCCCTCGACGAGCGTGACGGTGTCGCCGGCGTGGTTGGTGCGCTCCCACCGCCGGCTGCCGCCCGGGAGCCGTCCGGCGCGGTGCAGGGCGAGGACCCCGGCGGTCGCCGCGGCGGCGGTCGCGGCGCACAGCGCGGCGGTCGGCAGGGCTCTCACGGCGCCGAGGTGCTCGTCGCCCCGTCGCCCGCCGGGTCCCCGACGAAGCCGTCGTCGCCGCCCTCGTCGTCGGTGCCGTCGGCCGGCCCGGTCTCCTCGGGCAGGGGGACGGCGACGCCCGGGGCGCGCACCGGGGGCATGGCCGGCAGCGGCTCGTCGGCGCCCCGTCCGAGGCCGTAGTGGCCGGACTCCTCCTGGAGCTCCCAGGCCAGCCCGAGGGCCGCGGCGATCTGCCCCGAGAGGTGCTCGACGTTGTCGACCGTCGACACGCGGTCGGCGAGGTCGCGGTCGTCGCGCACGGCGGCGACGAGCGGATCGAGGGTGTCCTCGCCCTCGGCCGGCGGCCGCTCCGTGCCCGTGCCGGTCACCACCAGCGGGACCCCGAGCTCGCCCAGGCCGTCGACGAGGTCGAGACGGAGCGCGAGGGCGCGCTGCCCGTCCTCCTCCTGCGCGGCGGCGGCGTCGAGGTCGCCGCCCACGACGACGAGCGCGTCGGAGGGACGGCGGTCGGTGAAGGCGTCGACGGTGCCTCCGCGCCAGGTGAGCTCGACCAGGCCGGCGTCCTCCAGCTCCGCACCGGCGGTGATCCAGGCGCCCAGCCTCCCGGGCTGGTCGGCGCCGGCCAGCACCGCGGCGAGCACGGTGGCGGTGGTCGGGCTCGTGCCCTCGCGGGGCGCCGGGACCTCCAGGGTCTCGGCCAGTCGCGTCAGCAGCTCCTCGTCGGGGGTGGGACCGGCCCAGTCCTCGGACACCTCCACGGTGAGGCCGACCTGGCCACCGGCGCGGTCCAGCTGGCGCTCGAGCTGCTCCAGGACGTTGCGGTCGGCGCCCGGGAAGATCACGACGCCGACGCGGACCCCCTCGAGGGTGCCGTCGAGGGCCCGCCCGGCGGTGCGCTCCAGGGCGCGCTCGCGCGCCTCGGCGCGCTGGTTGGCCAGGTCGACCTCGTTGCGCAGCTCGGTGCGCTCGGCGCGCAGCTGGCTGACCTCCCCCTCGAGGGTGGAGGACAGGCCCTCGCGCAGCGGGCCCGCTCCCAGCACGATCCCCACCGCGAGCGCGATGAAGACGGCGACGAGCGAGACCAGGTGGTATCGGAAGTCGATCAACTAGAACAATCCCTCGATCCAGGCCCAGACGTCGTCCCATCGTACGGCGAGGACGCCGAAGAAGGCCCGACCTCCGGGGGTGGCCAGCAGCGCTGCGACCAGCGCCGACAGGCCGGCGAGCGCCAGCCAGAGCAGGGAGAGGCTGGAGATGCGGGAGCGGTAGAGCAGGCTCACGCCCTTGGCGTCGACGAGCTTGCTGCCGACGCGCAACCGGGTGAGGAAGGTGCTGGCCATACCCTGGCGCCCCTTGTCGAGGAACTCGACGAGCGTGGCGTGCGTGCCGACGGCGACGATGAGCTCGGCGCCCTTGTCGTCGGCGAGCAGCATCGCGATGTCCTCGCTGGTGCCGGGCGCCGGCAGCACCTTGGCGTCCTCGATGCCGAGCGCCTGCACCCGCTCCAGGCCGGGGGCCCGACCGTCGCGGTAGGCGTGGACGACGAGCTCGGCACCGCAGGTGAGGCCCGCGTCGGACACCGAGTCCATGTCGCCGACGATGAGGTCGGGGCGCAGCCCCTGCTCCAGGAGCGCGTCCGCGCCGCCGTCGACCCCGATGAGGATGGGCCGGGCCTCGCGGATGAACGGGCGCAGGGTCTGCAGGTCCTCCTTGTAGTGGTAGCCGCGCACCACCACGAGGACGTAGCGGCCGGTGAGGTCCGTGCGCAGCTCGGGCAGGCCGATGCCGTCGATGAGCAGCTCGCGCTCGGCGCGGACGTAGTCCATGGTGTTCTGGGAGAACGCCTCGATCTGCGCCGAAAGGTTGGCGCGCGCGTCCTGCATCTGCGAGGCGACCAGCGCGGGCGTCAGCCGCACCCCGCGCGCCACGACGGAGCCGTCGACGACGAGCTCGGACCCCTCGACGACCGCCAGCGTCCCCTCGGGCAGGCGCATGACCTCCGGGCCGCACATGTCCACGACCGGGATCCCGGCGTCGAGGAGGATCTCCGGCCCGCGGTTGGGATAGGCGCCGGTCGTGCTGGGCGCGGCGTTGACGACGGCCGCGGGCGAGCAGGCGACCAGCGCGAAGGCGCTCACCTGGTCGAGGTCGTCGTGGTCGATGACCGCGATGTCACCGGGCTGCAGGCGCTTGGTGAGGTCCTTGGTCCGGGGGTCGACCCGGAGCGGCCCGGACACGGGCCCGACGGGCTCGCGCGGGCCCCTGCGGGTGGGTCCCGGGGCGGTCATCCGGCCATCGTCGCACGTCGCGACAGCAGCTCGCGGGCGTGCTCCAGCGCGGCGTCGGAGTCGGCGACCCCGCCGAGCATGCGGGCCAGCTCGGCCTCCCGCTCGGCACCCTCCACGGCCACGACCCCGCTGCTGGTGACCTGTCCGTCGGTGCTCTTGCGCACGACGAGGTGGCGGTCGGCGTAGGCGGCCACCTGGGCCAGGTGGGTGACGACGAGCACCTGGGCGGTCCGGGCCAGCGTCGCCAGCCGGGCGCCGAGGTCGAGGGCGGCGCTGCCGCCGACGCCCGCGTCGACCTCGTCGAAGACGTAGGTGGGGACGGTGCCGTCGCCGCAGACGAGCTCCAGGGCGAGCATGACGCGGGAGAGCTCGCCGCCGGAGGCCGCACGCGTGACCGATCGGGCCGGTGCCCCCGGGTTGGCGGCGAGGCGGATCTCCACCTCGTCCAGGCCGTGCGGGCGCGGGCGGACGGAGCGACCGTCCTCGAGCACGACGGTCGCGGCCGCCCCGCCGTCGCCGTCCTCGGCGTCGCCGGAGACCCACCGCGGCTCCACGCGGACGCTCACCTCGGCGCTGCCCATGGCGAGGTGGGACAGCTCGCGGGTCACCGCGGCCCCCACGCGCTCCGCGGTCGCCGTGCGGGCCGCGGTGAGGGCGGCCCCGGTCCGCGCGACCTCCTGACGGAGGGCCTCGGTGGACCGTCGCAGCTCGGCGAGGTCGTCGTCGGAGACGTCGATCTCGGCCAGCTCGTCCGCGAAACGGCGGGCCAGTGCGAGCATCTCGGTCGTGGACCCGCCGTACTTGCGCAGCACGGCGGTGAGGTCGGCCCGGCGCTGGTGCACCTCCGCGAGCCGCTCCTCGTCGACCTCGACGGCCGTGCCGTAGGAGGCCAGGTCGGCCGCGAGGTCGGAGCCCAGGTAGGCGAGCTCGTCGAGGCGGCCACGCAGCGCCGCGAGCTCCTCGTCGTGCGCGGCGGCGGGCCCGAGCGCGGCACCGGCGGTGGCGAGCAGGGCGGTCACGCTGGGCTGGTCGGGGCCGGGGTCGTCGCTGCCGACGAGCGCGTCGTGGGCGAGGAGCGCCGCGGACCGGAGCTCCTCGGCGTGGGTCAGGCGCTCGGACTCCGCCCGCAGGCGGTCCTCCTCGCCCTCCTCGGCGTCCACGGCCTCGATCTCCTCCAGGGCACCACGGAGCATGCCCACGCGCACGGCCCGCTCGGCGGCGGTGCGGGTGAGCTCCTGCAGCCGGGCGACCGAGGCCCGCCAGGCCTCGTAGGCCCGCTCGTAGGCGCCGCGCGCCTCGGCGACCTCGCTCCCCCCGGCGGTGTCGAGGAGCAGCCGGTGCTGGTCGGCGTCTCGCAGGCGCCACTGGTCGGCCTGGCCGTGGACGGCCACGAGGTGCTCGCCGATCTCCGCGAGCACGGCGACCGGAGCGGCCCGTCCGCCGACATGGGCGCGCGAGCGTCCCCCCGCCGCGACGGAGCGCACCAGGAGCAGGCCGTCCGTCGCGTCTCCCCCGGCCTCCTCGGCGCGCACGGCCGCGGGATGGGTCGCGGGCACGTCGACCTCACCCTCGACGACGGCCTGCGGGGTGCCGGCCCGGACCATGCCCGCGTCGGCGCGCGCACCGAGCAGGAGCCCGAGGCCGCTGACGACCATCGTCTTGCCGGCTCCGGTCTCGCCCGTGATGACGTTGAGTCCGTCGGAGAGCTCCAGCTCGGCGTCGTCGATGACGCCCAGCCCCTGGATGCGGATGCGGCGCAACGTCATACCTCGCCTCCGCGGTGACGGCCGGGAGCCGGGCGCACGAGACCGGCCTGCGCCGCGGGGCCGCGCCACCCGGTGACGGGCAGCGCGAACTTGGCCACGATGCGGTCGGTGAAGGGCTCCTCGGAGAAGCGGACGAGACGCACCGGGGTGGCGCTGCGGCGCACCTCGACCCGGGCGCCGGGAGGCAGCTCGACGGTGCGGCGGCCGTCGCACCACATCACGCCGTGGACGTGGGAGTGCGGGACGACCTCGACGGCGAGCCGGGTGTCGGGGCCGAGCACGAGGGGCCGGGCGAACAGGGCGTGGGCGGAGATGGGGACGAGCAGCAGGGCCTGCACCTGGGGCCAGACCACCGGGCCGCCGCCCGAGAAGGCGTAGGCCGTGGAGCCGGTCGGCGTGGACATCACCACGCCGTCGCAGCCCCACGTGGACAGCGGGCGGCCGTCGACCTCGACGGCGACCTCGAGCATGCGTTCGCGCGCCGACTTCTCGACGGAGGCCTCGTTGAGCGCCCAGTTCTGGGCGACGACGCGGTTCTCGTGGAGGACGTCGACCTCGAGGGTCATCCGCTCCTCCACGTGGTAGCGGGCGCCCACGATGCGCTCGACCACGGTCTCGATGTCGTCGCGCTCGGCCTCGGCCAGGAAGCCCACCCGGCCCATGTTGACCCCGAGCAGCGGGACCCCGGCCGGCCGCGCGATCTCGGCGCCGCGCAGGATCGTGCCGTCGCCGCCGAAGACGACCACGAGCTCGTAGCCCGTGGCGTCGACGTGGGAGGGGACGGGCGACTTGGGGCTCACGACCCGGTCGGTCGGCACCGTCTCGTGGGTCGGCGGTGCCTCCGGCACGACCTCGACCTCGATGCCGTGCCCGGCCAACCGCTCCGCGAACTCCTCGGCCAGGTCGGGCACCTCGGGGCGCGTCGGGTGCGTCACCAGCATGATGCGACGGGTCACCGGTCCTCCTCCTGGCTCAGGTCGTGGCAGCGCTGCGCCAGCTCCTCGGGTGCGAGGCCCCAGCCAATCATGCCGGTCCGACAGGGTCGCAGCCACAGGAGGTACTCGACGTTGCCGGCCTCGCCCGTCAACGGGGACCGTGCCAGGTCCATCACCGCCAGGCCCTGCTCCCGGGCGGCGGTGGTGACGTCCAGCAGGACGTCGTGACGGGCCCTGGCCGATCGCACGACGCCCTCGGAGCCGAGGGCCTCGCGCCCGACCTCGAACTGCGGCTTGACGAGCAGCACGAGCTCGGCGTCCTCGTCCACCAGGCCCGGGAGGACCGGCAGCACGAGGCGCAGGGAGATGAACGACAGGTCGCCGACGACGACACCGACCGGGCCACCGACGTCCGAGGCGGTGACGGTGCGGACGTTGGTGCCGGAGAGATCCGTGACACGCGGGTCCTCGACGAGACGGGGGTCGAGCTGGCCGTGGCCGACGTCGAGGGCCACCACGGAGGCGGCACCGTGCTCGAGCAGGACCTGGGTGAAGCCGCCGGTCGAGGCGCCGACGTCCAGGCACCGTCGCCCGCGTACCCGCAGCCCCTGGGGCTCCCAGGCCTGCAGGGCGGCATCGAGCTTGACGGCCCCGCGGCCGACCCAGCCGCGGGTGATCCACGCGGACGTGGCGGTGGGGTCGGGCTCGACCGAGAGCTCCTGCTCCGGCGCGACGGGGGTGGCCGGACGCGTCACGGTCTCCCCCTCGAGGCGCACGAGCCCGTCGCGCACGAGCGCCTGCGCCTGGGTGCGGGACCGTGCCAGGCCTCGGGCGACGAGCTCGGTGTCGAGACGTCGGGCGCTCATCGCGGGCCGGGACGTGCCTGCCCCGGCGGAGCGGGCTCCGGCGGCGACGTCAGCCGGGCCTGCAGGGTGCGGTGGGCCTCGGCCGCAGCCTCGGCGTGCGCACCAGGCCCCTCGGCGACGGCACGGTCGAAGGCCGCGAGCACGTCGTCCACACCCCGGTCACCCGTCACCGGACGCTCGGGTGCCGGAGGGGTGCCGGGCCGGCCCTGGTCGCTCATGCCTACCTCCACAGGTGTGCCAGGTCGGGGATGGTGGCGGCCACGTGGTCGGGCCGCAGGTGCTCGGGAAGCGCCTCGACGTCCTCGCGACCGGAGACGCCGGTGAGGACGAGTGCGCTGCGCAGGCCGAGGGCGGCCGCCCCGGCGATGTCGGTGTCGAGCCGGTCCCCCAGCATCAGGCAGTCCTCGAGCGGCAGCCCGAGCCGGTCGACTGCGATCCGGTAGGCCGGGGCGTGGGGCTTGCCGACCACCTCGGGACGCGATCCGGTGGCGTTGGCGACCGCGGCGACGAGCGAGCCGTTGCCGACGGCGAGCCCACGCTCGGTGGGGAGCGTGGCGTCGTCGTTGGTCGCGACCCAGGTGGCGCCGCCGGCGACGGCGTAGGCGGCCTCCGTCAGGTCGAGCACGCCCAGCCCGGGCCCGTAGCCCTGGACCACCGCGACGATCCGCAGCGGCTCGCCGGACGTCGCTGCCTCCCGGGTGCGCTCCGGAGACACCCACGGCAGGCCGACGTCGTCGAGGGCGAGCCCGACTCCGCGGCCGCCGACCGCGAGGACCAGGCCGTCCTCCAGCGCCAGCTCTCCGCCGTCCACGCGGGACCGCAGCACGTCGGCCGCGACCTGCGAGGCGTTGAGCACCTCCTCAGGAGAGGTCGCCAGGCCCAGTCGCGAGATGTGGGCGGCGACCTCCTCGGGGGGACGCGAGGCGTTGTTGGTCATGAAGAGCAGCCGCACCCCGGCGTCCCGGGCCCCCTGCAGCCCGTCGATGGCGCCCTCGCACGCGGTGTCGCCACGGTAGACGACGCCGTCGAGGTCGCAGAGGAGGCCGCGGACCGTCACGACCGGGAGCTCCCGGCCCCGCTCTCGGGGCCGTCGCCCGGCACCGAGCCGTCGTCGGAGGCGGGTGCCCCGCCCGTGGGCTCGTCGGCGGAGGCCACCACCTGCTCGCCGTCGGCTGCGGGGCCGTCCTGCTCGTCGTCGTCCGCGAGGTCGAGGAACTCGGGCTCGTCGTCCCAGCCGAGCACCTCGGCCGCATCGGTCTCGCCCGTCTCGTCCACCTCGGCGGCCCGCCGGTACCACTCCTGCGCGTCCTCGACCTGACCGTCGGCCTCGAGGGCCGCGGCGTAGGCGTAGCGCAGGCGCGCGGCCCACGGGGCCTTCGGGCTGCCGGCCCGCGCCAGGTCGCGCAGGTGCTGGACGGCGGCCGCGGTCTGGCCCAGGTCGATCCGGGCGCCGGAGACCACGATCGCCATCTCGACGCGCTCGGCGGCGGGCAGCCGCGCGGCCTCGGGGGTCGCGGCGAGGTCGAGCGCCCGTTCGGGCCGGCCCAGGCCCCGCTCGGCGTCGGCCATGAGCGGCAGCAGGTGGTCCAGGCCGGAGAGTCGGCGGGCGGTACGGAACTCCGCGAGGGCCTTGGCCCACTCGCCACGGCGGTAGTGCACGACGCCCAGGGTCTCCCGGACACCGGCGACACGGCCGGCCCGTCGGGTCGCCGCCTGGGCGTGCAGCAGGGCGCGGTCGAAGTCCTCCTCGTCGAGAGCCCGCCCCACGGCCACGAGGTGGCGCGCGGTGCCGTCGGCGTTGTCCTTGCTCAGCGTGAGGAGCTCGGAGCGGAGCACCTTGTCCAGCTGGCCGGCCTCGATGTCGTCCGGCAGCTCGGGCTCGCGGGGACGATCCTCGCGCTCACGGCGGTCGGGACGGCGGTCACCGCTCCGGTCGAAACGGTCCCGGCCGGAGCGGTCGTCCCGCCCGCGGAACGGACGGTCCTCACGACCACGGTCGTCGCGGCCCCGGGCGGGTCGGTCGTCGCGTCCGCGGTAGGGACGGTCCTCCCCGCTACGGGCGGGGCGGTCCTCGCGGGACCGGGTCGGCCGCTCGTCGCGACCGCGGGCGGGCCGATCCTCGGCCCCGCGGGCGGGGCGCTCGTCCCGGGGGCGGTAGGGACGGTCGTCACGGGACCGGGAGGGCCGCTCGTCCCGCCGGCGCTCGTCACGGCGGTCGTCGGACCGTCGGTCACGCTCGGACCGGTCGCGGCGCGGACCGCGCCCCTCGCCGCGCGGACGCTCACGGTCGTCGCGGCGCTCAGCACGCTCATCGCTCACCAGACACACCTTCCCTCACTGCTGCAGACAAGACCCGGACATGCGAGTAGGCCCTGACCGATCTCCTCGTCGCCGAGGAGTGGTCAGGGCCCACTCTAGAAGTGTGGTCCGGCGGTGTCCTACTCTCCCACACCGTCTCCAGTGCAGTACCATCGGCGCTGTCAGGCTTAGCTTCCGGGTTCGGAATGTGACCGGGCGTTTCCCTGACGCTATGACCGCCGTAACAATATCGAGTTGTTCGAACATCTACCGGGCCCACACGGATGTGGGGGGTGTTCGTATCTCGAGAGACCGTACAGTGGACGCGTAACATCTTTGTTGTTTTAAGTTGTCGGCTTATTAGTACCGGTCAGCTCCACACATTACTGTGCTTCCACATCCGGCCTATCAACCCAGTAGTCTAGCTGGGAGCCTCTCACCCCTTAAGGGGCATGGAAACCTCATCTTGAAGTGTGCTTCCCGCTTAGATGCTTTCAGCGGTTATCACGTCCGAACGTAGCTAATCAGCGGTGCTCTTGGCAGAACAACTGACACACCAGTGGTTCGTCCATCCCGGTCCTCTCGTACTAGGGACAGCTCTCCTCAAGTTTCCTACGCGCGCAGCGGATAGGGACCGAACTGTCTCACGACGTTCTAAACCCAGCTCGCGTACCGCTTTAATGGGCGAACAGCCCAACCCTTGGGACCGACTCCAGCCCCAGGATGCGACGAGCCGACATCGAGGTGCCAAACCATGCCGTCGATATGAGCTCTTGGGCAGGATCAGCCTGTTATCCCCGGGGTACCTTTTATCCGTTGAGCGACGGCGCTTCCACAAGCCACCGTCGGGTCACTAGTCCCGACTTTCGTCTCTGCTCGACATGTCTGTCTCACAGTCAAGCTCCCTTGTGCACTTACACTCGACACCTGATTGCCAACCAGGCTGAGGGAACCTTTGGGCGCCTCCGTTACCCTTTGGGAGGCAACCGCCCCAGTTAAACTACCCACCAGGCACTGTCCCTGATCCGGATCACGGACCGAGGTTAGATATCCAGAACGACCAGAGTGGTATTTCAACGATGACTCCACGAACACTGGCGTGCCCGCTTCACAGTCTCCCACCTATCCTACACAAGCCGTACCGAACACCAATACCAAGCTATAGTAAAGGTCCCGGGGTCTTTCCGTCCTGCTGCGCGTAACGAGCATCTTTACTCGTAGTGCAATTTCGCCGAGTTCGCGGTTGAGACAGTGGAGAAGTCGTTACGCCATTCGTGCAGGTCGGAACTTACCCGACAAGGAATTTCGCTACCTTAGGATGGTTATAGTTACCACCGCCGTTTACTGGCGCTTAAGTTCAGAGCTTCGCCTTACGGCTAACCCGTCCCCTTAACGTTCCAGCACCGGGCAGGCGTCAGTCCGTATACATCGTCTTGCGACTTCGCACGGACCTGTGTTTTTAGTAAACAGTCGCTTCTCCCTGGTCTCTGCGGCCGTCGACGCTAACCCGCGAGGGGTTTCACGTCTTCGGCCCCCCTTCTCCCGAAGTTACGGGGGCATTTTGCCGAATTCCTTAACCACGATTCACTCGATCGCCTTGGTATTCTCTACCTAACCACCTGAGTCGGTTTGGGGTACGGGCGGCTCGAACCTCGCTAGGAACTTTTCTAGGCAGCATAGGATCACCCTACTTCCCGCATACACGGTCACCATCAAGCCTCGGACACTGATGGGGCGGATTTGCCACTCCCCGGTCCTGCGCTCTTGGACGTGGACTACCATCGCCACGCGGAGGCTACCTTCCTGCGTCCTTCCATCGCTTACCTACTACACGCTCGGGTCACGCGTTCCACTCCCCAGCCATCCACCCGAAGGTGAACAGCGACGGGAAGCTTCAGGCGCTTAGCATCACGTGATTCGGTACTGGGCGGTTCTTCGCCGGTTCCGGAATATCAACCGGATGTCCATCGACTACGCCTGTCGGCCTCGCCTTAGGTCCCGACTTACCCAGGGCAGATTAGCTTGACCCTGGAACCCTTGGTTATTCGGCGGAGGAGTTTCTCACTCCTCTTTCGCTACTCATGCCTGCATTCTCACTCGTGTCGCGTCCACACCTCGATCACTCGGATGCTTCACTCGCGACACGACGCTCCCCTACCCAGCAACACGCCTGGACCCACACAAGTGTGGGCCGAGCACTGTGTCACTGCCACAGCTTCGGTGGTGTGCTTGAGCCCCGCTACATTGTCGGCGCGGAATCACTTGACCAGTGAGCTATTACGCACTCTTTAAAGGGTGGCTGCTTCTAAGCCAACCTCCTGGTTGTCTCAGCAACTCCACATCCTTTCCCACTTAGCACACGCTTTGGGACCTTAGCTGGTGATCTGGGCTGTTTCCCTCTCGACTACGAAGCTTATCCCCCGCAGTCTCACTGCCATGCTCTCACTTACCGGCATTCGGAGTTTGGCTGACGTCAGTAACCCGGTGGGGCCCATCAGCCATCCAGTAGCTCTACCTCCGGCAAGAAACACATGACGCTGCACCTAAATGCATTTCGGGGAGAACCAGCTATCACGGAGTTTGATTGGCCTTTCACCCCTACCCACAGCTCATCCCCTCAGTTTTCAACCTAAGTGGGTTCGGGCCTCCACGCGGTCTTACCCGCGCTTCACCCTGGCCATGGGTAGATCACTCCGCTTCGGGTCTAGACCCAGCGACTATGGGCGCCCTGTTCGGACTCGCTTTCGCTACGGCTTCCCCACACGGGTTAACCTCGCCACTGAGCACTAACTCGCAGGCTCATTCTTCAAAAGGCACGCCGTCACCCCACAAGGAGGCTCCGACGGATTGTAGGCACACGGTTTCAGGAACTATTTCACTCCCCTCCCGGGGTACTTTTCACCTTTCCCTCACGGTACTTGTCCGCTATCGGTCACCAAGGAATATTTAGGCTTAGCAGGTGGTCCTGCCAGATTCGTACGGGATTTCTCGGGCCCCGTACTACTTGGGAGATGCGATACGGAGTCAGAGACATTTCGACTACCGGGGTGTCACCGTCTGTGCCAGGCCTTTCCAGACCCTTCGTCTATGACTCTGATTTCTTACTCCGCACCAGCGTGGTAGCACTGGTACACACATTCCCACAACCCCAGAACTGCAACCCCTACCAGGTATCACACAGAACTGGTTTAGCCTCTTCCGCTTTCGCTCGCCACTACTCACGGAATCACGGTTGTTTTCTCTTCCTGTGGGTACTGAGATGTTTCACTTCCCCACGTTCCCTCCACTCACCCTATATATTCAGGTGAGGGTGACAGGCGATGAAGCCTGCCGGGTTTCCCCATTCGGAAATCCTCGGATCAATGTCTGGTTATCGACTCCCCGAGGCTTATCGCAGATTCCTACGTCCTTCTTCGGTTCTTGGTGCCAAGGCATCCACCGTGCGCCCTTAAAAACTTAAAAGCTACAAAGATGCTCGCGTCCACTGTACAGTTCTCAACATACGACCAGGCCCACCCCAGGCAGTTCCTTCCACCACGCACACCCAGCTCATGCGAGCCAGGCGCGGGTCTGGAAGAACCCGGGGCCCCGGAAACCAGAGGCACTCGTACCCCACCACCCCATCACGGAGCGGTCGGGCCCGATCCCTCAGGACCCAACAACGTGTCAGCACCACACCCACCCACGCACCCGACGCTTTCCCCACCCCCGAAAGGGCCGTACTCACGAACCAGGCGCACAGCATGCGCGCGGCGACAGATCATCGACGTTCCACCCAGAGCAACCCACCGTGGAACACTCGTCCACGAAGCAGGCCACATACGACCAACCCCCACCAGCAACGCCGGCACGGGTTCGGTCAGTGATGCTCCTTAGAAAGGAGGTGATCCAGCCGCACCTTCCGGTACGGCTACCTTGTTACGACTTAGTCCCAATCACCAGTCCCACCTTCGACGGCTCCCTCCACAAGGGTTGGGCCACCGGCTTCGGGTGTTACCGACTTTCGTGACTTGACGGGCGGTGTGTACAAGGCCCGGGAACGTATTCACCGCAGCGTTGCTGATCTGCGATTACTAGCGACTCCGACTTCATGGGGTCGAGTTGCAGACCCCAATCCGAACTGAGACCGGCTTTAAGGGATTCGCTCCACCTCGCGGTTTCGCAGCCCTCTGTACCGGCCATTGTAGCATGCGTGAAGCCCAAGACGTAAGGGGCATGATGATTTGACGTCATCCCCACCTTCCTCCGAGTTGACCCCGGCAGTCTCCTATGAGTCCCCACCATCACGTGCTGGCAACATAGAACGAGGGTTGCGCTCGTTGCGGGACTTAACCCAACATCTCACGACACGAGCTGACGACAACCATGCACCACCTGTATACCGACCTTGCGGGGCCCCCATCTCTGAGGGTTTCCGGTATATGTCAAGCCTTGGTAAGGTTCTTCGCGTTGCATCGAATTAATCCGCATGCTCCGCCGCTTGTGCGGGCCCCCGTCAATTCCTTTGAGTTTTAGCCTTGCGGCCGTACTCCCCAGGCGGGGCGCTTAATGCGTTAGCTGCGGCACGGACCCCGTGGAATGGGACCCACACCTAGCGCCCAACGTTTACGGCGTGGACTACCAGGGTATCTAATCCTGTTCGCTCCCCACGCTTTCGCTTCTCAGCGTCAGTAATGGCCCAGAGACCTGCCTTCGCCATCGGTGTTCCTCCTGATATCTGCGCATTCCACCGCTACACCAGGAATTCCAGTCTCCCCTACCACACTCTAGCCTGCCCGTACCCACTGCAAGCCCGGGGTTAAGCCCCGGGTTTTCACAGCAGACGCGACAAGCCGCCTACAAGCTCTTTACGCCCAATAATTCCGGACAACGCTCGCACCCTACGTATTACCGCGGCTGCTGGCACGTAGTTAGCCGGTGCTTCTTCTGCTCCTACCGTCACAAAAGCTTCGTCAGAGCTGAAAGCGGTTTACAACCCGAAGGCCGTCATCCCGCACGCGGCGTCGCTGCATCAGGCTTTCGCCCATTGTGCAATATTCCCCACTGCTGCCTCCCGTAGGAGTCTGGGCCGTGTCTCAGTCCCAGTGTGGCCGGTCACCCTCTCAGGCCGGCTACCCGTCGTCGCCTTGGTAGGCCATTACCCCACCAACAAGCTGATAGGCCGCGAGTCCATCCACCACCGATAAATCTTTCCACCCCGTCCCATGCAGAACAAGGTCATATCCAGTATTAGCACCGGTTTCCCGGAGTTATCCCAGAGTGGAGGGCAGGTTACTCACGTGTTACTCACCCGTTCGCCACTAATCCACCCAGCAAGCTGGGCTTCATCGTTCGACTTGCATGTGTTAAGCACGCCGCCAGCGTTCGTCCTGAGCCAGGATCAAACTCTCCGATAAAAACCTAAACTCTTATCCAAGAGAATTGGTACCTGACAAACACCACCACACCCCACCGGGGGCGGCAAAGCATGGTGGCCAAAATACAAACTATGGCATCAATAATCTGACACGCTGTTGAGTTCTCAAGGATCGGACGCACACCAGTCGATCCGGCCTTCCGGCCTTGTTCTTCTGGGGCAACCTCTTCAGGTTATTCGCTTCGTTCTTCCGCAGTCAAATCCGCGTCTCGCGCTCTCGTGCGAGGAGATCGAAGTCTTGTGCCTGCCCGGGACCGGCCACCGGCTGGTGTCCGTGCCTCCCTGTCGGCGGGGCGAGATGTAACTGTAGAACGGTTCCGCGGCGGAGACAAATCCGCAGGTCAACCAACCTTTCGGGCGGCTGCGAGGTGCTTGCGCCCCCGTCGCAGCAGCGCGACGCGTCCGTGGAGGAAGTCCTCGTCCGTCAGGACCTGCTCGACGTCGGTCACCTTGGCGTTGTTGACGCTGACGCCACCCTCCCCCACGAGGCGACGGGCAGCGCCCTTGCTCTCGGCAAGGCCGGCCGCCACGAGCGCCTCGATCACGGTCGTGCCGGGCTCCACCTCGGCGCCGGGAAGCTCGGCCGTGGCGTCCTCCAGGGTGCGGGCGTCCACGCCCGCGGGGTCACCCTTGCCGAAGAGCACCTGGCTCGCGGCCTCGACCTGGGCGGTGGCCTCCTCCCCGTGGACGAGGCTCGTGACGTCGCGGGCGAGCGTCCGCTGCGCCTGGCGCAGGTGCGGTCGCTCCGCGGCCTCGGTCTCCAGGGCGGCGATCTCGTCCTGGCTCCGGTCGGTGAAGACCCGGAGCAGCTTGCCCACCTCGGAGTCGGCGACGTTGATCCAGTACTGGTAGAAGGCGTAGGGGCTCGTCATGTCGGCGGCCAGCCAGACCGCGTTGCCGGCGGACTTGCCGTACTTCTCGCCGTGCTCGTCGGTGATGAGCGGGGTGGTGAGCACGTGTGCCGACCCGCCCTCAGCGCGGTGGATGAGGTCGACGCCCGCGGTGAGGTTGCCCCACTGGTCCTGCCCACCCGTCTGCAGGGTGCAGCCGAACTCGCGGTAGAGGTGGAGGAAGTCGAGCGCCTGCAGCAGCTGGTAGCTGAACTCCGTGTAGGAGATGCCCTCCTGGCTCTCCAGCCGCGCGGCGATCGCCTCCTTGCGGATCATCTGGTTGACGCGGAAGTGCTTGCCGATGTCACGCAGGAAGTCGAGGGCGGACAGGCCCGCCGTCCAGTCGAGGTTGTTGACCATGACCGCGGGGTTGTCCCCGTCGAAGTCGAGGAACGGTCGCACCTGCTCCTGGATCCGGGCGACGTGCGAGGCCGTCAGCTCCTTGGTCTTGAGCACCCGCTCGGACGTGGGACGGGGGTCACCGATCAGGCCGGTCGACCCGCCGACGAGGCAGATCACCCGGTGCCCTGCGCGCTGCAGGTGCCGCAGGACGATGAGCTGCACGAGATTGCCGAAGTGCAGGCTCGCGGCGGTGGGGTCGAAACCGCAGTAGACCGTGATCCTGTCGTCGAGGGCCTCGCGCAGCGCGGCCTCGTCGGTGGTCTGCGCCACCAGTCCGCGCCACTGCAGCTCGTCCAGGATGTTCGTCACGGTGTCCAGGTCCTTCCGGTGCGGTCTGGGTGCGGCCCGGTGCCCGGGCCCACCCGCATGGGGTCAAGCCTACGGGCGGGCCGCACCGGCTCCGTCGGGCCGGGTGCGCGGGCGCCGGACGGCCGGCCGGTAGACCGAGACGGTCGGCTCCCCCTCCACCCAGAAGCGCCACGGGTAGCGGGAGGCGTCGCCGCCCTCGCCCGAGACGCCGACCCTCGGGCCGGAGCGCACGGCCGCCGCCGGCTCCGGGACGAGCAGCAGGTCGACCCCTGTCGCGGGGTCGAGCAGGTCGAGCCCGTCGTGCTGCCGGTCGAGCCCCAGCGCGGAGGCGAGACGGGCGGGACCGCGCGCCAGGTCGCGGGCCGGGTGCGGGCGGCTCCGTCCGGCGTCGCGGCGCCCTCGCGCGATCTCCTCCCCGGCCACCACCTCCCCCGCGCGCAGCAGCACCGCGGCGGCCTCGCCGTCCGGGCCGCACACCACGTTGCAGCACCAGTGCATCCCGTAGGAGAAGTAGACGTAGAGGTGGCCGGCCGGGCCGAACATCACCTCGGTGCGCGGCGTGGGACCGCGGAAGGCGTGCGACCCGGGGTCGGAGGTGCCGGCATACGCCTCCACCTCGGTGAGGCGGACGGTCACTCCCCCGGCGGACAGGTGCGCCCCGAGCAGGGCGGGCGCGACCTCGAGCACGGGGCGTGCGAGGTCGGCCCGCACCGCGGGACGCAGCGCGGTCACCGGATCAGTCCCGGATCACCGGCATCTCGGTGACCCAGTGCCGACGGGAGGCCGTCTCGTGGAGCAGGTGGGCACGCTGCTCGGCGACGCGCACCGGCGCCGTGCCCCCACGGGCGTTGCGGGAGGCCAGCGACCCCGGGACCGTGAGCACCGCGCGCACGTCCGGGGTGAGGTGCTCGCTGATCCGGGCCAGGTCGTCGTCCTGCAGGTCCTCCAGGCCGATGCCGCGCGACTCGCAGACCCGGACGCACTCCCCCGCCACCTCGTGGGCGATGCGGAAGGGCACGCCCTGCCGGACGAGCCACTCGGCCACGTCGGTGGCGAGCGAGAAGCCCTGCGGCGCGAGGGCCTCGAGTCGCTCGGGGTGGAAGGTCAGCGTCGCGACCATCCCGGAGACGGCCGGCAGGAGCACCTCGAGGGTGTCGACGGCGTCGAAGACCGGCTCCTTGTCCTCCTGGAGGTCCCGGTTGTAGGCCAGCGGCAGGCCCTTGAGCGAGGCCAGCAGACCCGCCAGGTCGCCGATGAGACGACCCGCCTTGCCGCGCGCGAGCTCGGCGACGTCGGGGTTCTTCTTCTGCGGCATGATGCTCGACCCCGTCGAGAAGGCGTCGTCGAGCGAGACGAAGCCGAACTCGGCCGTCGCCCAGAGGATGACCTCCTCGGCGATGCGGGACAGATCGACGCCGACCATCGCGGTGATGAAGGAGAACTCGGCGGCGAAGTCGCGGGAGGCCGTGCCGTCGATGGAGTTCTCGGTCGGGGCCGCCATGCCGAGGTCGGCGGCGATGGAGGCGGGGTCCAGGCCGAGGGAGGAGCCCGCGAGGGCACCCGAGCCGTAGGGCGAGATCGCGGCACGGCGGTCCCAGTCCACGAAGCGGTCGACGTCGCGCAGCAGCGCCCAGGCGTGGGCCTGCAGGTGGTGGGCGAGGAGCACCGGCTGCGCGTGCTGCAGGTGCGTGCGCCCGGGCATGGCGACGTCGGCGTGCCGCTCGGCCTGCTCGACGAGGGCCTGGACGACGTCGAGGATCTTGGCCGACAGGAGACGGGCCTGGTCGCGCAGGTACATCCGGAACTGGGTCGCGACCTGGTCGTTGCGCGAACGTCCGGCACGCAGGCGGCCACCCACGTCCGGACCGACGCGCTCGATGAGCCCCCGCTCGAGCGCGGTGTGGACGTCCTCGTCCGTCTCGGCCGGGGCGAAGGCGCCCGACTCGACGTCGGCACCGAGGGAGCGCAGCCCCTCGAGCATGGTCGCGAGGTGCTCGTCGGAGAGCAGCCCGGCCTTGTGCAGCACCCGGGCGTGCGCGCGCGAGCCCGCCAGGTCGTACGGCGCCAGGCGCCAGTCGAAGTGCGTGCTCTTGCTCAGCGCCGCGAGGGCGTCGCTCGGTCCGCCGCTGAAGCGGCCTCCCCACAGGCTCACAGTCATGGGTCCATCCTCCCTCAGTCCGCCGGGACGGCGGTCGGCGGTCGTGGTGCGCGGGCGGCGACGCCCTGCGCGGCTAGTCGCGGGTCTCGGTGTCGTGCGCGAGGGACAGCAGGCGGTGCGCGGTGGCAGGCCCGCCGTCCAGGGCGGTGGTGATCACCAGGATGGTGTCGTCACCGGCGATCGTGCCGAGGATCTCGGGGTCGTCGCTGCGGTCGATCGCCGCGGCGAGGAACTGCGCCGCACCGGGCGGGGTGCGCAGGACGACCTGGTTGCCGACCGCCCGGGCGCTCACGAGCAGCTCCTGCAGCAGCCGCACCAGGCGCGAGGACACCTCGAGCGCGTCCTGGGCGGGGCGCGGTGTCAGGTCGCCTCCCTCCCCCGGCACGGCGTAGACGAGGTGACGACCGCGTCGGACCTTGACCGCGCCGAGGTCGACGAGATCACGCGAGAGGGTGGCCTGGGTGACCGAGATGCCGTCCTCGGCGAGCAGGTCCAGCAGCTGGCCCTGGGAGCCCACGGCGTGACGCTCGAGCAGGTCGGCGATGCGCTGGTGCCGCGCCGCTCGCGTCATGGGAATGCTGGTCACGTCGCGGAACTATACAGGGTTGTGCATGAATATCCAGTCGCGGACGGCCGTCCTCAGCCGGACAGCGGGTCGTCGGGACCCCAGGGACGCAGGCGGAGCATGCGCTCCCCCTCGCCCAGACCCTCGGTCGAGCGACGGCGCAGGGTGTCGAGGTCGTCGGACCCGGCCCGCACCATGCGGCCCGAGAAGCCGTCGAGCTCGCCGTCGGCCAGCGCCAGCAGCAGCGCGACGACGTCCTCCGGCGCGGTCCACTCGGTGCGCCCGTCGTGCATGCGCATCGAGTGGGTCATGTCCGTCTCGACCACGCCGGGGGCCAGGTCGAAGGCGAGCACGCCGTGCTCGGCACCCGCCAGCGCAGTGCCGCCCGTGAGACGGGCCAGGGCCGACTTCGACGCGCAGTACGCGGTGAGGTCGGCACGCTCGCGCGTGCCGGCGCCGGAGTTGAGGTTGACGATCCGCCCGCCGCCGGCCGCGATCATGTGCGGCACGACGGCGCGGGTGAGCAGGAAGGGCCCACGCACGTTGGTGACCATGACCTGCCACCACTCGTCGACGTCGGCCTCCCAGACCGGCCGCTCGGGCTCCACCAGGCCTGCGCAGTTGACGAGCAGGTCGATGCGACCGTGCTCCGCCACGACCCGGCCGACGACCTCGTCGACGGACCCGGCGTCGGTGACGTCGCACGGTAGACCCGTGGCGCCGTCGGCGACCGACCCGGAACGGGACAGGCCGACGACCGCCCAGCCCGCGCCGAGGAGGGCGCGGACGAGGTGGTCCCCGATGCCCCGGGAGGCACCGGTCACGAGGGCGACACGAGCGCCGGTCACCGCAGGACCGCCCCGTGGTCGCGGGCCGCGCGGTCGACGGCGGCGTCGCGGGCCGCGTTGACCTCCTCGGTCGTCAGCGTCCGGTCGGGCGCGCGGAAGTGCATGCGGAAGGCCAGCGACTGCTGGTCGGGTCCGAGCTGGTCGCCGACGTAGACGTCGAAGAGTGCGATGTCCTCCAGCAGCTCACCGGCACCGGCGCGCAGGGACTCCTCGACGTCGCCGTAGCGCACCGTGCGGGGCACCACGAGCGCCACGTCGGAGCCGGCCACCGGCTGCGTGGACAAGGGGCTCACCTGGGTGCGGTGGTCGCTGGCGCGCACGAGCACGTCGAGGTCGAGCTCGGCGGCGCTGGTGCGCGGCGGCAGCCCGAGCCGCTGGACGACCTTGGGGTGCAGCTCGCCGGCCCAGCCGACGGACGTGCCGTCCTCGAGGAGTAGCTCGACGCAGCGTCCGGGGTGGAAGGGCGCACGCTCGCCCTGGCGCCTGCGGACCGGGACCCCGAGGGTATCGGCGACCGAGTGGGCCCAGCCCACGACGTCGGTGACGTCGACCGGACGGCCCTCGCCCCACCAGCCGGACCGGTCGGCCTGGCCCGCGGCCACGACAGCCACGTGCCACGGCTGGTGCGGCACCGCGTCGCGGATCTGCTGCAGCGTCGCGTCGTCCGGCCGCGCGCCGACCCCGGGCACCGGGGCCGAGGCGGCGTGGTGGGGGACGGTGACGGTGTCGATCTCGAAGAGCGCCACGTCGCGCGAGCCGCGCGAGATGTTGCGCCTGAGCGCCTCCGGAAGCGTCTGCAGCAGCTCGGTGCGCATGAAGGGCGCCTCGTCGGAGAGCGGGTTGGCCAGGCGCAGGGCCGCGCGGCGCGGGTCGCCTGCCGCCAGGCCGAGCTCGTCGAAGCGGTCGGTGCCCACGAAGGGGTAGGTCAGGACCTCGTGCAGGCCCTGGCCCGCCAGCGCGTAGGCGACGGCACGACGGGAGCGCTGGCCGTGGGTGAGCCCGCGACCGCCGATGGCCCGCGGGACGACCGACGGGATCTTGTCGTAGCCGTCGATCCGCGCGACCTCCTCGACGAGCGTCGGGGCGTCGGTGAGGTCGGGGCGCCAGGTCGGGGGCACGACGGTCGCGGTGCTCCCCTCGGTGCTCACCTCGCACCCGATCAGGCGCAGCAGCTCGACGACGCGCTCGTGGCCGTAGTCGACCCCGACGTAGCGGGTGGGCATGTCCAGGTCGAGCTCGATCGCCGGCATTGCGGTGGAGGCGCGCTCGTCGCGGTCGGTGATGGCCGCGTCGGCCGTGCCGCCGCCGAGCTCGACGAGCAGGTCGACCGCCAGCTGCGCCGCGGCGGCGGTGACGCCCGGGTCGACGCCGCGCTCGAAGCGCTTGGCGGCCTCGCTGGAGAGCTTGTGCCGGCGCGAGGTGCGCGCCACCGTGCGCGGGTCGAAGTGGGCCGACTCGACGAGCACGTCGGTCGTCTCGCCCGGCGTGACCTCGCCGTCCTCGCCGCCCATGACGCCGGCCAGCGCCAGGATGCGTCCGCCGTCGGGGCCGCAGGTGATGAGCAGGTCCTCGGGGTGCAGCTCGCGGTCGACGTCGTCGAGGGTGCGCAGCCGCTCCCCCGCCCGGGCGCGGCGGACCACGATCGGGCTGTCGAGGGTGGCCAGGTCGAAGGCGTGCAGCGGCTGCCCGAGCGCGAGCATGACGTAGTTGGTGACGTCGACGGCCAGGCCGATCGGGCGCATGCCGGCCTCGGTGAGGCGGCGCGCCATCCACTCCGGCGTCTGGCGGGTCAGGTCGATGCCCCGGACGATGCGCGCCACGTAGCGGTCGCAGCCGGGCGCCTCGCCGTCGCGGTGCGCCTCGTCACGCAGCTCCACGGCATACCCATCCTCGGTGGCGGGGTCGACCGGGAGGTCGGCCGGGTCGCGGAAGGGCGCGCCGGTGGAGTGGGAGTACTCGCGGGCGATGCCGCGGATGCTGAAGCAGTAGCCGCGGTCGGGGGTGACGTTGACCTCGACGACCTCGCGGTCGAGGCCGAGGACGCCGATGAGGTCGTCGCCCGGGGCCAGGCCCAGCTCCTCGACGCGCTCCTGGCCCAGCAGGCGCGGGAGCACGATGATGCCGTCGTGGTCGTCGCCGATCCCGAGCTCGCGGACCGAGCAGATCATGCCGGCGGAGACGTGGCCGTAGGTCTTGCGCGCGGAGATCGTCATCGGGCCCGAGGGGGTGGGCAGCACCCCGCCGGGGAGGATGACGGCGACCAGGTCGCCCGCCTCGAAGTTGTGCGCGCCGCAGACGATGCCCACGCCTTCGGCGACGGAGCCGTTGACAGCGTTCATCTCTGGACCGACGTCGACCTGGCACCAGTTGATGGTCTTGCCGTTCTTCTGCGGCTCGGGGTGCTTCTCGAGCACCCGGCCCACGACGAGAGGACCGCTCACACCGCTGGTGTGCAGGCCTTCCTCCTCGAGCCCGACGGCCACGAGGTCGGCGGCGATCTGCTCGCCGGTCACGCCCTCGGGCAGCTCGACGTAGTCGCCCAGCCAGTCGACCGGAACCCGCATCAGATCTCCATCCCGAACTGCGCGTTGAAGCGCACGTCTCCCTCGATCATCTCCCGCATGTCGCTGATGCCGTGGCGGAACATCGCGGTCCGCTCCACGCCCATCCCGAAGGCGAAGCCCTGGTAGCGCTCGGGGTCGACCCCGCAGGCGCGCAGCACGTTGTGGTTGACCATGCCGCAGCCGCCCCACTCGATCCAGCCGGTCCCGCCGCACGTCCGGCACGAGGTGTCCTCGCCGCGGCAGACGAAGCAGCGGAAGTCCATCTCGGCGCTGGGCTCGGTGAAGGGGAAGAAGGCCGGCCTCAGGCGGCTGACGATGCCCGGACCGAACATCGCCTCGGCGAGGCGGTCGAGGGTGCCCTTGAGGTGGGCCATCGTCAGGCCCTCGTCGATCGCCAGGCCCTCGAGCTGGTGGAAGACCGGGGTGTGCGTGGCGTCCAGCTCGTCGGTGCGGAAGGTCTTGCCCGGCACGGCGACGTAGAGCGGCACGCCGCGCTCGAGCAGCGAACGGGCCTGCACCGGCGAGGTGTGGGTCCGCAGCACCAGACCCGCGTCCGCCGGCTCGACGAAGAAGGTGTCCTGCATCTGACGCGCCGGGTGGTCCTTGTCGAAGTTCAGCGCGTCGAAGTTGAACCACTCGGCCTCGACCGCGGGCCCCTCGGCGATCTCCCAGCCCAGGCCGACCATGGCGTCGGCCATCCGCTCGGCGGTCACCGTCAGCACGTGGCGGCGACCCAGCGGCCGGCGCGCCGGCACGGCGGTGAGGTCCATGGCCTCCTCGACGAGGATCCGCTCGTCGCGCTCGGCCTCGAGCTCGGCCTGCCGGGCGGCGAGGGCCTGGTTGACACGGCCCCGGGCCTGCCCGACCCGCTTGCCCGCCTCGGCCTTGGCGCTCGGCGGCAGGGCGCCGATCTCGCGGTTGGCCAGGGCGAGCGGGGAACGCTCTCCCGCGTGGGCCAGGCGCGCGGCCTTCAGCTGGTCGAGATCGGCGGCGGCGGCGATGGCCTCGAGCGCGGCGGCGACGGCGGCCTCGACGGCCTCCGGCGCGAGCGCGGCGACCTCGACGGGGTCGTAGTTGGTGTTGGGTCCGGACACCTGCGCAAGTCTAGGCAACCGGAGAGGCTGCTCCGTACGCGGTTCGGGCGAGGGTGGTGGGGGCGGCCTCAGTCCACCTCGACGCCCAGGATCGAGAGCAGCGCCTCGGCCCCGGCGACGTCCACGCGCAGCCCCTCGACGCGGGCGTCGCGGACGTCCACCCCGTAGCCGGAGGACCCTCGCAGGTCGACTCCCCGCAGGTCGGCCCCGTCCAGCCGGGCACCCGTGAGGTCGCAGTCGAGGAAGGTCACCTCCCGCAGGTCCGCCCCGCTGAGGTCGGCGTCGCGCAACGAGCAGCCCGTGAACCGGCTGCCGCGCAGGTCCAGCCCCGACAGGCTCCCGAGGTCGAGCCGGCAGTCGAGCCAGCTGCTCGGGCTCGGGGTCAGCGCAGGCCGCCGCATCATCGACCACGACGTCGCCAGGGCCTTGCACCCGACGAACGTGCAGCCGTCGAGGGTCACGTCCGGCAGCCGGGCGCGGGAGAGGTCGACACGCTCCACCGAGCAGTCCTCCAGCTTGACGCCCGAGAGCTCGGTCCCGGCCAGCACGGCGTCGAACAGCGTGCATCCCTCGAGCTCGACGTCGACGAGCCGGTCCCCTTCGGCGAGCGCCCCGGTCAGCCTCTCGCGGACGAGCAGGGATCCGGCGACGAGGTCCTCGAGCAGTACCGCCACGGCGTCGACGCTACCGCTGGGCGGCGCTGGAGGCGTGCAGGCAGACGGTTGCCGCCATGGCCAGGTTGAGCGACTCGGCCCGCTGGATCGGGATCGCGACGACGTCGTCGCACAGCTCGAGCACCTCGGGCTCGAGCCCCCACGCCTCGTTGCCCATCACCCAGGCGTGCGGAGCGGACAGGTCGGCATCGGGAAGCATGGTGGTGCCGCTGCCGTCGGCGGCGAGCAGCCGGATGCCGCGCTCGCGGCAGGTCTGCAGCAGGTCCTCGACGGGCGTGCCGACGGAGACGGGCAGGTGGAAGAGGGAGCCGACCGTGGACCGGACGACCTTGGGGTTGTAGACGTCGACCGAGGCGGCGCTGACGAGCACGGCGGCCGCCCCGAAGGCATCCGCACCCCGCAGGACCGTCCCGGCGTTGCCGGGGTCCCTCACGTGGGTCAGCACGACCGCGAAGCCGTCCTCGCCGACCGCGTCCAGCGCCTCCTGCAGCGGCACGTCGACCCGCCGCGCGACCGCGAGCATACCCTGCGGGGTCCCGGTGTCGGCCATCGCCGCGAGCACCTGCTCGGTACAGGGGTGCACGGGCACCCCCGCCTCGTCGGCCTCCGCCACGATCTCGGTATGCCGTGCCGCGGCGGGCTCGGTGACGTACAGGGCCTCGGCCGAGGGCGCGGCATACCGGAGCAGCTCCCGCACGCCCTGGGGCCCCTCGACGAGGAACCTGCCCGACTTCTCCCGGGCAGCACGACGCCCCAGCGCCGCGACCTGGCGGACCCGTTCGCCGCGCGTGCTGCTGAGCAGCGGCGGGCGGCCGGGGATGATCACGGGCTGGGGCGTCGAAGGAGTGCTGAGCCTCAGGCGGCGTCGGCGGCCGGCACGTTGGCCTTGGCCAGCTCGACGAGCGCCACGAAGGCGGCCTCGTCGTTGACGGCGAGCTCGGCGAGCATGCGGCGGTCGACCTCGACACCGGCGGCCTTCAGGCCCTGGATGAACCGGTTGTAGGTCATGCCGTTGGCGCGGGCGCCGGCGTTGATGCGCTGGATCCACAGCCGACGGAAGTCACCCTTGCGGGCGCGACGGTCGTTGTAGCTGTAGACGAGGGAGTGGGTGACCTGCTCCTTGGCCTTGCGGTAGAGCCGGCTGCGCTGGCCGCGGTAACCGCTGGCGCGCTCCAGGACGACCCGACGCTTCTTCTGGGCGTTGACCGCCCGCTTCACGCGTGCCACGTGATGTCTCCTTGCTGAGTTCTGGGGGGAAAGGGTGAGAGAGCTCAGGCCTTAGAGGCCGAGCATCTTCTTCACCTTGCGGGTGTCGGCGGGGGCGACCACCACGTCGTTGACGAGGCGGCGGGCCTGGCGGGCCGGACGCTCCTGGAACTTGTGCACGTGGCGCGCACGCTGACGCATCACCTTGCCGGAGCCGGTGACGCGGAAGCGCTTCTTGGCACCGCTGTGGGTCTTCATCTTCGGCATGGGCCGATCTCCTTCAACTGACCGCGCGCCGGGGCGGGCGCGCATGGGTGTGTCCGGGCACTGCGTGGCGCTGGGCGCCGCCGCTCACTCCTGCTCGGGGGTGGTCTCTGTCGTGCCGGCGGTGTCCTCGGTCGCCCCGGGGGCGGCCTCGGTGGCGGCGGCGCGCTCGGCGTCGCGCTTCTTCTGCTCCTGCCGCACGGCGGTCTTCTTCTTGGCGGGGCCGAGCACCATGACCATGTTGCGGCCGTCCTGGCGCGGGGCGCTCTCGACGAAGCCCAGCTCGGCGACGTCCTCGGCCAGCCGCTGCAGCAGCCGGAAGCCCAGCTCGGGGCGGGACTGCTCGCGACCACGGAACATGATCGTGACCTTGACCTTGTCGCCGGCCTTGAGGAACCGCTCGACGTGGCCCTTCTTGGTGCCGTAGTCGTGGGGGTCGATCTTCGGACGGAGCTTGATCTCCTTGATGACCGTGTTGACCTGGTTCTTCCGGGCCTCACGCGCCTTCATGGCGGTCTCGTACTTGTACTTGCCGTAGTCCATGAGCTTGGCGACCGGGGGACGTGCCATGGGGGCCACCTCGACGAGGTCGAGGTCGGCCTCTGCGGCAAGCCGCAGCGCGTCCTCGACGCGCACGATGCCGACCTGCTCCCCGTTGGGGCCCACCAACCGCACCTCCGGAACCCGGATGCGGTCATTGATGCGAGGCTCGCTGATGTGCTGCTCCTTCGTCTGTCGTCCTCTCCACCCGGACACCAGAAAGGCCTCCTGGCACGGGGTGCGCAAGAGGCCTTCGCCACCGGTCCGCGGGTGCCGGCTCATGCCGACGAGGTATGCCGTGACGCACGGTCACGTCCTACCTCACCTTCCGGGCGAGCCCGGGAGGGCGGACCTGGGACCCGGCGACCCTGAGGTCGACGCGGGTGGGGGCGCGAGCCCCTCTTGCACGTCAGGGTCCGGCGCACAGGGCACAGGACTCCGACTGGTCGATGAACCATCGTAGCAGACGACGCGGGTCGGCCCGCCTCGCGCGGACGCGGGACGGGCCGACCGTGGAGCGAGCTGCGTCAGCAGCCGATCCGGGTGAGCGTCCAGTCCTTGGTCGTGATGCGACCACGGGTGATCTGGACGGTGTCCACCTGCGGGCGGTGACCGTCCTTGGCGGCGATCGTCTGGTAGCGACCGGCGTTCACCCAGTAGGCGTAGGAGCCGTCGGCCCCCGTCACCAGGCTGTAGCCGGCACCCTCACCGTTGTTCGGCGAGAGGTCCACCACGGCGCCACCGAGGCCGGCGGTGCCGCCGTCGCAGGTCGTGCCGCTGACCGTGCCCTGGAACTTGCCCCAGGCGTTCGGCGGCGTGACGTGCATGACGACCGGGATCGGGTCGAACCGCTGGGCGGTGTTCGCCTTGACCCCCACCGCCGCCGTGTACGTGCCCGGCTGGGCGACGTTGGCGTCAGTGGTGACGGTGACCCGGACGCGCTCGCCCGGGGCGAGCGTGAACTCCGCCGGGTCGATGTCCAGCCAGTCGACGTCGGTCGCCGAGGCGCCGCAGTCGTCGTAGCCGGGCAGCTGCTCGGTCGCGTCCACCGGGGTGAAGCCACCGCTGGAGCCACCGACCTTGACGATGCCGCAGGCGGCGCCACCGCGGTAGACCGCGGCCGTCGCGTTGGGCAGGTTCTCCCACTCGCCCGAGGCGGGGTCGTAGGCGAAGGTGCGGTTGGTGACCTCGTCGTTCTGGACACCACCGATGACGACCAGCTTGCCGTTGGCGGCGGCCGAGGACGCGGCCCACACGCCGTAGGGCGCGTCGGCCAGCTCGGTCCAGGTGTCCGCGGCCGGGTCGTAGGCGTAGGTGTCCGTCACACCGGTCGTGCCCGGGTTGCCACCCGTGCAGATGACCTGACCGTCGACCGCGCCACAGCTGGCGAAGGCCACGCCGACCGGGTAGTCGGCCAGCGTCTCCCACGCGTCGGCCGCGACGTCGTAGGCCATCACGGCGTCGGTCATCGGGGTGCACGACGAGGTCGTGCAGCCACCGACGGAGTAGACCTTGCCGTCGAGCACCGCGGTGCCCATCGCGGACACGGCCGCCGGGGCGTCGGCCCCGTCGGACCAGGCGTCCGCCGCCGGGTCGTAGACGGCCGTCGAGGAGCTCACGCCGGAGCCGACCCAACCACCGTGGGCGACGATGCGACCGTCGACCGCCGCGGCGCCGATGGCGGAGGCCGCCTCGGGCAGCGGGGCGACGGAGGACCAGGTCTGGCCCGCCGCGTCGTAGCGGTACGAGTCGGGGAACGACGCGGTCCCGTTGGTGCCCCCGAGGGAGTACCAGTCACCGTCGAGGTTGACCACCCGGTTGTCCATGACGACGCGCGGGTAGTTGGGCAGGGTCTCCCAGGCCTCGGACGGGGCGCGCACCAGGTCCGGCGCGCCGAAGCCCGCCATACCGGTCGCACCGGCCGCGAAGGACGTCGGCACCTTCACCGACTTCAGCGGGGCCCCTTCGAGCTCGGCGGCCGCACCCACCTTCTCCTCGGTGCCGTCGGCACGGAGGATCGTGAAGTCACCGGCCTGCTCGGTCAGCTGCACCTCGGCGGCGCCGCTGCCGGTGTTGCTCACCCAGAAGCGGTGCGCCCGGGTCGAGCCGAGCGGCTGGTAGACCTCGATGCCGGTCTCGTCGACCACGACCAGACCGGAGCCGAGCGCGAAGTCCGCGACGACGACGGCGGCGTGCTCGACGGTGACGTCCTGGGTGAGCGTCTCGTAGCCGCGGGCGGTCACCTCGAAGGGGTGGGTGCCCGGGGTGGAGGAGAACATCCAGTAGAAGCCGTCGCCGAGGTTGTCGTCGGCCGGGGTGGCGGTGGTGACCGCGGACTCCTCGGTGTCGAGGTTGGTCACGCGGGCACCGACGATGCCCTCCTCGGTCTCCGCGCTGGTCACGGTGCCGACGACGTAGCCGCCCTCACCCTGCGGGAGGCAGGCGCGGTTGCCGACGAAGACGTCGTCCACCTGCCACCACCAGTCGTAGTCCGAGTTGTACATGTGGAAGCGGACCTTGACGTCGCCCTCGCCGGCCGCCATCGGCAGCGGGACGACCCGGTCGTCCGGCCCGCGGCTGGAGGCGGTCTGCGCCAGGACGGTCTCCCAGGTCTCGCCGCCGTCGACGCTGACGTCCACGTCGGCGTTGGTGGAGAGGGAGTACCAGTCCTGCTTGAAGCCGACGACCGGGGTGGTCAGCTCGCTCATGTCCACCGACGGGGTGACCAGGGAGGTGTCCTGGACACCGCTGGAGCCGTGGTGGTCGGAGTCCATGATCGCGAAGTTGCCCTCACCACCGGTGAGGTTCTGACGACCCTTCGGGTTGTCGAACAGCCAGACCTGGCCGGTCTCGGCGTGGTCGACGACCTCCCAGCCCTCGGGCAGGGTCGTGCCGTCGAAGGACTCCGTCACGCCGTCCACCACGAAGCCGTAGCCGGGAGCGGTGCAGGCGTAGGCGTCGACCTCGACCGAGACGTCGGCGGTGGTGTCACCGTCGACGGTCACCTCGGTGGTCGGCGACAGGTAGCCGGGGTACTGCACCTGGGTGACGAGCGTGAACGTCTCGCCCTGGGGCAGGTCGAGGCTGTAGGCGCCGGTGACCGGGTCGGTGAAGGTCGCCACCGAGGTGCCCTGGACGGCGACCCGCGCGTAGAGCGGGAAGCCGTAGCCGGAGCCGTCGGTGACGGTGCCGCTGACGGTGGCGCTGGCTGCGGGGTCCAGGGCGACGTCCACCGTGGTGGTGGCGCCGGCCGAGATCGTGGCCGAGGCCTCCTCGGTGACGTAGCCGAACTTGCTCATCGTCAGCTCGTAGTCACCGGTCGACAGCAGCGCGCTGTAGGCGCCCTCGTCGTTGGTGGTCAGGTCGCGGTCGACCGGGCCGACGACGTCGACCTCGACACCGGTGAGCGGGGCACCCGTCTCGCCGTCGGTCACCGTACCCTCGAGGGTGCCGGTGTCGCCGATGGGCGCGGCCTCCAGGAGGGCGCGGGCGTCCAGCCGGCCCTCGCCGAAGACGTTGTTGTCGGCCTCGGTGCCGCCGCACTGGGCGTCGGCGGTGTCGATGGCGGTGCCGTCCAGCAGGGCACGGGTGCCCTCGACGTCACCGGCCAGCGCGGGAGCCCCGGACCAGGCGAGCGCGACGGTGCCGGCGACGTGCGGGCTGGCCATCGAGGTGCCGGTGTAGGAGGCGTAGCCGTTGCCGGGGACCGAGGACCTGACCGCGGTGCCGGGGGCGGAGATGTTGGGCTTGATCTCGCCGTCCTGGCCCGCGCCGCGGCCCGAGGAGCTCGCGATCACGTGGCTGCTCGTGTAGTTGCCGACCGAATAGGCGGCGATCCGGCTGCCCGGCGCGCCCGAGGTGTTGCACCCGGGGCCGCTGTTGCCGTTGGCGAACACGCCGAACTGCCCGGAGGCGGCCCAGGCGATGATGATGTCCTCCATGAAGGGGTCGTTCGACGGCACCGTCGTGCCCCAGGAGTTGTTGATGATGTGCGGCCGCTTGGAGACGTCCGGGTTCTCGCCCTGCAGGTCGCGGGGCTCGAGCATCCACTGACCGGAGTTGATCAGGGCGGCGTCGCTCGGACAGCAGCCGTTCGCGGCGATCCACGTGGCGCCGGGCGCCACGCCGATCTGGTTGTCGCCGCCGTCGTCACCGACCATCGTGCCGGTCACGTGCGAGCCGTGACCGTTGTTGTCGTACGGCTCGTTGGGGCTGTTGCCGGCCGCGTCGAACCAGTTGTAGTTGTGGTCGAAGGTGCCGTCACCGTTGTTGCCACGGTACTGGTTGACCAGCGCCGGGTGGTCGTACTGCACACCCGTGTCGATCGAGGCGACGACGATGCCCTCGCCCCGGATGCCCAGGTCGCCCCAGACGTCGGGTGCGTTGATGTCGTCGATCCCCCACTCGACGGCGGCCGGCGCCATCTGCGGCGGACCCTCCTCGAGCTCGGGGATCTCGATCTGCATGGTCGGGTAGATGCCCTCGACCGCGGTCTCGGAGGCCAGCGAGGCGACCAGCTCGGCGTCCGCCCCTCCGACCCGGATCGAGTTCGTGGCCCAGAAGGCCTCGTACTCGACGCCGAGATCGTCGAGCTCGGCGCGCAGCTCCTTCTGGCTGCTCTCCGCGGTCTTCTTCAGGGCGTCCACGACGGCCTGACCGCGCGCGTTCCAGTCCGAGACGGATGCGGCGGCGCTCAGGTCCGCCCGGTCCGCCAGGCGGACCCAGACGTCGGTCCTCCCCTGCTCCGCGAGTTGTGTGTCGACCTCGGCGTCGACCTTCTCCGCGAGACTCGGGTCGCCGGGCGCGGCCTGGGCCGCCCCCGTCGCTCCGAGCCCCGACACCACGAGCGACGCGGCGGCCACACCGGTGACCCACCCCCGCCGACGACGTATCGGTTCCATGTACAGGTTCTTCCTCTCCATCGAGGTGGAAGGCCCGGTCGGGCCCCCGCCTCGACGCTAGGAAGCCCCGCAGGGGGTCTCAACGGTCAAACGTGGGTGATCAGTGGGCAACCTGGGCAGTTCGCGTCGGGTCGGCCGACGAGCCGGATCGCCGTCGGATCAGCGGTCGACGACCGACAGCACAGGACGATCTGCGAGCCGGAAGCCGATCCCTCGCACGGCCTGCAGCTGCACGGGGGCGCGCAGCTTCTCCAGCTTGCGGCGCAGCCGCTTGACCACCGAGTGCACCGGCGCGGCGTCGCCGACGTGGGAGGTGCCCCAGACCTCCTGGGTGAGCTGCTCGAAGCGACGCACCCGGCCGGGTCGGGCGAGCAGGGCGGAGAGCAGCCCGAACTCCAGCGGGGTCAGCGGCGCCTCCTTGCCGCGGTGGACGACGACCTGGCGGTCGGCGTCCAGGTGCAGGGGCGGGCCCTCGACGGTCCCCGGCCCGGCGACGACGGGCAGCGCGGGGGTGGTGGCCTGCGCACCGGCCGGCGGTGCGGCCGGCTGCGCCACGGTGGGCGAAGGGGTGTCCGCCCCCGCCTCGCCGGGGACGTCGACACCCTCGCCGGCGATGACCTCGCGCGCCTCCTCGGGCGACCCGACGACGAGGACGGGGCCGGACCAGCCCTGCGCGACGCGCTGCAGCCCCTCGACCGAGGCGGCCGACATCAGGAGCACCAGGACGCCGGCCGACCCGACGACGGGCACCGCGCCCGTTGCGGCGGCGGTGGCGGTCGCGGCCGCCACGGCGGGTGGAGCAACGGGGGTCGCCCCGGCAGCGCCGTCCGAGGACGGTGCGGTCGCCGGCGGACCGGCCTGGTCGTACGGGTCGAACTCGGCCTCTACGACGTGGGCAACCATTGCCTCGCGTGCACCTCCCCGATGTCACCGCCCTGCGGGCCGGACGGCTTGTCCCTCGAACCTAGGCACGCCTCTCAGCGGACCTCAAGCCTCTTGACCAAGTTCTTACCGACCGCTTGCCCACCTCATACCCACGGCATACCCGCACCCGAGGGTCGGCCCTCTCCCAACGGGACGGACAGGCTAAACTGGAGTGACTCCAGACACGGAGGGTGCGCCGGACCTTGTGCCCCCTCCACCCCGACGAAGGAGCACGCATGACCTCGACCCATCCCGGTTACGTCAACGCCGAGCACAGCGGCACCGGCCCGGTCCCCACCGGCTCGACGACGAGCAACGGCGCCCCGAGCGACTCCGACCGCAACAGCCTCTCCGTGGGCGCGAACGGCCCGCTGCTGCTGCACGACGTCGCCCTCATCGAGAACCTCGCCCACTTCGACCGCGAGAAGGTGCCCGAGCGGCTGCCCCACGCCAAGGGCTCCGGTGCCTTCGGCACCTTCCGGGTGACCGAGGACGTCTCGCGCTGGACGAAGGCGGCCGCCTTCCAGCCCGGCGCCACGACCGAGTCGCTCGTCCGCTTCTCCACGGTCGCCGGCGAGCAGGGCTCCCCCGACACCTGGCGCGACGTCCGCGGCTTCGCCGTCCGGCTCTACACCGACGAGGGCAACCTCGACATCGTCGGCAACAACACGCCGATCTTCTTCGTGCGCGACCCCATGAAGTTCCCCAATTTCATCCGCAGCCAGCGCCGCACGCCCGACAGCGGCCTGCGCTCACCCAACATGCAGTGGGACTTCTGGACCGCCAACCCCGAGTCCGCCCACCAGGTCGCCTACCTCATGGGTGACCGCGGCCTGCCGCGCTCCTGGCGTCACATGAACGGCTACTCCTCCCACACCTATATGTGGGTGAACGCCCAGGGCGAGCGCTTCTGGGTGAAGTACCACTGGCACAGCGACCAGGGGGTGCAGAACATGACCAACGAGGAGGCCGCGGAGCTGGCGGGCACCGACGCCGACTTCCACCGGCGCGACCTGTTCGAGGCGATCGAGCGGGGCGAGCACCCGAGCTGGACCCTCTCCGTGCAGGTCATGCCCTACGAGGACGCGAAGACCTACCGCTTCAACCCCTTCGACCTCACCAAGGTGTGGCCGCACGCCGACTACCCGCTGCACCGCGTCGGCACGATGACGCTGGACCGCAACCCGGTGAACTTCTTCGCCCAGATCGAGCAGGCGGCCTTCAGCCCGTCCAACCAGGTGCCGGGCACCGGCGTCTCACCCGACAAGATGCTGCTGGCCCGGGTGTTCTCCTACCCGGACGCCCAGCGGCACCGCATCGGCGCCAACTTCACCCATCTGCCGGTCAACCAGCCGAAGGTGCAGGTCAACGCCTACCAGTTCGACGGCCCGATGGCCTACCTGCACTCCGGTGACCAGCCGACCTACGCGACCAATTCCTTCGGCCGCCCCTGGTCGGACCGCACCGGCCCGGTCGAGAACGGCTGGGAGGCCGACGGCGCCCTGGTCCGGCAGGCCTACGACCTGCGGGAGGACGACGACGACTTCGGCCAGGCGCACACCCTGGTGCGGGAGGTCTACTCCGAGGAGCAGCGAGAGCGCCTGGTGCGGACCGTCGCCGGGATGATGAGCGAGGTCGAGCCGCAGGTCCGTGAGCGGGTCTACGCCTACTGGCGCAGCATCGACCAGGAGGTCGGCGACCGCATCGCCGCCGCCTCGGTCCAGGCCGCGGACGTCCCCGGCGCCGCCTCAGCCCGGGTCGACGGGACCGACGCCCTGCGGGAGCCCGCGGACGACGCCGTGGGCAGCTCCCGCTGATCCCCCGTATGCCGTAGCGCACGACTGGCGGCCCCCGCACCTCTCGAGGTGCGGGGGCCGTCGTGCGTCCGGCTCGACGTGTGCCGTGCGTCGCCCACGGGGGCGGGCCGTCGTGGTCAGCCGATGGTCAGCTCGTGGGCAGATCCGGTGCCGACGTGGTCAGGACGCGCGCAGCCGGAAGGCGAGGGCGTCGATCCGGGCGCGGGTCTCGCCGTCGGCGGCGAGCCGCTCCCCCACCCGGGTGACGAGCGCCTGGACGTCGGCCTGACCGAGCCCGGGGCGCAGCACGAGGCTGACCTGCAGCGCATCGCCGGCGCCGGCCTCGAGACCGTGCCCGCTGACCGCCGGCTCGTCGGCAACGGCCGCGGCCACGGCGGCCGCGACGTGCTCGTCGAGGTGCGCGGGCACCCAGGTGCGCCCGGTCGCCAGCGCCCAGACCATGGACGGCCGCAGCGTGCAGGCGGCCGGGCCGGGCGGCGGGGCGAGGTCGATGGGGATGACGTCGCAGCCCTCCTGGACGGCCGCGAGGGCCGCCCGCTGCGCGGTGACCGGCACGGGTCGGGCGGTGGGGTCCCACGCCGCCAGCGCGGCCGTGCTGGTGAAGGCCGGGAGCGCGCGCTGCCCGTCGGGGGCGACGAGGGTGACGGACGCCATGTCGCTCGTGGCGTCGACCGGGATGCCGCTGGAGTCGTCGATCCTCCCGGGCACCGCGACGATCGGCACGAGAAGCCTCGCCGCCGCGACCGCCGCGACCAGCTCGGCAGGGTCGGGCGCCTCCTGCGCCAGGAGCTCGGCCAGGCGCGCGTCGGCCTCGCCGGTGTCGGAGTCGAAGCCGGTCCCGGTGAGGGTCCGCCCCTGCCAGGGGGTCCCACCGGTGTCGGTGCCGGCCGCCGGGTCGTGGCCGCTGAAGCGGTGGGTCATCGCAGTGCCTCCAGGGCGTCGGGCAGGGTGAACCTGCCGGAGTGCAGGGCCGCGCCGAGCACGGCGCCGGACACCCCGGCGTCGCGCAGCACGAGCAGGTCGTCGAGGCCGGCCACGCCGCCCGAGGCCACGACCGGGCCGGGCAGGCGCGCGGCGGCGGTGGCGAAGAGGTCGCGGTCGGCACCGGCCAGCCGCCCGTCGCGGGAGGCGTCGGCCACAACGAAGGCACCTGGCGTCGTGCCCGCCAGCGCCTCGGCGAGGTCGTCGAGGACGACGTCGAGCGGCCCGATCTCCTCCCCGCTGCCGCGGGCCACGACCCGGTCGCCGGCCACGTCGACGCCGACGGCGATCCGGTCGCCGTGCTCCCCGACGAGCTCGGCGACCCAGGTCAGGTCGCGCAGGGCGGTGGCGGCCAGGTTGATCCGTCGGGCACCGCTGCCGAGGGCCTCTGCGACGGCGGCGGGCGAGTCGAGGCCACCGGAGAGCTGCACCGGCACCTCGAGGCGGGCAACCAGGTCGGCGAGGAAGGGCAGGTCGGCGCCCCGGCGGTAGGCGCGGTCGAGGTCGACCAGGTGCACCCACGTGGCGCCCTGCTCGACCCACCGTCGGGCCACGGTCAGCGGGTCGTCGTCGGTGCCGTCGACGACCTGGACCGCCCGGCGTCCCGCGACGTCGACGGCGGGCAGCAGCTCGAAGGTGCCGCTCACTCCAGCACCCCGAGCTCGCGCCGCAGCCGCACCGAGTCGGCGACGGCGTCCTCGAACCACCCGACCTCGCGGGCGTCGGGCTCGTGCCGTCGCGCACCGGGCAGCTCGGCGGCCGGGGCGGGGTCGGTCAGGTAGCGCGTGCCGGGCAGCTCGAGGGTCGCCATCACGGCCTGCAGCATGGTCACCGGGCGGGCCGAGGTCTCGTGGAGCAGGTCCACCAGCTCGTCGCGCACGGCCGACGGGCGGCCCGCGGCGCGGACGACCTCGGCCGGTCCGGCGAGGTCGAGGCCGGGCGGGCGCAGCAGCCCGAGGTCGGGCTCCCAGACCACCCAGGAGGGTGCCTTGCGGCGTCCCCCGGCGTGGACCGTCACGACCGCACGGCCGTCGATCTCGAAGAAGCCCAGCGCCGGGCCGGCCTTGGCGGGGACCGGGCGGGCCGCGAGGACGGTGGCCGCGTCGTCGTAGGGAGCGCCCACGCGGGACGGGCCGGCGGCGACCACGAGGGTCCACCGCTCCACCGGCGCGACGACGAGGGGGGCGACGTGGTGCGCAACCCAGCCGTCCACCTCCCCCCGGTCGCCGCCGAGGAGCAGGACACCGGTGGGGTCGCCCTGCGGGGCGGAGGGAGCCGAGGTCATCGGCTCATCCTACGAAGACCGAGGGGGTCGTTCCGACCCCGGGCGAGGCGGCGGGAACCGGTCGGGCGAGGGCGGGGGTCCGGCGGCGGCCCGGGAGAAGCCGGCCGCGCGGTTGGGATAGGTCCGTCGCACGCCGCGGGCCGGCTCCGGGGCACGCCCCGGGGCGGGCGACGTCTCGCCGTAGAGCAGGCGCTCGACCACGGCGCGGGCATGGCGCCCGGCCCGACGCCACTCCTCCGCCAGCTCGCCGCCGCGGCCGGGCGCACGGCCCATGACCCGCGACATACCCTCGGCGTCGCGCACGCTGCTGGGGACCGAGTCCACGGCCCGGCCCCGCCAGACCACGCCGGCGTCCCGCAACCGGGAGGCCAGCTGCCAGGCCTCGGCCAGCGTCTCGGCGTCCGCCTCGCTCACCAGCTCGGCCTCGGCCGCGGCCTCCAGAGCGCCCATGGTGCTCGTCGTGCGCAGCCCCCGGACCCGCGCCGCGTGCTGCAGCTGCAGCAGCTGCACGACCCACTCCACGTCGCTGAGCCCACCCCGGCCCAGCTTGAGGTGGGTGCGGGGGTCGGCGCCGCGGGGCAGCCGCTCGGCCTCCATCCGCGCCTTGAGCCGTCGGATCTCGTGGACGGCAGCCGTGTCGATCCCCTCGGCGGGCCAGCGCAGCGGCTCGATCATCTCGACGAAGCGCTCCGCGAGCGCGGGGTCGCCGGCGACGGGACGCGCGCGCAGCAGCGCCTGCGACTCCCAGCCCGCCGACCAGCGCTGGTAGTAGGTGCGATAGCTCTCCAGGCTGCGGACCAGCGGACCGTTGCGGCCCTCGGGACGCAGCCCCGCGTCGAGCTCCAGCACGGGGTCGGGGCCGGTGCCCGAGAGCCCCTTGCGCAGCTCGGCGAGGATCTCGGTCGCCTGCTCGGTGGCCACCTGCGGGTCGACGTCCGGGAGGGGGTCGTGGACGTACATGACGTCGGCGTCGCTGGCGTAGCCCATCTCGCGCCCGCCCAGCCGGCCCATGCCGACGACGAGCATCGCGACGGCGGCCTGCTCCTCGCGGCGCGCGAGCACCCGCTCGGTCGCCACGGTCAGGGCGCTCTCGAGGTAGGCGTCGGTGAGGTCGGTGAGCGCGCCCCGGACCTGCTCGCCCGTCCACGCGCCGACGAGGTCGCCGAGGACCACGCGGACCAGCTCACGGGCACGCACCGTCCGGATGGCCGTGAAGGCGTCCTCGGTGCTCTCCCGGCGTTGCGCCGACGCGGTCATCCGGCGCACGAGGTCGTCGCCCCCCGGCGGGACCAGCCCGTCGCCGTCGCCGAGCAGGGCCACGGTGGTCGGCGAGCGCATGAGCAGGTCCACGGCATACCGGCTGGTGGAGAGGACGGTGGCGAGCCGCTGGGCGGCGCTGCCCTCGTCGCGGAGCATGCCGAGGTACCAGTGCGTGGTGCCGAGGGCGTCGCTGATCTGGCGGAACGCCAGCAGCCCCGCGTCGGGGTCGGCGCCGTCGGCGAACCACGAGAGCATGACGGGCAGCAGGTGCCGTTGGATCGCGGCCCGGCGGCTCACTCCCTCGGTGAGCGCCTCGAGGTGCCGGATGGCCCCGGCGGGATCGCGGAAGCCGAGCGCCGCCAGTCGTTCGCGGGCCGCCTCGGGCGAGAGCCGGGCCTCCTCCGGGGACAGCCGGGCGACGGCCGACAGCAGTGGCCGGTAGAAGAGCCGCTCGTGCAGGCGGCGGACGTCGCGCCGGACGGCCCGCCACCGCTCCACCAGAGCCCGGTCGGCCTCCCGCCGCTCCCCCATCGCCCGACCCAGCCGCCGCAGCTCGGGCTGCGCGGTCGGCATGAGGTGGGTGCGGCGCATCTTGTGCAGCTGCACCCGGTGCTCGAGGCAGCGCAGCAGCCGGTAGGCCTCGTCGAGCACCTTGGCGTCCTCGCGCCCGACGTAGCCGCCGTCGCGCAGCGCGGCGAGCGCCTCGAGGGTCGTGCGCGAGCGCAGTTCCTCGTCGGAGCGGCCGTGGACGAGCTGCAGGAGCTGGACGCTGAACTCGATGTCGCGCAGGCCGCCCGCGCCGAGCTTGATCTGGCGCTCGGCCTCCGCGGGTCGCACGTGCTCCTCGACGCGCCGGCGCATCGACTGCACCTCGTCGACGAAGTTGTCACGGCCCGACGCCTCCCAGACCATCGGACCGACGAGGTCGAGCCACTCGCGCGAGAGGTCCTCGTCGCCGGCCACGTGACGGGCCTTGAGCAGGGCCTGGAACTCCCAGGTGCGCGCCCAGCGCTGGTAGTACTCGCGGTGGGAGTGCAGCGTGCGCACGAGCGGGCCGCGCTTGCCCTCCGGGCGCAGGGCCGCGTCGACCTGCCACAGGGCTCCCTCGGAGGTCGACTGCCCGCAGATGCGCATGACGGCCGAGGCCAGCGCGGTGCCGACCCGCAGGCCCTCCTCCTCGCCGACGTCGCCACGAGGTCGGGCCAGGAAGATGACGTCGACGTCGCTGATGTAGTTGAGCTCCGAGCCGCCCGTCTTGCCCATGCCGATGACCGCCAGGTCGCAGGTCTCCTCCCCCGGGGTCTCGGCCCGGGCGAGCAGCAGAGCGCCCTCGAGCGCCGCCGCCGCGAGGTCGGCGAGCCAGGCGCCCACGGTGGGCATGAGCGCGAGCGGGTCCTCGCTCACGAGGTCGGTGGTGGCGACCCGCAGGAGCTCCCGGCGGTAGGCGACCCGGAGCGCCTCGGCCCCCTCCCGGCCGGACAGCCCCTCCACGGCGTGCGCGACGGCGGCGGGGTCGGGCTCCTCCCCGCCGGCCACGGCGTCGACGTGCTCGGGATGCCGCACGAGGTGGTCGGCGAGCGCGTCGGAGCCGCCGAGCAGGGTCAGCAGCCGGCGGCGCGGCTCCCCCGCCTCGCGCAGGACGGGGAGCACGAGCTCGCCCGGCGTGCCGCCGGAGCGGCTCGAGGTCGAGGGGTCGAGCAGGCGGACCAGCGACAGCAGCGCCGCGTCGGGGTCGGCCACCCCGCCGAGGTCGCCGAGCAGCTCGACGAGGTCGAGCCCGGGGTCACGACCGGCGATCTCCTCCATGAGACGGGCGGCGCGGCGGGTGTCCTCGACGCCCGCGCGCACCAGCGCCGCGGTGGGGACCGGGCCGGAGGACTCCCCGGCCGGCCGGCCGCGACGCCCCCCGGGGTCGGTCGGGGGCTCGGTGGTCACGGCATACCCCTCCTTCAGAGGTGCAGCAGGTAGCGGTCGAGCTCGAACTGGGTGACCTGGGAGCGGTAGTCGCCCCACTCCTGCCACTTGCTCCGCAGGTAGAAGTCGAAGACCTGCTCCCCGAGCACCTCGGCGACGAGGTCGGAGTCCTCCATGACCGCGACGGCCTCGCCGAGGCTCTGCGGCAGCGGGGCGATGCCCATCGCCCGGCGCTCGGCGTCGGTGAGCGCCCACACGTCGTCCTCGGCCTCCAGCGGAAGGTCGTAGCCCTCGCGGATGCCGCGCAGGCCGGAGGCGAGGATCACGGCATACGTGAGGTAGGGGTTGCACGCGGAGTCGATGGAGCGCACCTCGATGCGGCGCGAGTGGCCCTTGCCGATGGAGTACATCGGCACGCGGGCCAGGGCGGAGCGGTTGTTGTGGCCCCAGCAGACGTAGGCCGGCGCCTCGCCCCCGCCCCAGAGCCGCTTGTAGGAGTTGACCCACTGGTTGGTCACCGCACAGATCTCGCGGCTGTGCATCAGCACGCCCGCCATGAAGCGGCGGCCGGTCTGGGAGAGCTCGTAGGACGCGCCCGGCTCGTAGAAGGCGTTGGTGTCGCCCTCGAAGAGCGACATGTGCGTGTGCATGCCGGACCCGGGGTGGGCGGCCAGCGGCTTGGGCATGAAGGTCGCGAAGGCGTTCTCCTGGAGCGCGACCTCCCGGACCACCGTGCGGAAGGTCATGATGTTGTCGGCCATCGACAGCGCGTCGGCGTAGCGGAGGTCGATCTCCTGCTGGCCCGGGCCGCCCTCGTGGTGGCTGAACTCGACCGAGATCCCCATCTGCTCGAGCATCTCGATGGCCGCCCGGCGGAAGTCGTGGCCGTCGCCGCGGGCGACGTGGTCGAAGTAGCCCGCCTGGTCGACCGGCACCGGCCCCCGCTTGGGGTCGTAGGGCTCCTTGAAGAGGTAGAACTCGATCTCGGGGTGGGTGTAGAAGGTGAACCCCTGCTGGGAGGCGGTGTCCAGCGCCTTGCGCAGGATGTGGCGCGAGTCGGTCGCGGCCGGGGAGCCGTCGGGCATGTGGATGTCGCAGAACATGCGGGCCGTGCGCTCGCGCCAGGGCAGCACCTGGAAGGTGTCGGCGTCGGGCTGGATCACCATGTCCGCCTCGTAGACGCGCGTGAAGCCCTCGATGACGCTGCCGTCGATGCCGATGCCCTCCCGGAAGGCCTGCTCCAGCTCGGCGGGAGCGACGGCGACCGACTTCAGGGTGCCGAGGAGGTCGGTGAACCAGAGCCGGACGAACCGGATGTCCCTCTCCTCGATGGTGCGGAGGACGTACTCCTGCTGGCGGTTCATGCGCCCATCCTGCCGTATGCCGTTGCGCCGGGGACGGCCGAGTGCGCCGCAGGTGGCGGCGCGTCCGGAGGGCCCGGGTCGGCCAGGTCGGCGACCGCCTCGGCGTGCGCGGCGGCGAGGGCCGCGAGGTCCGCGCGGTGGTCGGCGATCCGGCAGCCGCGACCCGTGTCGCGCAGCCGGATGCCCTCCTCGTGCCAGTGAGGGAGCGCCCGGGCCAGCAGCGGTGCGGGCAGCTCGCCGGAGGCGTTGGTCACCCGCCACCAGGCGACGCCGCCGCCCCAGTGCCGCATCACGGAGCCGACCTGGCGGGGGCCGGTGCCGACCAGCTCGGCCAGGTCGCCGTAGGAGACGACCCGGCCGGGCGGCACCAGCTCGACCGCGCGCAGGACCCGCTCGACGAGGACGTCGTCCACGGCGCCGGTCGTCCTCCGGTCAGTCGTTGAGCGGGTTGTTGTCCCAGGCGGCCGCGTCGGCGTCGCCGGTCGCCCACTCGCGCTCCTTGCGCTCCTCCTCGTCCCAGGCCGCCGTCTTCGACGCCGCGATCTCCAGCGCGCGGGACGCCTCGTCCTCGCTGCCGTAGGGACCCATGAGGTCGGCGCTGCGCGCACGCTCGGGGTCGTCGTGCGCCTCGACCTGCTTGGTCCTGGTGTTGAACCAGTACTCCTTGCCCATGCCGTGAGCCTCCTCGCGTCGACAGGGCCGCCTGCTGCGGCGACCTAGAATCCACCCTATGCCGACCACCGCTCCCCTCGCCCCGGGAACCGTCAGCCCTCGCCGGCCGGTGCCCGCCTCCATCGCCCGCCCGGAGTACGTCGACCGTCCCGCCCCCGCGCCCTTCACGGGCAGCGAGATCAAGGACGCCGAGACGGTCGAGCGGATGCGGGTGGCGGGGCGCATCGCGGCCCAGGCGCTGCAGGTCTGCGGCGAGCTCGTCCGCCCCGGCGTGACGACCGACGAGATCGACCGCGTCGGCCACGAGTTCCTCCTCGACCACGGCGCCTACCCCTCCACGCTCGGCTACCGCGGCTACCCCAAGTCGCTGTGCACCTCGGTCAACGAGGTCATCTGCCACGGCATCCCCGACGACCGCGAGCTGCAGGAGGGCGACATCTGCAACATCGACATCACGGCATACGTCGGGGGCGTGCACGGCGACAACAACGCCACCTTCCTGTGCGGCGACGTCGCCGAGGAGACGCGGCTGCTCGTCGAGCGCACCCAGGAGGCGCTGCTGCGCGCGATCAGGGCGGTGCGTCCGGGCCGGGAGATCAACGTCATCGGGCGCGTGATCGAGAGCTATGCCAAGCGCTTCGGCTACGGCGTGGTGCGCGACTACACCGGCCACGGCGTCGGCGAGGCCTTCCACTCCGGGCTCGTCATCCCCCACTACGACGCGGCGCCCGCCTACGACACCGTCATCGAGCCCGGTATGACGTTCACGATCGAGCCGATGCTCAACCTCGGCACCCCCGACTGGGTCGAGTGGGCCGACGGCTGGACGGTGCTCACCGCCGACGGGCGACCCTCGGCGCAGTTCGAGCACACCATCCTCGTCACCGACGACGGCGCCGAGATCCTCACGCTGCCCTGAGCCGCGCGCGGACCTACCCTGTGGGTCCGGCACGCTCCCACCCTCCGGGAAGGACCCACCTGACATGGCCCCCACCATCCTCGGCATCGACATCGGCGGCAGCGGCATCAAGGGTGCCCCCGTCGACCTGGACGCCGGCCGCTTCACCCGCGAGCGGATCAAGATCGCCACGCCGGAGGAGTCGACCCCCGAGGCGGTCGCGGACGTCGTGGCCGACCTCGTCGACCAGCTGGCGGACGAGGTGGAGGACGGCACCCCCGTCGGGATCACGGTCCCGGCCGTGGTCGACCACGGCGTCGTGCGGACGGCCGCCAACATCGACAAGGACTGGATCGGCACCGACGCCGAGAAGCTCTTCCGCGAACGGCTCGGCCGTCCGGTGCACGTGCTCAACGACGCCGACGCCGCCGGGGTCGCCGAGATGCACTTCGGCGCGGGCAAGGGCAACGACGGCGTCGTGCTCCTGACCACCCTCGGCACCGGTATCGGCAGCGCGCTCTTCGTCGGCGGCCGGCTGCTGCCCAACACCGAGCTGGGGCACCTCGAGATCGACGGCCACGACGCCGAGACCCGGGCGGCGAGCAGCGTGAAGGACGAGGAGGGCCTGTCCTACAAGGACTGGGCCAAGCGCCTGCAGCGCTACTACTCCCACGTCGAGGCGCTGCTGTGGCCGGACCTGATCATCGTCGGCGGCGGCGTCTCGAGGAAGGCGGACAAGTTCCTCCCCCGCCTGGAGCTGCGCACCCCGATCGTCCCGGCCGAGCTGCGCAACGAGGCCGGCATCATCGGCGCCGCCTGGCAGGCGGCGCACGAGTCCTGAGGGCGGTCCGTCGCCCTGCGCCCCGACTTTCGTACTCACGTACTCATCTTGTAGATCGCTCGGGATAGATCGCGAGTGATCTACCAGACGGGTGGGTATGTCGTTCGTCGGGCTCAGCGGCCACGGGCCGCGTCGCGGATCTCGGCCTCGATGCGCGCCTCGTCGAAGAGGTCGCGCCACACGATGCGGGCCACGCCGTACCCGAGACGGCGCAGCCGACGCTCCCTGGCCTTCTCGGCCGCCAGCGCTTCGGGACCCTGGCTGCCCTCGTACTTGACCATCCCGTCGAACTCGACGACGACGCCGAGCCGCGGGAGCAGGAAGTCGACGCGCGCCACGAGCACGCCGCCCTCGCGGATCTCCGACTGCGGCGCGACCTCGTAGCCGAGGCGGAGCAGGATCTCCCGGAGCAACGACTCTCCCGGCGACTCCGCGCTGGCGTCGGCGGCCAGCACCACGTGGCGGGCCCGCGAGATACCAGGGTGCCGGCGCATCCTGCCCAACCAGTCGTGCAGGTCGTCCTTGGAGGTGAGCCCGCCGTGCAGGGCCGCATCAGCCGCCATGAGCCCGGACCGCACGCCGGCCGAGACGGCGGTGCCCAGGATCGCGAGCGCTGGGACGACCATCCTCACCCCGCCCCGTGTCGTCAGGGCGTCGGTCCCCGGGCAGGGATGCACCGTGAAGGCGTCGTGCCGGCGGGTGTTCACCCGGTCGGTCGTGTGCACGACGTGCACCGTCGCCAGCTCGCTGCGCATGACGGGCAGGCCGTGCAGCACCGCGGCGCTCTCATGGCTCGCCGCGAGCGCGCCTCCACGACTGAGCACGACCGCCCGGGTGCGCATCGCGTGCTGGGCCTCCGGCGATCCGGAGCGCAGCAGGCCTCCGTCGACATAGGCCCCTCGCGTCACCCGCACCAGCGTCCCGGCTCGGGTCAGGGCGCGTAGGGCGTTGCCGTCCAGGCCGAGCGCCGACGCCGCGCGGGCGGAGACGACTCCCTGGTGCCGGTCGAGGTGGTCGCGCAGGCGAGGCTCCATCGCCCCAGCATGCTCAGGATGAGCCTCGGCCGAGCGGGAGCACGGCCGAGCCTGTGGACAACCCCCGACATCCACTCCCGTACCCGTCCTGTAGGTGGCTCAGGATGTATCCCGAGCCACCTACAAGATGAGTACGTCAGTCCGTGCGGGGGCGTCCGTGCGGTGAGTGGGCGGGCTTCACCAGGAGGTGTGGCGCGGGCGGCCCTCCTCGTAGCCGGCGGCGCCCTGGACGCCCACGACGGCGCCGGTGTGGAACTCGCCGATCGTGCGGGCGCCGGCGTAGGTGAAGGCGCTGCGCACGCCCGAGACGATCTGGTCGAGGACGTCCTCGACACCCGGGCGCTGCGGGTCCAGGAACATGCGGCCCGAGGAGATGCCCTCCTCGAAGAGGGCCGAGCGGGCCCGGTCGAAGGCCGAGAGGTCCTTGGTGCGGTTGCGGACGGCCCGGGCGGACGCCATGCCGAAGGACTCCTTGTAGTAGCGCCCGTCGGCGTCGCGCATGAGGTCGCCGGGCGACTCCAGCGTCCCGGCGAACCACGAGCCGACCATGACCGAGGCGGCGCCGGCGGCGAGCGCCAGCGCGACGTCGCGGGGATACTTCACGCCGCCGTCGGCCCAGACGTGCGCACCGAGCTCGCGCGCCGCCTCCGAGCACTCCAGCACGGCCGAGAACTGCGGCCGGCCCACGCCGGTCATCATGCGGGTCGTGCACATCGCGCCCGGGCCGACGCCGACCTTGACGATGTCCGCGCCGGCGTCGACCAGGTCCTGCACGCCGGCGCGCGAGACGACGTTGCCGGCCACGACCGGCACGCGGCGGCCGGTGGCGGCGAGGTGGGCGTCGCGCGCGGCGACGACCTGCGGCAGGGCGTCGAGCATCTTCTCCTGGTGGCCGTGGGCGGTGTCGACGACGAGCACGTCCGCGCCGGAGTCGAGCAGCTCGGCCGCCTTGGCCGGCACGTCGCCGTTGATGCCCACGGCCGCGCCGATGCGCAGCCGGCCGTCGTCGTCGAGCGCGGGACGGTAGATCGCGGAGCGCAGCAGGCCGGTCCGGGTGACGATGCCGCGCAGCAGGCCACCGGCGACGACGGGCGCGAGGTCGGCGCGCGCGTCCTCGAGCTGGTCGAAGGCGACCCGCAGGTCCACCCCGTCCTCGAGCACGACCCTGGGCTGCTGCATGACGGCGCCGACCGTGGCGAACCGGTCGACGTCCTCGGTGTCGGCCTCGGTGACGATCCCCAGCGGCCGGCCCGCCTCGACGACGACCGCGGCCCGGTGGGCGCGCTTGTGCATGACGGAGAGCACCTGCGCGACCGGTGCCGAGCGCTCGACGACGATCGGCGTCTCGTAGACGGGGTGGCTCGCCTTGACCCGCTCGACGGTCCGCCGCACCTCGGGCAGCGGGATGTCCTGCGGCAGGACCGCCACGCCGCCGCGCCGCGCCACCGTCTCGGCCATCCGGCGCCCGGCGACCGCCGTCATGTTGGCCACGACGACGGGGATGGTCGTGCCGACCCCGTCCGGCGTGCTCAGGTCGACGTCGAGGCGCGAGGTCACCCCCGACCTCGAGGGCACCATGAAGACGTCGTTGTAGGTCAGGTCGTGCGCGGGCTGCGTGCCGTTGAGGAACTCCACGGGCGACAGGCTAGTCCCGGGCACGGAGCCTGGCGGGCGGCACGGGGCACCCTCTACGGTCTGCGTATGCAGATCACCCACCTCGGCCACGCCTGCCTGCTCGTCGAGGTCGCCGACCAGCGCGTCCTCGTCGATCCGGGCAGCCTCTCCCGGCTCGACGACCTGAGCGGGGTCACCGCCGTCGTCGTCACCCACCAGCACGCCGACCACCTCGACCAGCAGCGGGTGCCGGAGCTGCTCTCGGCCAACCCCGACGCCCGGCTCCTCGTCGAGCCCGAGACCGCCGACCTGCTGGCGAAGGAGGGGCTGGGCGCGCGCACGGAGCGGCTCGACACCGGCAGCCCGATCCGGCTGGGCGACCTCACGGTGACGCCGGTGGGCGACCGGCACGCGGTGATCCACGACTACATCGAGCGCATCGGCAACCGCGGCGTGGTCCTCTCGGCCGAGGGCGCTCCCGCCCTCTTCCACCCCGGTGACGCCCTCGACGCCGACCCGGGCGAGGTCGACCTGCTCGCCGTCCCCGTCAACGCCCCCTGGGGCAAGGTCTCGGAGACCATCGAGTTCGTCCGCCGGGTCGCTCCGAGCCGCGGCGTCATCCCGATCCACGACGGCCTGCTCAACGACGCCGGCCGCGGTTTCTACCTCACGCACATCGGGGGCTACGGCCTCGACGGCGGCGTCGAGGTCCTCGACCTGCGGGGCGCCGGCCCCACCACCCTGTGACCCGCACCTCCGGTGCCGCCGCGGCGGCCCGGGGGCTGCTCGCCGAGGTCGGCGGGCGCGCGACCGCGTTCTTCCTCCGCACGCCGTGGCTGGCGCGCTCCCCGCTGGGGATGTACCGCCGCGGCCTCGGGCGGCACCTGGGACCCCGCATGCTCATGCTCGAGCACGTCGGCCGCTCCTCCGGGCTCCCCCGCCAGGTCGTCCTGGAGGTCGTCGAGGAGCCGCGCCCCGGCACCTACCGGGTCGTCTCCGCGCTCGGGCCCCGGTCGCAGTGGTACCAGAACCTCCTCGCCCACCCCGGCTGCCGCGTCAGCACCGGCGAGCTCGCGGACGTGCCGGCCACGGCATACCCGGTCCCCCAGCACGAGGTGCGCAGGGTGCTCGAGAGGTATGCCGAGGCGCACCCCACCGCGTGGGCCGTCCTCGAGCGCGCCACCCGGGAGCACGTCCCGCCGGGCGTCTCCCCCACCGACCACCTGCCGGCCGTCGAGCTCGTGCTCGACGACGCGGGGGACCCGGCGACGACCGACGCGGACGGCACGACCCCGGCGGACAGGTAGACTTCCCGGTCGTGGATGAGTCGGCCAGGCGGCCGCGTCGGGCCCCGTCCGCGGGGACCCGCCGAGGAACGTCCGGGCTCCACAGGGCAAGGTGATGGCTAACGGCCACCCGGGGTGACCCGCGGGACAGTGCCACAGAGAGCAGACCGCCCACCGGTTCGCCGGTGGGTAAGGGTGAAAGGGTGGTGTAAGAGACCACCAGCACGCCGGGCGACCGGCGTGGCTAGGTAAACCCCACCTGGAGCAAGGTCAGACAGTGCGCGTTCGAGGGCGGCCCGCCCGAGTGCACGGGTAGACCGCTGGAGGCGGCCGGCAACGGTCGTCCTAGATGGATGGTCGCCACCTTCGCAGTGCCGGCAACGGCGCGGAGGGACAGAACCCGGCGTACCGGCCGACTCATCCGCACCACTCCCCCGCCGGAACCGCTTCCGGCCGGGCTCCCCCACGCTCCCCTCCTCCCCCGCCAGACTGTCCCGTGAACCGATCGGGACGCTCGAGGGAACAAGGAGTCGTGACCACCGACCAGGACGCTCCCACCGACCGGGAGCTGCTCGCGCAGGTCGCCGAGGGAGACCGCGGCGCGCTGCACAGCCTGTTCACCAGGCACCAGCCGTGGCTGGCCGCCCGCGTGCGCCAGCGCTGCTCCGACCCGGCGATCGTCGCCGAGGTCGTCAACGACACCTTCCTCAAGGTCTGGCAGCAGCCGACCCGCTACTCGGGGGACGGCGAGGTCGCGGCCTGGCTCTGGGGCATCGCGATCCGCACGCTGCTGCACCAGCTGCGCCCGCGCAAGCCGCTGCTGGACCGCCTGCGCCAGCTCCGCCACGACCACGTGCCCTCCGCCGAGGAGGCCGTGCTGCTGCGCGTCGAGCACAGCGACGTCGGCCAGGCGCTGCAGAAGCTGTCACCGGAGCTCCTCGCCGTCGTCCAGGCGACCGTCATCGACGGGCTGTCGACGCGAGAGGCCGGTGAGCTGCTCGTGATCCCGAGCGGGACCGTCAAGAGCCGCATGAGCCGGGCCCGGCTCGAGCTGAGGGAGGCGCTGCTGTGAGCACGCACGCATGGCACGTGGACGACGCGAGCCTGACCGCATACTCGGGCGGGACCGCGGCGCCGGTCCTCGCCGCCTCGGTCGAGGCGCACCTGCTCGGCTGCGCCGGCTGCCGCGACCGCCTCGCGGCGCAGGTCGACCCCGGTGCCGTCGAGGCCGCCTGGGCACGCCTGGCGGACCACGTCGACCGGCCCACCCCGGGGCCGCTCGAGCGCCTCGGCCTGCCCCCGCGCCTGGCGCGCTCCGCCGTCGCCACGCCGGTGATGGTCCTGAGCGCCCTGGCCGCGGTGGCGCTCCTGCTGATGGTGCCCGTGCTGGCGACCGTCGCCGGCGACGAGGCGGCCCTCCTCACGCTCCTCGTGGTTGCGCCGCTGGCCCCCGTGGCCGCGGCCGGTCTGGCCTACCGCGACCTCGCCGACCCCGCGGGCGAGATCAGCCTCGCCACCCCGTCGTCCGGCCTGCGCCTCGTCGCCGCCCGGGCCGTCGTGGTCTCCGGCGGGGCCCTCGCGCTGGCCGTCGCAGGCCTGCTGCTCGCCGGTCCCTGGGTCGAGCTGTCGCCCAGGGCGGTCCTGTCGTGGTGCCTGCCCGGCGTGGCGCTCTCCACCCTGGTCCTGCTCGCCGGCACCACCCGGCTGGACCCGCTGCGGGTGGCCACCACGCTCGCCGCCGCCTGGGCGGCCCTCGTGATCACCGGGTCCACGGTCCGCCGCGCCCTGCGGCCCGACCTCGTGCTCGACGTCCTGGCCAGCCCGGCCACCCAGTACCTCGCCCTCGCCGTCGCCCTCGTCGCCGCGGTCCTCACCGTGGCGCGCCGTGACACCGTCTCCTACCGGAGGACCGCATGACGACCGCCCTCTCGACCGCCCCCGTCCACCTGGAGGCCGTGACCAAGAGCTTCGGCCGCGCCCGCGTGGTGGACGAGGTCAGCCTCTCCACCGGCCGCGGCGTGATCGGTCTGCTCGGGCCGAACGGCGCCGGCAAGACGACGCTGCTGCGGATGCTCGCCACCGTGCTCGCCCCCGACGCCGGGTCGGTGCGGCTGCTCGGTCTCGACCCGTCCGACCCCGCGCAGCGGACCGAGGCGCGTCGCCGGCTGGGCTACCTGCCCCAGGCCCCGGCCCTCTACCCCGGCTTCACGCCCTTCGACCTCGTGGACTACGTCGCGGTGCTCAAGGAGCACACCGACCGCGATTGGCGCCGGCAGGAGACCCGCCGCGTGCTCGAGGCGGTCGGCCTCACCGACGTCATGCACCGACGCATCCGACGCCTCTCGGGGGGTATGCGGCAGCGTGTCGGCCTGGCCGCGGCCCTCGTGGGCGACCCCGACCTGCTCGTGCTCGACGAGCCGGCGACCGGCCTCGACCCCGACCAGCGGCTGCGACTGCGGTCGCTGCTCACCGCGGCCCCGACCGTCGTCATGTCGACCCACGACGTGTCCGAGGTGGCCGCGCTCTGCCAGAGCGTCTACGTGATGTTCGCCGGCCGGATCCGGTTCGCCGGCACCCCGGCCGAGCTGGCCGCGCTCGCCTCCGGACGAGTCTGGGAGGACGACGCGCAGGACCCGCGCGCGGTGCGCAGCTGGGCCACCCCGACCGGCACCTACCGCCACCTCGGGGACCCGCCCGCCGGGGCCCAGGTGGTGGCGCCCACGCTCGACGACGGCTACCTCCTGCTGGCCCGGGAGGCCCACGCGTGACCACCGCCCTCCCGGCGCCGGCCTGGCTGGCGCCGACGGGCCGCGCCGTGCCCTGGCACGCGCTGGTGGCGGTGGCGCCCGTCCTGGTCGCCTCGGCCGCCCTCGGGGCCGCCGTCGACCGCACGGCCCTCGTCGCGTCCGACATCGCGGCCGCCGGGCTGGCGTCCGCCGTCGTCAGCGGGCTGGCCGACCCGGCCGCGGACCTCCTCGACGCCCTGCCCACCCGCCGGTCGGCGCGGCGGCTCCACCGGCTCGCCCTGCTCGTCCCGGCCGGCCTCACCATCTGGCTGGCCTTCCTCGCCACCGCCCTCGTCGGCGCCGGCCCGGGCCCCGGATGGCCGGTCGGCCCCTTCCTGGCCCTGACCTTCACCGGCTGCGCCGTCGCGGCAGTCTCACCCGCCCGGTATGCCGTGGCCGCCGGCGCGGCCGCCCCGCTCGTCTGGATCGTCCTCGGGCGTGCGGCCGCCGGGCTCGACACCCGGGGCGACCAGCTGCTGGCCGCCTACCAGCACCACCCGTGGATCGTGACCCTCGCGGCGCTCGCCGCCCTTCTCGGAACAGGACTTCGTCGATGACCTCCTCCACCCTCACCGTCGCCCCTCCGATCGGGGCGAGCAGCGGAACGCCCTTCTGGTCGCTCGTGCGGCTGGAGGCCGCACGGGTGCTGCGGCACCCCGCGCCGTGGGCGGCCGCCGCCGGCTGGCTCGCCGTCGTCGTCCTCGTCCTGCGCGGGGAGCCGCGCTGGCCCACCGCCCCCTACACGGAGATCACCGCCGCGACCGCACTGCTCGGACTCGGGATCTCGGTCGCCACCACGGGCGTCGGGGTGCGGGGACGGATCCGCCTGGCCGAGGAGGCGCCCCTGCCCGAGGACCGGCGCGCCCTGGCGCGCCTGCTCGGCGGGCTGGCGCTCGTCGGTCCCGTCGCGGTCCTGGTGGCCCTGGGCGCCCTGGCGCTGCGGGCGACCGGTGGGGTCCGGATGTACATCGAGCCCGGCACGGTGACCGAGGCCAACCCCTCGGTCCCCGAGCTCCTGCAGCCCGTGGCGGTCGCCGTGGTCGCCGTCGCCCTGGGGGCCGTCGCCGGACACCTCCTCCGGCACGTGCTGCCCGCCACCGTGGCGCTGGTCGTCGTGTGGTTCTTCGCCGGACCCGCCTACTGGACCTCCAACGGCCCGGTCCTGCGCTGGCTCACCCTCGTGCAGGTGCAGCCGCTGGACGTCTGGGCCGCTCCCCCGACGACGGACCCGGCGACCCTCCCCGACGAGTGGGTGCTCCAGGCGCCGGGGATCTACCAGGACTTCTGGGCCCGGATCACCTTCTCCCCGGGCCTCGCGGTCGGGCACGACGTCTACCTCGTCGGGCTCGCCCTCGTGCTCGCCGCGGTCGCCGTGCGGGGCCGCACCCGCGGGATCCTGCTCCTCGCGGGCGCTCTCACGGCTGCCGCCGGAGTGCTGGTCCAGGCGATGGTGCGGCTGTGAGGGCCCGGTCGGGCCTCGCGGCCCTCCTCGCCACGGCCCTCGCCACCACCGCCCTCGCCGGGTGCACGACCGGAGCCGCGGGCAGCGGCACCCTGCCGCCGGCGCCGCCGAAGGCGACCGACGGCACGACGATCCCCGTGGTGGTCGACACCGACCTCGGGGCCGACGACCTCCTGGCCCTCGCCTACCTGCTGCGCCACCCGCAGGTCGAGGTCCGGGCGCTGACCGTGCGCACGACCGGCCTCGTGGGCTGCGAGGCGGGCCTCGCGGTGCTCGGCGGCCTGCTGGAGGCCCTCGACGCCGATCCCGTGCCGGTGGCCTGCGGGGAAGGGACGGCCGGGCCCTCCGGCCGTCCCTTCCCCGCGGCCTGGCGCGCCAGCGGCGAGGCCGGCTGGGGCCTGGAACCGCGCCCGGGAGTCCTCCAGCCGGACGAGGCCGACGCGACCGAGCTGCTGGCGGAGCAGGCTCGCATCCACGAGGACCTGGTGCTCGTCGCCCTCGGGCCGCTCACCGACGTGGCCGCCCTGGCCCAGGACGACCCGGAGGCCTACGCCCGGCTCGCCGGGGTGCACGCCATGGCGGGCTCGCTGGCCGGACCTGCCGTCGACGGCGTGGCGGAGTGGAACGCCGCGGCCGACCCCGACGCCCTCGCCGCGGTGCTGTCGGGGCCCGTGCCCGTGACGGTCGTGCCCGAGGACGCCGTGCCCCCGGGCACCCCGACGTCGCTGACCGGCGCCGTGGTCGGGCGGGTCTCGCACGCGGCCGAGCTGCCCGCCTGGTGGGACCTGGCCGCCGTGGTCGCGCTCGTCGCGCCCGAGGCGGGCGAGGCGACCACCGGCAGCTGGACCGTCGACGAGCCTCCCGGGCGCCTGGTGCGCGCGGGCCGGGGCGACGTCAGCGTCTACCGGTCGCTGGACGCGTCCCGGCTGGAGGAGGAGTACGCCCGGGCGTTCCCGGGCTGAGGCTCAGAAGTGCAGCGCGCCGGTGGCGACGTCGATGATCACGGCGACGACCGTCAGCACGAGGACGCCTCCGGGGATGACCGCGAGCACGCGGTTGAGGGGACGGGCGTCGACGGTGCCGGTGGGAACGTTCTGGCTCATGGTCGAGGATCCTGCCACACGGCGCGCCTCCGACCGGGATCCAGGTGCGCCAGCAGGGTCCGGGCCACGCCGTCGTCGTCGTTGGCCGGGGCGCGGTCGCTCGCCGCGGCGAGCACCTCGGGATGGGCGTTGGCCACCGCGAACGACCGGCCGGCCCACGTCAGCATGGGCAGGTCGTTGGGCATGTCCCCGAAGGCCCACACCTCGTCGGCGCCCACCTGGGGGTCCTGCTCCGCGCACCACTCCGCCAGCGCCACCGCCTTGGTCACCCCGCGCGGGCCGATCTCCGCCAGCCGCACCGCGCCGGAGTGGGAGACCTGGGCCCGGTCGCCGACCACCTCGTCCACGAGCCGCGTGAGCTCCTCGGTGTGCAGCTCGGCGTGGCGCACGAGCACCTTGCCGACGGGTCGCGCGGCCAGCTCCTCCCAGCCGCCGACCGTCCACGCCCCCGGGTGGTCGTCCAGCTCCCACCCGGTCTCGCAGGCCGGCCCCTCCACGCCCTCGGTCGCCAGCAGGATCCCGGGTATGCGGTCGCGCAGGTCAGCGAGCAGGGCACCGAGCACCTCGGGGCCGAGGAGCCGGTGGCCGACGACCTGCCGGGAGGCGATGTCGTAGGTGAACGCCCCGTTGCCGCACAGGGCCACGGCGTGCACGCCCAGCTCCCCGAGCTCGTCCATCCACCGGGGCGGACGGGCGGTCACGAGCACCACCGTGGTCCCGGCGGCCGTCACCTCCCGCAGCACGTCGCGGGTGAAGGCGGAGACCCGTCCGTCCGGGCGCAGCAGCGTGCCGTCCAGGTCGGTCGCCACGACCGGGGGCAGCGTCATACCCGTTCGGCCTCCCCGGGGACCACGCGCACGTCGACCCGGCCCTCGAGGATGTCCGCGCCCACGACCTCGACGACGACGGCGGTGCCGAGCCCGGCCTCGCCCTCGGCCGGCTCGGACACCGGCGGGTCGATGAGCTGGACGACGACGCCGCGCTGGTGCTCGTCGACGACGACCGCCTCGAGCCGCTCGCCCACGAGGTCGACCAGGACGGCGGCCTCCACCGCGCTGAGGCAGGCCCGCTCGACCGTGCGGGAGCGGTCGTCCGCGGCGCGCATGAGATCGGGCAGGCCGGGAAGCGCCTCGCGCGCCCAGTCGGGCACCGGACGGCCGGAGGCGAGCGCCTCGCAGACGGCCAGTCCGAAGCGGTCGACCAGCCGGCGCAGCGGCGCGGTGACGTGGGCGTAGGGCGCCGCGATCGCGGCCTGCACCCGCTCCTCCTCGGGCGGCAGCTCGCCGTCGAAGACGGTGTAGCCCGCGCCGCGGAACAGGCTGGTGGCGGCGTTGACGACCGCGAGGTGCGCCGGTGAGGTCTTGTCGAGGCTGCGCAGGAAGTCGCCGTAGCGCATGCCCTTCGGCCACTCCTGGCCCAGGGCGCGGGCCTCGCGACGGAAGCGGGCGATGGCCCGCTCGTCCGGCGCCGGCATCGTCCGCAGGATGCCGACCCCGCCCTCGAGCATGATCTCGGCGGCGACGATGCCGGTGAGCAGCGAGATCTGGGCGTTCCACTCCTCGGCCGGCAGCAGGGGGCGCAGGCGGAGGCGGTAGGTGCCGGCCTCGTCGACCTCGACCTCCTGCTCGGGCATGGGCAGGCTGGCGCCGCCGCGGTCGGCCTCGCGCTGCATCCGCAGCTCGCCGACCTCCTTGAGGAGCAGCAACGACTCCTCGGCCTCCCCCGAGTCCACCAGCTGCTGCACCTCCTCGTAGGTGTAGCGGCGCCGCGAGCGCACCAGCGCCCGGTAGAGGTCGGCGCCCTCGCGCCGGCCGTCGGCCGCGAGGTGCACGTCCCAGACGTAGGCGGGCCGCACCACGTCCGGCAGCAGGCTGGCGGCCCCCTCGCTCAGCTCGGTCGGGTGCAGCGGCACGCGCTGGTCGGGGCAGTAGACGGTGCTCCCCCGCAACCGGGCCTCCTCGTCGACCGCCCCGCCGGGGGCGACGAAGGCCGGCACGTCGGCGATGGCGTAGCGCACGCGGTAGCCGTCGCCGTCCCGCTCGATGTGCAGGGCCTGGTCGAGGTCCATGGACCCGGGCGGGTCGACGGTCACCAGCTCGACCGCGGTCTCGTCGCGCTCGGGGAGCTCTGGCTCCCCGGCGGCCCGCAGCGCCTCGGCGAGCACCTCCTCGGGGAACTCCTGCCGCACCCCGGCGTCCTCCCGGGCCGCCCGGAAGGCCTGCTCGAGAAGGCGGCCGCGGTCTCCCGCCGGCCCCGTCAGCCTCGTCGCTCGCTGCACCATGCCGTCACCCTACGGTGTCGCCCGCGAGGACGAACGGCGCGTCGCCTAGCCTGTGCGCGTGCTGATCCTGCTGCCCCCGTCGGAGTCCAAGGCCGTCCGCGCGAGGGGTGCGGCGCTGCGCCCCGAGACCCTCTCGGCACCTGCCCTCGCGCCGCAGCGCGAGCGGGTCGCGGCCGCCCTGGCGCAGGTCAGCGCAGGCCCGGAGGCGATGGAGGTCCTGGGCGTCGGCGCGTCGCTGACCGAGGAGGTCGCGCGCAACACGCGGCTGGCCACGGCCCCCACGCTGCCGGCTCGGGAGCTCTACACCGGCGTCCTCTACGACGCGCTCGACCTGACGACGCTCGACCCCGCCTCGGCCCGACGGGCGACGCGCCGGCTGCGGGTCGTCTCCGCCCTCTACGGCCTCGTGCGCATGAGCGACCGGCTGGCGCCCTACCGGCTGTCGATGGGTGTCAACCTGCCCGGCGTCGGGCCCCTCGCCACGGCCTGGAGGCCCCACCTGGAGCAGGTCCTGCCCGAGGACGCCGGGCACGGCCTCGTCGTCGACTGCCGCTCGAGCACCTACGCCGCCGCCTGGACGCCGACGGGCGAGCTGGCCCGGCGCTGGGTCACCGTCCGGGTGCCGGGCGCCTCGCACATGGCCAAGCACACCCGCGGGCTCGTGGCTCGGGTCCTGTGCGAGGAGCCGTCCGACCCGCGCCGCCCGGAGGCGCTGATGCCGCTGCTCGCCGACCGGTTCGACGGCGTCGAGCTGTACGAGCCCGCCCGACCGGGGCGGCCCTGGGTGCTGGACGTGCCGCCCGCCTGAGGCACCTCGCCGGCACGGGTATGCCGTGCCGCGGCCCCGGCACGTCCGCACCCCGTCGGACCGTCAGTCCCGCGAGGCGTCGACGATCGTGACGTTGGCGGGGCGCTCCTCGACGTCCCCGAAGGCGGGGTCGTAGAGGTGGTGGGTGTCGTTGACGAAGGCGACCTGGGCGCCGCCGTCGGGCCACACCTCGATGGCGGTCAGGGACGCCGGCGCGGTCGCGATCGACCACGCGCGCCCGGAGTCGACGCCGAGAAGACGGCCGAGGACCGACATCAGCACGACCCGGTGGGTGGCGACCACGACGGTGCCGCCACGGCCGATCGCGCGGGCCAGCGCCTCCCCCACGCGGGCGTCCAGCTCGCGGCGGGTCTCGCCGCCGGGCGGGGCGAAGTCGGGGTCGGTGCGCAGCCGCAGGAGCTCGTCGCCGTGGTCGCGCACCAGGTCGCCCATGGCGCGGCCGTCCCACTCGCCGAAGCCCTGCTCGTCCCAGTCGCGGTCCTCCTCGCGGGCGACGCCGAGGTGGTCGGCGATCGCCTGGCCCGTCTGGCGGGCGCGCTGGAGCGAGGACGAGACGACCACGAGCGGGCCGGGCTGCGAGCGCTCCACGAGCCGGCGGACGGCGACGGCCGCGGCGCGTGCCTGCGCCATACCGGTGGCGTTGAGCGCGGGGTCGGCGCCGCCCCGCCCGTCGAGCAGATGGCGCTGGGTGAAGTCGGTGACGCCGTGCCGCACCAGGATCAGGCGGGTCTGGCCCTCGAGGGTGGGCACCGTCTCGTCGGAGACGTAGACGTCGCTCAGCGGGACCCGGCCGTCACCGAAGGTGGGGCGCAGCGCGTCGGCGGGCTGGTCGGGCTCGTCCTCGTCGATCTCCAGCAGCGACCAGGGGTCGACGGACGCCTGGTCGTCGTCCTGCTCCGAGACCGTCTCGGCGGTGGACCCCTCGGAGGCCGGGCGCACGTGGTCGCGGACGACGGTCTCGCCATCCATGGCGACGTTGGAGAGCGCGTCGGCGGCGCCGTTCTTCGCGCGCGGCACCCACGTCAGCTCGACGCTGCCGCCGCGCTGCTGGATGGCATCGACCAGCCGACGGGCCTGCATGGCCAGCCGGCGCATGTCCTCGTGCTTGATCTTCCAGCGCCCCGACATCTGCTCGACGACGAGCTTGGAGTCCATTCGGACCTCGATGGTCGCGTCGTCGGCCAGGCCCAGGTCGAGCACCGCCTGCAGGCCGGCCACGAGGCCGGTGTACTCGGCGACGTTGTTGGAGGCCTTGCCCAGCGGGGCCGCGCGCTCGGCGAGCAGCTCGCCCGTGCGCGCGTCACGGACGAGGGCGCCGTAGCCGGCGACACCCGGGTTGCCCCGGGAGCCGCCGTCGGCCTCGACGACCAGCGCGGGACGCAGGGTCACAGACCGGACTCCGCGGTCCGGACCAGGATGCGGCCGCACTCCTCGCAGCGCAGCACCTCGTCCTCGGGCGCCGACCGCAGACGCGCGATGTCGACGGCGTTGAGGTCGAGCCGGCAGCCGCCGCAGCGGCGCTGCACCAGCGGCGCGGCGCCCGCGCCGGTGTGAGCACGGACGCGCTCGTAGAGGGCGACCAGCTCGGCCGACAGGTCGGCGACCACCGCGTCGCGGCCGGAGGCGACCTCGGCCCGCTCGGTGGTGGCCGCGGCGGTCTTCTCGTCGCGGGCGGCGCGCAGCTCGGTGAGCCTGGTGGCGTGCTCGTCGCGGCGGCGGGTCGCGGCGTCGGCCTCCTGCTGGGCCTGCTCGAGGCGCTCCATGACCTCGAGCTCCTCGTCCTCGAGCACGCTCTGGCGGCGCGCGAGCGACTCGAGCTCGTGCTGCAGGCCCTGCAGGCTCTTGGACGTGCCGGTGCCGGACTCGAGGCGGGCACGGTCGCGCTCGGCGCGCTCGCGCACCTGCTGGACCGCCGCCTCGGCGCGGGCCACCTCCCGCTGCAGGTCGCCCACCGCCGTCTCGGTGCGCACGACCTCGGCCTCGAGGTCGGCCGCCTCGGCCTCCATGCGCGTGATGTCGGTCAGCTCGGGCAGCGTGCGGACCTTGTGGTCCAGCTGGTCGAGCCGGGTGTCGATGGCGAGCAGGTCCAGGAGTCGGGCCTGCATCTCGGGGGACGCCTTCACGGCATACCTCCTGCGTCGGTGGGTGGTTGCGCCCCGACCACGAAGTCCCAGGGGTCGGTGCGCACGGTCGAGATCTGGATGTCCACGCTAGCGGGGAGCCGGTCGCGCAGGAGGTCGCGCAGGCCGGGCAGCCACAGCCACTCGCTCGCGTAGTGCCCGGCGTCGACCAGGTAGGGCGTGCCAGCGGCACCGGCCCGCGCCGCCGCCCGGGCCTCCTCCCGCGCCTCGAGGGCCGGGTGGTGGCGCAGGTCGGCCGTGACGTAGACGTCGGCGCCGCTGCGGCGGACCGCCCCGAAGGAGGAGTCGCCCGCGCCGCCGAGGACCGCCACGCGGCGCACCGGGGCCTCCGCGGGCCCGCTCACGCGGACGCCCCCGGCGGTCGGCGGCAGGGCCGCGTGGAGCCGCCGCGCCAGCTCGGCGAGCGAGGTCTCCTCGGGCAGGTCGCCGACCCGGCCGAGCTCCTGCTCCTCCGCCAGCTGCAGCGGCTCGGTCTCCGCGAGCCCGCAGGCGGCGGCCAGGGCGTGGCCCACGCCCGGGTCGGCGACGTCGGCGTTGGTGTGGGCGCAGTAGAGCGCCACGTCGTTGACGACGAGGTCGGTCACCGCGGCGCCCTTGGCGGTGGTGGTCGCGACCGAGTGGATGCCGCGCAGGAGCAGGGGGTGGTGCGTGACGAGCAGGTCGGCCCCCGCGTCCACCGCCTCGGCGATGACGTCGAGGGTGGGGTCCACCGCGAGCAGGATGCGACCGACGGGCTGGTCGGGATCACCGGCGACCAGGCCGACCCGGTCCCAGGACTGCGCCGTCGCCGGTGGGTAGAGCTCCTCGAGCACCGCCAGGACGTCCGCCAGCCGGGGCCCGTCCGCGCGGCGGTCGACGCCGTCGGCGGCGGGCGCCGTGCGCTCCGCTCTGCTGTTGTCCACGTGGGCCCGGCCGGGCTCGAACCGACGACCTACGCGGTGTAAACGCGGCGCTCTACCAACTGAGCTACAGGCCCTGGGGTCGCCCATTGTGCCAGCCCGACGGACGTGCTCGGCAACTCTGCGTCGGGGCGCGCGTGGCGCCCCGACGGCGAGCGCGGGCGGGGTCGCTCAGAGCAGCGCGACGGCCTCGTGCAGGAGGCCGATCGGCCGCTCCTCCTCGGGCCCGTGGACCAGGCTCCAGATCACCTTCTGGTCGGTGCCCACGAGGAAGGTGCCCCGCACCGGGTGCCCCGACTCCTCGTCGAGCACGCCGAAGGCCCGGCAGACCTCCCCGTGCGGCCAGAAGTCGGACAGCAGCGGGAAGCGGTAGCCCTCCTGCGCCGCCCACACACGGAGGGCGTAGGTGGAGTCGCAGGAGATGCCGTGCACCTGCACGCGGTCGTTGGAGAACCGGTCGATGTCGAGCTGCACCTCGAGCAGCTCGCCGGTGCAGATCGCCGAGAAGGCGAACGGGAAGAAGACGAGCAGGGCCGCCCGGTCCTGGACCGCCTCCGCCAGGCTGGTCGGCTCGCCGTACTGGTCGGGCAGGACGAGGTCCGGCGCGCGGTCACCCGGGCGCGGGACGGGGGCGGCACCGTGCCGCGGGGAGTCCGGGCCCGCCGGGCTCACTTCCTGCCCACCAGGCGCTGGCCGACCCACTCGCCCAGCGCGACACCGCCGGAGGCGGTCAGCGAGCACACCGTGCAGGCCTCCTGCACGTCGTGGGCGGGCACGCGGTCACCCCGCCCGGCGCCCGGGGTGAGCAGGGCGATGAAGCCGCCCTCCTCCATCGTGGTGAGCGCGTCGACCAGCTCGTCCGCGAGGTCGCCGTCACCGTCGCGCCACCACAGCAGCACCACGTCGACGACCCCGTCGTAGTCCTCGTCCTCCAGCGGCCCCTCGACCACCTGCTCGACGGCCTCCCGCACGGCATCGTCGACGTCGTCGTCGTAGCCGTACTCGATCACGATCTGACCGGGTGCGAAACCGAGCTTCGTCACCGGTGCCGCCAGGGGGTTGCCCTCGGCCACGTCCACCTCGTCCGTCCCTTCGCTGCGCATGGTGGCCCTACACAACTAGAGCGACGGCTGCTTGTAAAGCGCGACGCACCGCAGCAGCGCCGCGACCTGCGGTCGGGGCGCGCCGGGCGGGGCCGGCGAGCGGGGCCACCGGGCGGACGCAGCGGCAAGGACCCGTGACAGACTGAGGAACGTCACTACCTCGGAAAGGACATGCCTCATGCCCACGGAGCGCCCCGTCGGTCCTATCCTCAACGGACTCCCCAGCCAGGTCCCGGACGTCGACCCCGAGGAGACCCAGGAGTGGCTCGACTCCCTCGACGCCGCCATCGAGACCGGCGGACGCCAGAGGGCGCGCTACCTCATGCTGCGCATGCTCGAGCGGGCCCGGGACTCCCAGGTGGGTCTGCCGTCGCTGACGACCACCGACTACATCAACACCATCCCGCCGGAGCGCGAGCCCTGGTTCCCCGGCGACGAGGACATGGAGCGCCGCTACCGCGCGTGGATCCGCTGGAACGCCGCGGTCATGGTGCACCGCGCCCAGCACCCGGAGATCTCCGTCGGTGGCCACATCTCCACCTACGCCTCGATCGCCACGCTGTGGGAGGTCGGCTTCAACCACTTCTGGCGCGGACGCGACCACGAGGGCGGCGGCGACCAGCTCTTCTTCCAGGGCCACGCCTCCCCCGGCATCTACGCGCGCGCCTTCCTCGAGGGCCGGCTGAGCGAGGACGACCTCGACAGCTTCCGCCAGGAGAAGAGCAAGGCCCGTGAGGGCCGCGAGGCCCTCCCCTCCTACCCGCACCCGCGGAGCATGCCGCACTTCTGGCAGTTCCCGACGGTGTCGATGGGCCTGGGCCCCATGAACGCGATCTACCAGGCCGCCTTCAACAAGTACCTGCACAACCGCGGCATCAAGGACACCAGCCAGCAGCACGTCTGGGCCTTCCTCGGCGACGGCGAGATGGACGAGCCGGAGTCGCGCGGCCTGCTGCAGGTCGCGGCCAACGACGAGCTCGACAACCTGACCTTCGTCGTCAACTGCAACCTGCAGCGCCTCGACGGCCCCGTCCGCGGCAACGGCAAGATCGTCCAGGAGCTCGAGAGCTTCTTCCGCGGCGCCGGCTGGAACGTCATCAAGGTGCTGTGGGGCCGCGGCTGGGACGAGCTCATCGCCCGCGACACCTCCGGCGCGCTGGTCAACCTCTTCAACTCCACCCCGGACGGCGACTTCCAGACCTTCCGGGCCAACGACGGCGCCTTCATCCGTGACCACTTCTTCGGGCGCGACCCGCGCACCAAGGAGATGGTCAAGGACTGGTCCGACGAGGACATCTGGTGGAAGCTCAAGCGGGGCGGCCACGACTACCGCAAGGTGTATGCCGCCTACGCCGCGGCGATGCGCCACACCGGTCAGCCGACGGTCATCCTGGCCCACACCATCAAGGGCTACAGCCTGGGCACCCACTTCGCGGGCCGCAACGCGACCCACCAGATGAAGAAGCTCACGCTGGACGACCTGAAGTCCTTCCGCGACAGCCTCAAGATCCCGATCTCCGACGAGCAGCTCGAGGCCGACCCCTACCGCCCGCCCTACTACCACCCGGGCGAGGACGACGAGGCGATCCGCTACATGAAGGACCGCCGACAGAAGCTCGGCGGCTACCTGCCCAGGCGCGAGCCGGAGAAGGCTCCCGCGCTGCGGCTGCCGGACGAGAAGGTCTACGACGTCGCCAAGAAGGGGTCCGGCAAGCAGAACGTCGCGACCACGATGGCGCTCGTCCGCATCTTCAAGGAGTGGATGCGCGACAAGGAGTTCGGCAAGCACCTGGTGCCGATCATCCCGGACGAGGCCCGCACCTTCGGCATGGACAGCTTCTTCCCCACGGCGAAGATCTACAACGTCCACGGCCAGAACTACACCTCGGTGGACGCCGACCTCATGCTCGCCTACAAGGAGTCGACGAGCGGCCAGATCTGGCACGTCGGCATCAACGAGGGCGGCTCGGTCGCGGCCTTCACCGCCGCGGGCACGTCCTACGACACCCACTCGGTCCCGATGGTGCCGTTCTACATCTTCTACTCGATGTTCGGCTTCCAGCGCACCGGTGACGGGGTCTGGGCGGCCGCCGACCAGCTGGTCCGCGGCTTCATGATCGGCGCCACCGCCGGTCGCACCACGCTGACGGGCGAGGGCCTGCAGCACGCCGACGGCCACTCGCCGCTGCTGGCCTCGACCAACCCGGCCTGCATCAGCTACGACCCGGCCTACGCCTACGAGCTGGCGCACATCCTTCCTGACGCGCTGCGGCGCATGTACGGCGAGAAGCCCGAGGACGTCTTCTACTACATCACCGTCTACAACGAGCCGATGCAGCAGCCGGCCCAGCCGGAGGACGTCGACGTCGAGGGCATCGTCAAGGGCATGCACCGCATCCTGCGCTCCGAGCCCAACGGCGGCCGCCACGTGCGCCTGCTCGCCTCGGGCGTCGGCGTGCCGTGGGCCCTGGAGGCCGAGGAGCTGCTCCGCGAGGACTGGGGCGTCAGCGCCGACGTGTGGTCGGTGACGTCGTGGTCGGAGCTGCGCCGCGAGGCGATGGCCTGCGACGAGGACGCCTTCCTGCGGCCCGAGCAGGAGCGGCGCGTCCCCTACGTCACGCAGCGCCTCTCCGAGGGCAGCGGTCCGGTCATCGCGACCAGCGACTACATGCGGGCGGTCCAGGACCAGATCGCCCCCTGGGTGCCCGAGGACTACTACGCGCTCGGCGCCGACGGCTTCGGCTTCGCCGACACCCGTGCGGCGGCCCGCCGGTTCTTCCACATCGACGGTCCCTCGATGGCGGTCAAGGCCCTGCAGATGCTGGCCGACCGCGGCGAGATCGACCCCGACGTGCCGCGCCAGGCGGCCGAGAAGTACCGCCTGCTCGACGTCAACGCCGGCTCCTCCGGCAACGTCGGCGGCGACGCCTGAGCGTCGGTCGCCCGCGACGGCAGGGCGCCGCACCCCACGACGGGTGCGGCGCCCTCGCCGTTCCCCGGGGCTTGCCCCGCAGGACGGCCTCAGGGGGTGGGCGGGTGCAGCGCGTCGCGGGCGGCCACCGCGAGGTCCGGGTGATCGCTGAAGACCCCGTCCACGCCCGCCTCGAGGTATGCCGTGAGCTCGGTGCGCAGGTGGCCGTGCCCCGCCGGGTCGCCCCCGGCGCGCAGCTCGGGCGGCAGGAAGGCGTTCTCGGCCCGGAAGGTCCAGGGGTGGACCACCATCCCGGCGGCGTGGGCGTCGGCGACGAGCCGGGTGGCAGGACCGAGGGTGCCGTCGGGCGACCAGGGCAGCACCATCTCCTTGTCCGGGCCGAGGCCCTCGACCACGCCGCGCAGGGCCGCCAGGCCCGCGGGCGACAGGACGTCGCCGTAGGTGCGGCCCGCCGGGCAGAGCCCGGGCGCGTCGGGCCACGGCCCGGCGGGGTGGGCGAGGTCCCACGGGGTCTCGTCCTCCGCGGTCACGAGGAGCACCTGGCGCGCCCGCGACCCCAGCACGCGCCGCAGGTGGACGAGGTTGGAGAGCTCGAAGGACTGGACGAAGACCGGCGCCTCCTCCGAGTCCAGGCCCGCCCCGCGCAGGGCGTCGAGCAGGGGCTCCTCGAGCGCGAGCCCCCGCTCGCGGAAGTGCGTCGGGTGCTTGGTCTCGGGGTAGACGCCGATCTCGCGGCCGAGCTCGCGGCCGAGACGCGCGCGCAGGTCGAGGATCTCCGCGAACGTCGGCACGGGGTGGACCCCGTCGTGCGAGACGTTGGCCGCGCGCAGCTGCGGCAGGCGCTCCACGGCGCGCAGGGTCCGCAGCTCGGCCAGGGTGAGGTCCTCGGTGAACCAGCCGGTGACCTCGACGCCGTCGACGGTCCGCGTCGTCCGCCGGTCGGCGAGCTCGGGGTGGTCGGCGACGTCGGTGGTCGTGGAGATCTCGTTCTCGTGGCGGGCGACGAGCACCCCGTCACGGGTCGCCACCAGGTCCGGCTCGAGGAAGTCGGCCCCCTGGCGCGCTGCGAGCTCGTAGCTCGCCAGGGTGTGCTCGGGCAGGTAGCCGCAGGCGCCGCGGTGGCCGATGACCACCGGCCGGGGAGGCGCTGGGAGGGGACGAGGACCGGGGTCGGTGGTCGGCACGAGGGCCACCGTACGCCTGGCTAGGCTGGGGAGGTGGTCCCCTCCGACGCCGTCCCGGCCGCCGAGCCGCTCCCCCGTCGCGCGGGCGAGCTGGCCACCCGGGCGACCCGGCGGATGGCGGCCGAGCACGCCTGGTTCCGCACGCTGAGCCCCGACGACCGCTCCTGGGTCAGCCTCGTCGCCCAGGCCGGGATCACCGCGCTCCTCGGCTGGTACGACGCCGGCGCCCAGGAGGGCACGGTGCCGGGCGAGGTGTTCGCCGCCGCGCCGCGCAGCCTGGCCCAGACGATCTCGCTGCGCCAGGCCCTCGACCTGACCCGGACCGCGATCGCCACCGTCGAGGACGCCGTGGCCGAGCTCGTCGACGAGGACGAGCAGCCGCGCCTGCGCGAGGCCGTCCTGCGCTACTCCCGCGACGTCGCCTTCGCCGCCGCGGCCGTCTACGCCCGGGCCGCGGAGCAGCGCGGCGGGTGGGACGCCCGGCTGGAGTCGCTGGTCGTGCACGCCGTGGTGCGCGGGGAGGCCGACGAGACGCTGGCCTCCCGGGCCGCCGAGCTCGGCTGGGAGGACGTGACGGGGGTCTGCGTCGTCGTGGGCAACCTGCCCGAGGGCGACTCCGGCCCCGCCCTCACGGTGCTCCGCGACGCCGCCCGCCGACGCGGACGGGAAGCGCTGACCGCCGCCCTCGGGGCCCGCCTGGTCTGCATCCTCGGTGGCTCCGAGGACCCGGTCGAGGACGCCGCCCGGCTGGCCGCGCACTTCGGCCCCGGCCCTGTCGTCGTGGGCCCCCGCGTGCCGCACCTCTTCGCCGCGGGTCGCAGCGCGCGCGCCGCGCTCTCCGGCTGCGACGCCGCCCCCGCCTGGACGGGGGCGCCGCGGCCGGTCGCGGCCGACGAGCTGCTCCCCGAGCGGGCCCTGCTCGGGGAGGTGCCGGCCCGGCGGATGCTCGTCGACCGCGTCTACCGGCCGCTGCGCGACGACTCGGCCGCCCTGCTGGAGACGGTGCAGACCTACCTCGACAACGGCCGTGCACTGGAGGCGACGGCCCGCGAGCTCTTCCTCCACCCCAACACCGTCCGCTACCGCCTGCGCAAGGTCGGCGAGTCCGTCGGGCTGGACGCCCACACGCCGCGCGACGCCTGGGTGCTGCAGGTGGCGCTGGCCCTCGGACGGGTCACCGACCATCTCCGGACGCGCCCCGGCCAACGCTGAGCCATACTCTGCACGCACACCTCGAGCGCGTTTCCCGTTGTAGGGATCCTCCAAACAATCGGGCTCCTTCTCGTCGGTAACGCTGACGTGACTGGCGGGTCCGTACAGGCAGAGTGAGGGGGTGCTCGTGATCGTCGCGCCCGGACAGGGCTCCCAGACCCCCGGTTTCCTCTCCCCCTGGCTGGAGCTCCCGGGCTTCCGCGACCGGATGGGATGGCTGAGCGCCGTGGCGGGGATGGACCTCGTCGCCCACGGCACCACCTCCGACGCGGAGACCATCAAGGACACCGCCGTCGCGCAGCCGCTCATCGTCGGCGCCGGGCTCGTCTCGCTGCTGGCGCTCTTCGCCCACCCGGCCGACGGCTTCCGCGTCGTCGGCGCCGGGGCCGGGCACTCCGTCGGCGAGATCACGGCCGCGTCGGCGGCCGGCGTGCTCTCCGCCGAGCAGGCCATGGTCTTCGTCCGCGAGCGCGGCCGTGGGATGGCCGAGGCGTCCGCGATGACGCCGACCGGCATGACCGCGGTCGTCGGGGGCGACCCGGAGGAGGTCGCCGCGGCGCTGGAGCGTCACGGGCTGACCCCGGCCAACATGAACGGCGCCGGGCAGGTCGTCGCCGCCGGCACCCTCGAGCAGCTCGCCGCGCTGCGCGACGACCCGCCCGCCCGGGCCCGGGTCATCCCGTTGCAGGTCGCCGGCGCCTTCCACACCTCCCACATGCAGCCGGCCGTCGACCGCCTGGCCGCCTACTCCCGCGCCATCTCCACCCACGACCCGCGCCTGCCGCTGGTGTCCAACGCCGACGGCACCGTCGTGCAGGACGGCCGCGAGGTGCTGCGCCGCCTCGTCAGCCAGGTCTCCAGCCCCGTGCGCTGGGACCTGACGATGGAGACCTTCGCCGACATGGGCGTCACCGGGCTCATCGAGATCCCGCCCGCCGGCACCCTGGCGGGCCTGGCCAAGCGCGCCCTCAAGGGCGTCGAGACCCTGGCGCTCAAGACCCCCGACGACCTGGAGGCCGCCCACCGGATGATCCGCGAGCACGGCGCCCCCACCGAGCTCTCGCCGGTCGAGGCGTCCTGGTCGGTCGTGGTCTCCCCCGTCAAGGGCGCCGTCACCCCGTCCGTCGAGCTCGGCGGCACCGTCGCCGCGGGCGACACGGTCGCGACGGTGGCCACGCTGCGCGCGGAGCACCCCGTGGTCGCGGCGCACGGCGGCCGGGCCGTCGAGTGGCTCGTGGCGCCGGGCGACCCCGTGAGCCCGGGCCAGCCCCTGCTGCGCCTGTACCCCGAGGAGGACGCCCTGTGAGCACCAAGACCCTGACGGTCCCGACCGGGATGCGCCACGCGCGCATCCACGGCCTCGGCGGCTACCGCCCGGAGCGGGTGGTGACCAACGAGGAGGTCATCCAGAACATCGACTCCTCCGACGAGTGGATCCGCCAGCGCTCCGGCATCGTCACCCGGCGCGTCGCCGGCGAGGACGAGACGGTCATCGACATGGCCGAGGCGGCCGCCCGGGAGGCCATCGCCTCCGCGGGGGTCTCCCCCGACCAGATCGGCGCGGTCATCATGGCCACCGTCACCCACCCCTTCCAGACGCCGGCCGCCGCCCCCGAGCTCGCCTTCCGCCTCGGGATCCCCAACCCGGCCGCCTTCGACCTGTCCGCGGCCTGCGCCGGCTACTGCTACGGCATCTCGCTGGCCAACGACATGGTGCGCGTCGGCACGGTCGACTACGTCCTCGTCATCGGCGTGGAGAAGCTCTCGGACTTCACCGACAAGTACGACCGCGGCACCGCCTTCATCTTCGGCGACGGCGCGGGCGCCGCGGTGGTCGGCGTGTCCGACTACCCGGGCATCGGCCCGACACTCTGGGGCAGCCTCGGCGACCAGCGCGACGTCATCACGCAGCGCGAGTCCTGGACGCAGCTGCGCGAGCGGATGGAGTCCACGGGCGAGCCGATCACCTGGCCGAGCTTCGTCATGCAGGGCCAGTCGGTCTTCCGCTGGGCCGTCTTCTCGATGGCCCCCGTCGCCGTCGAGGCCGTCAGGGCCGCGGGCATCACCCCCGACGACCTCGACGCCTTCGTGCCGCACCAGGCCAACATGCGCATCACCGACGCGATGATCAAGGCCCTCAAGCTGCCCGAGCACGTGCCGGTCGCGCGCGACATCGCCGAGACCGGCAACACCTCGGCGGCCTCCATCCCGCTGGCCATGTCGCGCATGCTCGCCGAGGGCGAGGCCCCGCACGGCGGGCTCGCCCTGCAGATCGGCTTCGGCGCCGGCCTCGTCTACGCCTCGCAGGTCGTCGTCATGCCCTGACGGGCCCCACCCCATACTCCCGAGACCCGGCGGGCACATCCGGGTCAGCCCACCCCCGCACACAAGGAGAAGAACACATGGCACTGAGCGAGCAGGAGATCCTGTCGGGCCTGGCCGAGATCGTCAACGAGGAGACGGGTCTGGAGCCGGAGGAGGTCCAGATGGACAAGTCCTTCACCGAGGACCTCGACATCGACTCCCTCTCGATGATGACCATCGTGGTGAACGCCGAGGACAAGTTCGGCGTGCGCATCCCCGACGACGAGGTCAAGAACCTCACGCACGTCCGCGACGCCGTCACCTACATCGCGAACAACCAGGGCTGACCCGCAGCGCGTCGCGGGCGGGCCTCCCGCCCGCCCGCGGCCGCACGGGTCGCCGCCGCCCACCGGGGCGGCGCACCCACCGGCCGGCCCCACCGGGTCGTCCGACCAAGCCACACCGTGAGCAGGCGGCACCGTCGCCGCCGCACCGACCTTTCCCAGGAAGAGGCCGAGCCGATGTCCGCCAGCACCCCCCAGAAGAACCGCCGAGTCGTCGTCACCGGGCTCGGCGCCACCACACCCGTCGGCGGCAGCGCCCCCGACACGTGGGAGGCCATCACCGCGGGCCGCTCCGGCATCCGTCCGCTCACCCAGGACTGGGTCGCCGAGCACGAGCTCCCCGTCACCTTCGCCGGCAGCATCCACACCTCCCCCGCCGAGGTCCTGGCCAAGGTCGAGGTCCGCCGCAACGACCCGTCCGGCCAGTACGCCCTCGTCGCCGCGCGCGAGGCCTGGGCCGACGCCGGCTCCCCCGAGGTCGAGCCCGAGCGTCTCGGCGTCGCCATCGGCTCGGGCATCGGCGGTGTGTGGACCCTCCTCGACCAGTGGGAGGTGATGAAGGCCAAGGGCCCCCGCCGGGTCTTCCCGCTCACGGTCCCGATGCTCATGCCCAACGGCCCGGCCGCGGCCGTCTCGCTCGACCTCTCCGCCCGCGCCGGCGCCCACTGCCCGGTCAGCGCCTGCGCCTCCGGCGCCGAGGGGATGAAGATGGCGCTGGAGATGATCCGCACCGGGCGCGCCGACGTCGTCGTCTGCGGCGGCACGGAGGCGGCCATCCACCCGCTGCCGATCGCGGCCTTCGCCTCGATGACCGCGCTGTCCAACCGCAACGACGAGCCCGAGCGCGCCTCCCGCCCCTACGACGTCGACCGCGACGGCTTCGTCATCGCCGAGGGCGCGGGCATCGTCGTGCTCGAGGCCGAGGAGCACGCGGTCGCCCGTGGCGCCCGCATCTACGCCGAGCTGGCCGGTGCCGGCGCCTCCAGCGACGCCTACCACATCACCGCCGGCGAGCCGGAGGGCGCGGGCGCGGCCCGGGCCATGCAGGAGGCCGTGACCGACGGTGGGCTGTCCTTCGAGGACGTCGTCCACATCAACGCCCACGCGACCTCGACCCCCGTCGGCGACCTCGCCGAGGCCAAGGCCATCCGCCGCGCCTTCGGCGCGCACGCCGACCGCATCGCCGTGAGCGGCACCAAGTCCATGACCGGCCACCTGCTGGGCGCCGCCGGCGCGCTGGAGGCGGTCCTCACCGTGCAGGCCCTCCACGCCCGACGGGCCCCGGCCACCATCAACCTGGAGAACAAGGACCCGGAGATCGACCTCGACGTCGTCACCGGTTCCCCCCGCGAGCTGGGCGACGGCGACCTGGCCGCCCTCAACAACTCCTTCGGTTTCGGCGGCGTCAACGTGGCGCTGGCGTTCCGGAGCTGGGCGTGAGCGCCCGGACCCCCAGCACCGCCTCGGCGCAGGCCTCCGCCTCCGTCACCGCCCGGGTCGCCGTCCCCCGGGAGCAGGACCCGCGCAACCCCCGCACCCGGCTGGCCGACCTCCTCGACGACGGCAGCCTCGAGCTGCTGACCGACGAGGACGACTCCGGCTTCCTCGCCGCCACGGGGACCGTCGACGGCGCCCCCGTCGTGGCCTTCTGCTCGGACGCGACGATCCAGGGCGGCGCGATGGGCACCGAGGGCTGCGCGGTCATCCTCGCCGCCTACGAGCGTGCCCTGGCCGACGGCATACCGGTCGTGGGTCTGTGGCACTCCGGCGGTGCCCGCCTCGCCGAGGGCGTGGCCTCGCTGCACGCCGTGGGCCGGGTCTTCGCGATCATGACCCGTGCCTCGGGCGTGGTGCCGCAGATCTCCGTCGTGCTCGGCCCCGCGGCCGGTGGCGCCGCCTACGGGCCCGCCCTGACCGACGTCGTGATCATGGCGCCGGAGGGGCGCGTCTTCGTCACCGGCCCCGACGTCGTGCGCTCGGTCACCGGCGAGGCCGTCGACGCGCTGCGCCTCGGCGGTCCCGAGCCGCACGGCCGTCGCTCCGGCGTCGTCCACGTCACGACGGACTCCACCGAGGAGGCCTACGCGCGCGCCCGGCTGCTGTGCACGCTGCTCTCCCGGCAGGGCGAGCTCGACCTCGACGCCGTGGAGGACCGCGACCTGGCGGCGACCTTCCCCGAGTCGCCACGCCGCGCCTACGACGTGCACCCCGTCGTCGAGGACCTGCTCGACGACGGCTCCCCCGAGGCGGCACTGGAGCTCTTCCCGCGGTGGGCCCCCAACATCGTGACCACCCTCGGCCGGATCGGCGGCCGCACCGTCGGCGTCGTCGCCAACAACCCGATGCGCCTGGGCGGCTGCCTCGACTCCGCCTCCGCCGAGAAGGCCGCGCGCTTCGTGCGGATGTGCGACGCCTTCGGCGTGCCCCTGGTCGTCCTCGTGGACGTCCCCGGCTACCTGCCCGGCGTCGGGCAGGAGTGGGACGGCGTCGTCCGTCGCGGCGCCAAGCTGTTGCACGCCTTCGCCGAGGCCGTGGTCCCCCGCGTCACGCTGGTGACCCGCAAGACCTACGGCGGCGCCTACATCGCGATGAACGCCCGCGCGCTCGGTGCCAGCCGGGTGTTCGCCTGGCCCGGTGCCGAGGTCGCGGTGATGGGCCACGTCGCGGCCGTCCGCATCCTGCACCGGCGCAAGCTCGCGGAGGTCGACGAGGCCGACCGCGCGCGGGTCGAGCAGGAGCTGGCGGAGCGTCACGCCGAGCAGTCCGGCGGCCTGGCGCGCGCGGTCGAGATCGGGGTCGTCGACGAGGTCGTCGAACCCGCCGCGACGCGCCGGGCGCTGGCCGCCGCCATCGCCGCAGCACCGCAGCGGCGCGGCCGGCACGGCAACATCCCGCTGTGAGCCGGGGCCCGGCGCCTCGCCTCCAGGGTCCGCCCATGCTCCGCCGGTAGGCTCGCCGCACCATGCACATCCTGCGCGTCGCCAACTTCGTGAGCCCGACGTCGGGTGGCATCAAGACAGCTCTGCGGGCCTGGGGCGAGCACTACCAGGCGCTCGGCCACCGGGCCACGCTCATCATCCCCGGACCGGGACCGGAGATCAGCGAGGAGTCCCAGGGCACCGTCTTCCGCGTCCCGGCGACACCCGTGCCCGGCACCGGCTACTCGCTCATGTGGGACCGCCGCGGGCTCTCCAGGCTCATGGACGCCATCGGCCCCGACGTGATCGAGGTGTCCGACCGCTCCACGACCCGCTGGATGGGCCGCTGGGCCCGGCGGCGCGGGATCGCGTCGATGATGATCAGCCACGAGCACATGACGGGCATCCTCGTGCGCCGGACCCCGGTGCCGGACGCCCCGGCCGCGTGGATGGCCGACGTCATCAACAGACGGAGCGCCCACGACTACGACGTCATCGTCTGCCCGAGCCGGTTCGCGGCCGAGGAGTTCCACCGCAACGGCATCGACGCCCGCGTGGTGCCGCTGGGGGTCGACCTCGAGACCTTCCACCCTCCGGGCGACCCCGCCGGCTACGTGCCGCCGGCCCCCGGTGAACCCGTCCACCTGGTCCACTGCGGCCGACTCTCCCCCGAGAAGCGGCCCGCCCTGTCGATCGAGACCGTGCGCGAGCTCGTCCGTCGGGGCATGGACGTGTCGATGACGGTCTTCGGGCACGGCCCGATGCGCGACCAGCTGCTCGAGCGGGCCAACGACCTGCCCGTGGTCTTCCACTCCTACATCACCGACCGCGCCGAGCTGGCCGCGAAGATGGGCGCCGCGGACGTGGCCATCTCCCCCGGCCCGCTGGAGACCTTCGGGCTCGCGGCCCTGGAGGTCATGGCGTGCGGCGTTCCCGCCGTGTGCCCCGACGAGGGCGCGCTGCAGGAGGTCGTGGGCGACGGCGGCTACGTCGCGCCGTCCACCCCCTCGGCCTTCGCGGACGGCGTCGAGGCACTCCTGGCCCGACCCCGCGCCCACGAGATCGCCCGCCGGCAGGCCGAGCGCTTCAACTGGCGCGCCTCCGCCGAGAACATGCTGGCCATCCACGAGGAGATCCTCGACCGGGTGCGGTCGGCACGTCGCTGACGCGTCTCCCCTCCGGACTCTCCCGTCCTCGCCAGCGGACAGCGGACGACGCACGGTCCTGCCCGGGCCTCACAGGCGACCCCGGCAGGACCGTGCGTCGGTCAGGTGGTGCGGTCGGTCAGCCGACCTTGTGCAGCCAGGTGGGCGGAGCACCCTCGCCGGCGTGGCGGAACTGCTCCAGCTCGGCGTCCCAGGCCGCACCCAGGGCGCGGTCCAGCTCGGCGATCAGCGTCGCGGCGCTGCCGGCCGAGGCCTCGACGAGGCTGCGCAGCCGGTCCTCGTTGACGACGACGTCACCGTTGGCCGAGAGGCGCGCCTGGTGGATGCCCAGGGCCGGGGTGTGCGTCCACCGCATGCCGTCGCTGCCGCGGCTGGCTTCCTCGACGACCTCGTACCGCAGGCCGTCCCAGCCGCGCATGGCGCTGGCGATGAGCGCTCCCGTGCCGGCCTCGCCGGTCCACGAGAACTCGGTGCGCATCGTGCCCGGCTGCGCCGGCTGCGGCACCCAGTCGAGGCTGACGCGCGTGTCGAGGACCCCCTCGAGGGCCCAGGCGATGTGCGGGCACAGTGCGGTGGGCGTGGAGTGGATGAAGACCACCCCACGCGTCATGACTCGTGGCATGACGACGGACATCCTGGACCTCCTGTGTGGTGAGGGACGTCTTCCCCAACGACCTCGTCCACGTCTCGGAGCGACCCAGGTCGGTCGCGCCCGCTGTGCGGTTGTGGTCACATCATGCTCCCTCGCCACATCTGTATCAAGTGCCAGGGTCAGATCCGTGCCCGACACGCTGCGCCGACACCGGTCCGTGACCCGTCGCCCGGGCTCGGCACGCGCACGCCGCACCCGCGCCTACCACCCGGCGGCGTCCCCGGCCGACGCGCGACCGTCGTGCGTTCCCGGCGTGTCGCGCCAGGTCCAGTGCTGGCGCGGTCCCACGCCCCCGGAATACCGCCTCATACGACTCATTTGTCACATCCATCACAAATTGAGGCTGAGACTTGGACGTTCCGTGATCTTTTCGTAACCTGACGAAGGCGCGTTTGTCCCTGCTGTCCCGCAAGAACGCGTCAGCCCTGCACGTCCCGTGATGTGAGCGCGTCCCTGCGCCCACCGCCCCTGAGACGAGGCTGCAACCCCCGGGTTGCCGCCCCGGAGGTTCTATGAAGTCCACCACCCACCGCGCCAAGCACCGGTCGGGCGGCTCTGCCGCTCCGCGCAACGGAGCAGCCGCGCTGATGATCGGCGGCCTGGTCGCCGGGACCGTCGCGACCGCCGGCGCCACCACCCTCACGACCAAGGCCGACCAGCCCTCGTCCGGGCTGGCCGCCAACCTCTCGAGCACCCTCGACCCGGGCACCGACGAGTCGGCCGCCGAGGAGACCACCGCCGAGACGCCCGCCCCCGAGGCCGCCGTCCTGCGCAGCGAGTCCCTCGCCGAGCTCCGCGACCAGGGCGCCGCCGACCGCAGCCAGGCCCGGTCCGCCCCCGAGGACGCCGCCTCGGTGACCACGCTCCTCCAGGACTCCGGCTTCACCGGCACCACCATCGAGGTCGAGGTTCCCGTCGAGCAGGTCGAGCAGGCAGCCGCCGAGCCCGCCCAGCAGGAGCAGGTCCAGGCCGCCGCCCAGTCGCAGACCCAGACCCAGACCCAGACCCAGGCCCAGCCGGCCCAGCAGCAGCAGGCCGCGGCCACGCAGACGCAGCAGGCCACCCCGGCCCCCGCGCCCGTCGGCGGTTCGGTCCTCGGCGTCGCCGCCTCCTACGTCGGCTACCCCTACCAGCTCATGGGCACGCCCCCGAGCTCCTTCGACTGCTCCGCCTTCACCTGGTGGGTCTTCCAGCAGGCGGGCATCAGCATCCCCCGCAGCGTCGCCGGCCAGCGCGGCGCGGTCACCCCGGTGAGCAACCCGCAGCCGGGCGACCTGATCTTCTACAACGACTGGCACCACGTGGGCATCTACGCCGGCAACGGCATGACCTACGAGGCGCTCAACCCGGGCACCGGCGTGCGCTACGGCCCGCTGCTGTCCAGCAACGTCTGGTACGGCCGCATCGGCTGATCACCGGACGATCGACGACGGACCCCACGACCCCTCGGGCGTGGGGTCTCGTCGTCCCCGCGGGGGCCTCGAGGAGCCGGCTCCGGATCCCGGCGCACGCGCCGGATCGCGTGCTACGGTCGAACATGCGCGTCGCCGACCTGTTGAAGAAGAAGGGCAGCTCCGTCGTCACCCTGCCGTCCACCGCGACCGTCGCGCAGCTCCTCGAGACCCTCGACGACCACAAGATCGGTGCCGTGGTCGTCGTCGACGACGACCGGGTCGTCGGCATCGTCTCCGAGCGCGACGTCGTCCACCACCTGCGTGGCGGGGGTGACCACTTCTCCTCGCTGACCTCGTTGATGACCTCCGACGTCCAGACCGTCACGGCCGAGGACGACCTCGTGCAGCTGGCCACCACGATGACCGAGCGCCGGCTGCGCCACCTCCCCGTCGTCGAGGACGGCGCCCTGCGCGGCATCGTCTCCATCGGCGACGTCGTCAAGGCGCGCCTGGACGCGCTCGAGGCCGAGCGCGACATGCTCGAGGACTACCTGCGCCGCTGAGCACCCCGTCCGGCCCCGTAGGATCGTCCGGTCGGGGCCAGTAGCTCAGCCGGTCAGAGCAGCGGACTCATAATCCGTCGGTCCAGGGTTCAAGCCCCTGCTGGCCCACCACGCAAAGGTCACAATGCGGTGACGACCTCAGCGAGGCGTGCCACGCGACCTCCCGGGGCCGCTAGTCTGCCCCGCATGACGGACACCTCCGGATCCCAGCGTGACCTGGGCAAGCCGCTCGTCGTGCTCGAGAACGTCAACAAGCACTTCGGCGACCTGCACGTCCTCAAGGACATCAACCTCACCGTCCACGAGGGCGAGGTGGTGGTGGTGATCGGCCCCTCGGGCTCGGGCAAGTCGACGCTGTGCCGCACCATCAACCGCCTCGAGAACTACGAGTCGGGCAACATCACGATCGGCGGCAGGGAGCTGCCCCACGAGGGCAAGGAGCTGGCCAAGCTCCGCGCCGACGTGGGCATGGTCTTCCAGTCGTTCAACCTGTTCTCCCACAAGACGATCCTCGAGAACGTCACGCTCGGACCGGTCAAGGTCCGCAAGATGAAGCCCGACGCCGCCAAGGAGCGCGCGATGGACCTGCTGAAGCGGGTCGGCGTGGACCACCAGGCCGAGAAGTACCCCGCCCAGCTCTCCGGCGGCCAGCAGCAGCGGGTGGCCATCGCCCGCTCGCTGGCGATGGAGCCGACCGTGATGCTCTTCGACGAGCCCACCTCGGCGCTCGACCCGGAGATGATCAACGAGGTCCTCGACGTCATGACCCGCCTGGCGCAGAGCGGCATGACGATGATCGTCGTCACCCACGAGATGGGCTTCGCCCGCAAGGCTGCCGACCGGGTCGTCTTCATGGCCGACGGCGCGATCGTGGAGGAGAACACCCCCGAGGAGTTCTTCACCAACCCCCAGAGCGCCAGGGCCAAGGACTTCCTGGCCAAGATCCTCACCCACTGAGAACCCGAGAAATCCCCCCCACCAAGGAGACCCATCAGATGAGAAGCACTTCCTTCCGCATCGCTGCGCTCGCCGCGGCCGCGGCCCTGACCCTGTCCGCCTGCGGGAGCGACTCCGGCGACGGAGAGGGCGCGGCCTCCGGCGACGGCGAGGGCCTGACCATCGGCATCAAGTTCGACCAGCCCGGCCTGGGCCTGAAGGACGGTGACACCTTCAAGGGCATGGACGTCGACGTCGCCAAGGCCGTCGCGGAGAAGCTGGGTGTCTCCGAGGACAAGATCACCTTCGTCGAGTCGCCGTCCCCGCAGCGCGAGCAGCTGCTCAAGACCGGCCAGGTCGACATGATCTTCGCGACCTACTCGATCACCGACAAGCGCAAGGAGGAGGTCTCCTTCGGCGGCCCGTACTTCATCGCGGGTCAGAGCCTCCTCGTCGGCGCGGACAGCGACATCACCGGCCTGGACGAGTCCCTCGACGGCAAGCTGCTGTGCTCCGTCACCGGCTCGACCTCCGCCGAGAAGATCAAGGAGGAGATCCCCGGCGTCGAGCTGCAGGAGTACTCCACCTACTCCGAGTGCGCCGAGCAGGTCGCCAACGGCAGCCTGGACGCGCTGACCACCGACGACACCATCCTGGCGGGCTACGCCTCCCAGGAGGCCTACGCCGGCAAGCTCAAGCTGGTCGGTGGCACCTTCTCCGAGGAGAAGTACGGCGTCGGTCTGCCCAAGGGCTCCGAGCAGTGCGAGGAGATCAACGAGATCATCGCCGGCCTCTGGGAGGACGGCACGATGGAGCAGATCATCGCCGACAACCTCGGCGCCGCCGGTTACGAGATGAACACCGAGCTCAACCCGCCGGAGGCCGGCGGCAACTGCTGAGTCGGCTCCCCGACCCAGCCCGCTCAACCTGACACCGGCGGGTATGCCGTGAGCCACGGCATACCCGCCGGGGTCCCATCAGCACGGGAGTCCCATGCAGACCATCTTCGAGGACTTCGGCCTCCTCGCCGCCTTCTGGATGACGCTCCGCCTGACCTTCTGGTCGGCGATCTTCTCGTTGATCCTCGGCACCATCGTGGCCGTCATGCGCCTGTCCCCCGTCGGCATCATGCGCCGCGCGGGCACGGCCTACGTGACCCTGCTGCGCAACACCCCGCTCACGCTCATCATCATCTTCTGCAGCATCGGGCTGTGGGCCCAGCTGGGCATCGAGCTGGCCTCCCGTGACGCCCCCGGTGGCTTCATCACCACCAACAACATCCGGCTGGCCATCTTGGGCCTGTCCGTCTACCACGCCGCCTTCGTGTGCGAGGCGATCCGCTCGGGCGTCAACACGATCCCGCTCGGCCAGGCCGAGGCCGCCCGCTCGATCGGGCTCACCTTCGGGCAGAGCCTGACCCAGATCATCCTGCCGCAGGCCTTCCGCGGGGCGATCACGCCGCTGGGCAACACCCTCATCGCGCTGACGAAGAACACCACGATCGCCGCGGCGATCGGCGTCGCGGAGACCGCGCTGCTCATGCGCAACGTCGCAGAGTTCGACCCCGGGTTGCTGTGGACGGCGTTCATCCTGGTCGCGGCCGGCTTCGTGCTCATCACGCTGCCGACGGGTCTGCTGACCTCCTACTTCGCGCACCGTCTGGCGGTGAAGCGATGAGCGCCGAGGCCAGCGTCCTGTTCGACCTCCCCGGCCCGAGGGCCCGGGTGCGTCACCGCATCTTCGCCGTCGTCGGCGGTCTCGTCCTGCTCGCCATCCTCGCGTGGATCCTCATGCGGATGGACGCCAAGGGCCAGCTGGATCCCACCAAGTGGAGCAAGGCGATCTCCTGGGACGCCTGGCGCTACTACCTGCTGCCCGGCCTCCGGGCGACGCTGACCGCGGCCGTCCTGGCGATCGTCATCTCGACGGTACTGGCCCTGGGTCTCGCCCTGGCCCGCATGTCCGAGATCTTCGTCCTGAGGTGGGCCGCGACGATCTTCGTGGAGTTCTTCCGCGGCGTGCCGGTCCTCATCATGATGCTGTTCACCTTCTACTTCCTGGTCGCCGTCGGATGGCTGCCGGACAGCGTCAACCCGCTCGTCGGCACCGTGGTGGGCCTCGTGGCCTACAACTCCTCGGTGCTGGCGGAGGTCATCCGCAACGGCGTCGCGTCGCTGCCGAAGGGCCAACGCGAGGCCGGCCTGTCGATCGGCCTCTCCCCCGGCCAGACCCGGCGCATGATCCTGGTGCCGCAGTCGCTGACGGCCATGCTCCCCAGCCTGGTGAGCCAGGTCATCGTCATCACCAAGGACTCGGCGCTCGGGTTCATGATCCTCTACCCCGAGCTGGTCACGGCCGCGCGCAACGTCGGCTCCTGGGCCGGCGCACCCTTCCAGGCCTATGTCGTCGCGGCGGCCGTCTTCATCGCCGTCAACTACGGCATCGAGCGGGCGGCCCGCTGGGTCGAGGCGCGCCAGCGCCGCCGGGCCCGCTCGGCCGGAGGTGTCGTGCACGCCGAGACCGCGACGCTGGGCGCCGGTCTGGTCGACGGGGCCCAGGTCATGGAGGACGCCCAGGGCCACGTCCACACCAACCTCGAGGACGACGTCTCCCGCGCTGCCCGACAGGACCGCACCCCGCGCTAGCTCGCGGGCGTTCCGCCCACGGATCGACGTAGGCCCGGCACGTTCGTGCCGGGCCTACGTCGTGCTGCAAGGGTCTCCTGCGGCCCAGGCATGACGAAGGGCCCGGCACGTGCGTGCCGGGCCCTTCGAGAAACGCTCCCCCGGTTGGACTCGAACCAACAACCTGCCGGTTAACAGCCGGCTGCTCTGCCAATTGAGCTACAGGGGAATGCTTGGCGAGGACAGACTGTAGCAGTCCGTCCGCCGGTAAAAAAATCGCCCCCCGGGCCCTCAGTCGAGAGGGTCGACGGGGTCCATCCCGGCCTGCTCGCGCAGCTCGCGACGAGCCGCGAGGACCTGCTCCGCGAGCTCCTCGTCGTCGGCCCGCGACCCCCGTCCGAGCAGCACCTGCTCCTGCAGCTCGCGGGTGCGCAGGTCGGTGCGGAGGCTCACGCGGGCGGTGCGGCGGGGGCCCAGGTCGACCTCGCGCGTGAGGACCACGCTGGCGGTCGTCCGGTCGCGGAAGACCTCGGGGACCTTCCCCGGGCCGGTCTGCCGCTGCAGCACCCACTGACGGCCGTCGAGGCCGTCGACGAAGAGCACCGAGAGCGCCCAGCTGTCAGGGTTCCAGGAGCCGGTGTCGACCTCGTGCCAGGCGCGCTCCAGGACCGTCCCGCCGTCGACCGTGCGCTCCAGCAGGCGCCAGGTGGTGAGCACCAGCCAGTGGCCGTTGCCGTCCTCCCGCGCGGTCGCCAGGACCTGCTCCCCGCGGCCCAGCTCGGGCAGCGCGACGCGCGGCACGTCACCCGGGCGCCCCTCGGGCGGGGGCACCTCGGGTCCGATGACCCGCTTCTTCCACAAGCGCATTCAGCTCATCCTGTCTCGAAGGGCGGCCCGCTCGCGCTGCAGCGCCATGAGTTCCTCGTCCAGCTGCCGGGTCTGCGGTGCGCCCGGGGGGTGGCGCTGCAGCTCGCCCAGCGTCGTGGCGATCCGTTGCTCGAGGCTGGCCAGCCGCACCCGGAGCACCAGGGAGTCGACATAGGCCTCGGACGGCATACCCGACGCGGGGTCGAGCTTGGTCGGCAACGGCGCCACCGCGAGCTCGAGCACCAGCGGGTGCACCACGGGCGGCGTCTGGGCCAGGACGACCTGGTTCCAGGCCGTCGCGCTCATGCTGGCCGCCGCACGGACTCCCCCGGCCTGCTGCAGCGCGTGCCAGATCGCGCGGTGCATCGGCGCCCGCAGCTGCTCCGGGGGCAGCTCGTCCATGTCCTCGGCGACGATCGCGAGGGGATACTGCAGCGCCACCTGGAGCAGGTTGCGCTCGGCCATCTGCACCGGGTCGGTGAGGTCGGGTCGCGGGATCGACACACCCTGCGGAGGTATGCCGTTGCCGTCGGGCCGCCGCTCCCCCGCCGCCTCCTCGCGTCGCTGGCCAGGCTCCGGGCGGGCCGGCGCCGAGGCCGCCCGGGCGACCTCGGCACCCAGGGCCGCCGGGTCGACGCCCATCCAGCCGGCGACGTCACGGACATACTCGGGACGCAGCGTGCGGTCCTTGACCTTCGCCAGGATCGTCGCGACCGCGCGCATCGCCTGGACCCGCTCGGAGGCCAGGGACAGGTCGTAGGGGCGCAGCGTCGTGCGCACGGCGAACTCGAACATCGGTCGGGCGCTCTCGACGAGGCCCTGGACCGCCTCGGGGCCGCCGCTGAGCCACAGGTCGTTGGGGTCCTTGCCGTCCTCGGCCACGGCGACGAAGGACTGCGCCACCCAGCGCTGGTCCTGCTCGAAGGCCTTCATCGCGGCCTTCTGCCCCGCGGCGTCGCCGTCGAAGGTGAAGATGACGCGAGCCGGTGCCTGACCGGCCTCGTCGCGCAGGATGCGGCGCAGGATCGTGATGTGGTCGGCGGCGAAGGCCGTGCCACAGGTCGCGACGGCGGTCGTCACGCCGGACAGGTGGGCGGCCATGACGTCGGTGTAGCCCTCGACCACGACGGCCCGGCGCTCGGCCGCGATCGACTTCTTGGCCAGGTCGAGGCCGTAGAGCACCGAGGTCTTGCGGTAGATCGGAGTCTCGGCGGTGTTGAGGTACTTGGCCGCGATGCGGTCGTCGTCGTAGAGCCGTCGCGCACCGAAGCCGACCGTGTCGCCCGCGATCGAGCGGATCGGCCACATGACCCGACCACGGAAGCGGTCGTAGAGGCCCCGGCCCTTGCCCGCCAGCCCGCCGGTGACGAGCTCCTCCTCGGTGAACCCCTTGGACCGCAGGTGCGCGACGAGCGCCTCGCCGCCGTTGGGGGCGTAGCCGACCATGAAGCGGGTGCAGTCGTCGGCGCCGAAACCCTTGGCACGCATGAAGTCCCGGGCGGCCCGTCCCTCGGGGCTGCGCAGCAGCGCCTCGTGGTAGAACTCCTCGGCCACCCGATGAGCCTCCATGAGGCGGGTGCGCTGCCCCGTCGGGACCGACGGGCCCTGGTCGCCCCGGCCACCGCCGCTCTCGTCGTAGCGCAGCGCGATCCCGAGCCGGTCGGCGAGCCGCTCGACCGACTCGGAGAAGGTCAGGTGATCGATCTTCTGCACGAAGTCGAGCACGTCGCCACCCTCGCCGCAGCCGAAGCAGTGGAAGTAGCCGACCGCGGGACGCACCGTGAAGGACGGGGTCTTCTCGTCATGGAAGGGGCACAACCCTTTGAGGGTGCCGACGCCACCGCCGCGCAGGTTGACGTGCTCGCGCACGACGTCCTCGATCGAGGCGCGCTCCTTGACGGTCTGGACGTCCTCGGGCTTGATCCGTCGTGCCACGCGCACCTCCTGACCGAAGGAAATCGGGTTGTGGGAAGGAGTCTAGGTCGGTCAGTGTTATGCCATCGCCATCCGCCCACTCCTGTGGGTCGTCGAGGTGCCCCGTCGAGGCGCAACGGCGATGAGTCAGCCCGAGAGCAGAGGTCCAAACCGTCATGCAGGAACGCCTTCCCTCCAGCACCACGACCGTGCTGCGGACGCTGGTGGTCGCCGCCTTCGTCGTCATCCTCAACGAGACGCTGCTCGTCAACGCGCTGCCGCAGCTGATGGAGAGCCTCGACATCGACGAGCGCGCCGCGCAGTGGCTCACGACCGGCTTCATGCTGACCCTCGCGGTGGTCATCCCGACCACCGGCTGGCTGCTCAAGCGGCTCGGGGTGCGCTCGGCCTACCGGCTGGCGATGGTGCTCTTCCTGCTCGGCACGACGGCGGCCGCGCTGGCCCCGACCTTCCCGCTGCTGCTCGCCGGCCGGGTCGTCCAGGCCAGCGGCACGGCGATCATGATGCCGCTGCTCATGACCACGCTCATGGAGCTCGTCCCACCGCACACCCGCGGCCGCGTCATGGGCAACGTCACGCTGACCATCGCGGTCGCCCCGGCGCTCGGCCCGGCCGTGTCCGGCGTGGTCCTGCAGTGGCTGGAGTGGCGCTGGCTGTTCGGCCTGGTGCTGCCCATCGCGCTCGTGGTGACCCTGGTGGGCCTGCGCGCGCTCAAGGCCGCCGAGGTCTCCGACCCCACCGGCCCGCGCCCCCGCCTGGACGCCCTCAGCGTCCTCCTGACCGCAGTCGGCTTCGGCTTCCTCGTCTACGGCCTGGCGGAGGCCGGTGGCGAGAGCGGCGCGGGCGCCAACCCGTTCGTCGCCCCGTGGATCGCGCTGCTCGTGGGCGCGGCCGGCCTGGCGCTGTTCGTCTGGCGCCAGCTGGCGCTCCAGCGCTCCGGCTCGCCGCTGCTCGACCTGCGCGTCCTGCGCCGTGGCCAGTACACCGTCGCGCTCCTGCTCGGCTCGGTCGCCTTCATGAGCATGATGGGCCTGATGATCCTGCTGCCCCTCTACCTGCAGCAGGTCCGCGGGCTCTCGGTGCTGCAGGCCGGTCTGCTGCTCATGCCGGGCGGCCTGATCATGGGTCTGCTCGGCCCGCAGGTCGGCCGGTGGTTCGACAAGGTCGGCGGGCGCCCGCTCGTCGTGCCCGGCGCGCTCGTGCTGCTGGTCTCCCTCTGCGGGATGGCGGCCGCCACGCTCTTCGCGCCGTGGTGGCCCTTCCTGGTCGGCCACGTCACGGCCAGCGTGGGCCTCGCGCTCATGATGACCCCGGCCTTCACCGGTGGACTCGGGGCGCTGCCGCCGTCGCTGTACTCCTTCGGGAGCGCGCTGCTCGGCACCGTCCAGCAGGTCGCGGCCGCGATCGGCACGGCGATGGCGATCGCGGTCCTCTCGTGGCGCCAGGGCAACCTGCTCGGTGACGGCGCGACGGCGGACAGCGCCCTCGACGGTGGCGTCCGCGCGGCGCTGATGGTCGGGATCGGGCTGGGCGTCGTGGTGGTCGTCATCTCGACCTTCGTGCGGTCCGCCCCCGGGCGTGAGGTCGCCGAGCCCGGGGCCGAACCCGCCGGGCCCACCGTGTCCGACGAGCCGGAGCTGTCGACGCACTCTCGCTAGGGTGAGGCATGGCCTCGTCCAGCACGCCGGCGACGGAGGTCGAGGTCGGGGGACGCACGGTCCGGATCAGCAATCCTGACCGGGTCTACTTCCCCGACCTCGGCCTCACGAAGCTCGACCTCGTCCACTACTACCTGTCGGTGGGCGACGGCATCGTCAACGCCCTGCGCGAGCGACCGTGCATGATGCACCGCTTCCCCGACGGCACCGCCGGCGAGCGCGTCCACCAGAAGCGGCTGCCCCGCGGGGCCCCGGACTGGATGGAGACGGTGCACGTCACCTTCCCGCGCTGGAACCGCACCGCCGACGAGCTCTGCGTCACCGAGCTCGCCCACGTCGTCTGGGCAGTGCAGATGTCGACCGTGGAGTTCCACCCCTGGAACAGCCGCCGCGGCCACGTGGAGCAGCCCGACGAGTGGCGCATCGACCTCGACCCGGGTGACGAGTGCGACTTCGCCACCGTGCGCCGCGTCTGCGGCGTCGCCAAAGAGGTGCTCGACGAGCTGGGGGCCGTCGGCTGGCCCAAGACGACCGGCAGCAAGGGCATCCACGTCTACGTGCGGATCCCCCCGGATCACGGCTTCGGGGACGTCCGCCGGGCCGCTCTGGCCTTCGCCCGCGAGGTGGAGCGCCGCACCGACGAGGCGACCACGACGTGGTGGCGCAAGGACCGCGACCCGGCCAAGGTCTTCGTGGACTTCAACCAGAACGCCCGCGATCACACCATCGCCGCCGCCTACTCGGTCCGTGCCACCCCGGACGCCCGCGTCTCCGCCCCGCTCACCTGGGACGAGGTGCCGGACTGCGACCCGGCCGACTTCACGATGCTGACGATGCCGGGCCGCTACGCCGAGGTCGGCGACCTCCACGCCGGCATCGACGACGCGGTCTTCGCCATCGCGCCGCTGCTCGAGTGGGCCGACCGTGACGAGGCCGAGGGCCATGACGCCCCGCCCGAGGAGGTCTGACCCATCTCAGGGGGCGGTCTGCACGTCGACCACCAGCCGGAGCGGGTTCTGGAGCAGGAACACCCGATAGGGGCGCGGCTCCCCCTGCATCCCGACGAAGAGCTGCAGCTGCCCCTCGAACGGCGGGGTGCGCCAGACCTCGACCACGGCGGACAGGGTGTGGGTGTCGAGCCCGAAGATCCCCTCGTCGTAGACCTCCGACCCCGGCTCGGGATAGCCCATGCCGGCGAGGGTCACCTGCAGCACGCTGTCGCCGGCGATGTCGGCCGGCAGGCCGGAGCCGTCCAGCCGTGGGTCGTCGGTGTATGCCGCGCGCCAGCCCGGCTCCCCCGTGCCCGTCAGGTCGACCACCACCCGGTCGAAGCCGTCGTGGACCCCCGCCCGCACCGTGGGGGCCAGGAGCGCTCCGCCCCCGCCGGGCCAGCCGCCCCCGACCGCCACCTCCTCCGGCGCGGTGAATCCCTCCGCCGCCGGCGGCACGGTGGGCGGCGGCTGCACGGGGGGCGCCGTCGACGCGGGCGGCGACGTCGTGCCGCTCGGGGCGGCCGTCCCCTCGTCGTCCGGGGTGCCCGTCCCGTCGTCGGTCGCGGTCGCGGTCGCGGACCCGGTCGCGGTCGCGGACCCGGTCGTCGTGGGTGCGGCGGTCTCCGGCTCGTCGGTGGCGGCGTCGGTCTCGGGCGCGTCCACCGAGAGCAGCAGCCACTCCGCGTCACCGACCACGGTGAGCTGCCCCCCGCCCTGCAGCGCCGCGGTCCAGAAGTTCTCGGCCGCCTGCACGTCCTCGGGGCAGCCCATGTCGTTCGTCCGGACCGCCGGGTCGACGAACCGTCCCCGCTCGTCCAGCACCAGGCCCTGGACAGCCGCATCGCCGCACCCGCCGATGCTCAGGCCCCACCCGCCGCGCTCGCCGACGTCCCCGAAGACGAGCGTGGTCTCCGCATCGCTGCCGGTGAGGTCCGCGGCCGGGGTGGCGGAGCTCCACAGCCCGTCCTGCAGCACCCACGACGTGCCGGACAGCTCTGCCGCGGTCGCCGGGCTCAGCTCAGCCGACGGGTCCACGGTGCCGACCGGGGCGGCAGGCTCCGCACCACGCGGGGCGAAGACGAACGTGTCCAGGTCGTCGGGGACGGCGGCGGGGCCCGTCGGAGTCGGGTCCTGGCCACCGAGCAGCCCGCCCGTGCCCAGGGCCAGGGCGACGGCCGCGACCGAGGTCACCGCGAGCGCACCGATCCCGGCACGGCGCTGCGCCCTCCGGCGCCGACCGGCCGCCCAGGAGCGCTCGACGTCGACGTCCCCGTCGAGATCGGCGACGCGCTCGAGCAGGTCGCGCAGCTCCGTGTCGCGCAGCTCGCTCATCGTGTTCCCTCCCTCTCCCGCTGGCTGGCGCGGCGCGCCTCCAGCTCGGCGCGCATCCTGGCCACCGCCTGGTGCGACAGGCTCTTGACCGTCCCGAGCCGCACACCCATGACCTCGGCGGTCTGCGCCTCGGTCAGGTCCTCGAAGTAGCGCAGGACCAGCGCGGCCCGCTGCCGCGGTGGCAGGGCGCGGAGCGCGTCGTGGACCTCCTGGTCGCGGGCCCGGTCGTCCGCGCCGTCAGGAACGCCGCGGTCGGGCAGCTCGTCCCGGACGACCTCGTGACGCTGCTTGCGCCACGAGGAGACCCGCTGGCGGTAGATCACGCGCCGGACGAAGGCGTCGGGGTTGTCGACCGACTCCCACCGCGAGGCCAGCGCGATGAGCGCCTCCTGCAGCAGGTCCTCCGCCAGGGCGGCGTCCCCGCACAGCAGGTAGGCCACCCGGCGCAGCCGGGCCTGGCGCGCGAGCACGAACTCGGTGTATGCCGGGTCGCTCGTGACCATTCCGCCTCCCTCCGGGTGTGTGCGCCGCGCCGTTCCTCGTCCTTGAGTCGCGCGCGAGTCCCCGATGGTTCAGTCTCCACCCGCGACGGCCCTGCGCGCCTCATCCCGGGCGGACCAGGCGGGATAACCCGGCAGGGCGAGGGACGACGTGCCGGCGCCCCAGGTCCGGAGCGCCCAGGTCCGGGCCTCCCCGCAGGCCGCCGCCACGTCGGGCAGCTCGGTGCGGCACTCGCGCTCCACCCACCCCCAGCGGGCCGCGAGCAGGGCTCGGAAGGCAGGGCCGTGCTGCCCTGCTCCGCCGCCGAACGTGCGGTCCTCCAGCGCCCCGTCCATCAGCCACAGGGTGCTGCTGAGCACCCAGATCGCCGCGGCGGCCCGCACCTGGCGGGGCCAGTCGGGATCGTCGACCAGGTCGGGCAGCCGCCGCGCGGCCCCAGCCGTGAAGGCCCCGAGCATCGCGTCCGTGAGCCCGCTCGGCGGAGTGAAGACGCACCAGCAGGTGCTGAACGGCTCGGCGGCGTAGGCGGCCTCGTAGGCGACGTGACGCACACCCGCGCCCTCGAGGTCGATGAAGCGCACCCCTCCGGGCGTGAGCACGGCATTGTCTGGACAGGTGTCCCCCGGGCCGAGCACGTGACGGCGGGTGTCCTGCTCCAGCCACTCGACGGCGTCGAGGATCTCGGAGCACGCGGCCGCCGTCGTGCGCAGGCCGGCGGCCTCGTGCAGCCGGATCAGCCCGCGACGGGGAAGGTCGCGGCGGGCGTCCCTGTCCTCGATCACCGCCTCGCCGAGCTCGCCGCGCACCTCGACCAGCAGGTCGGGGTCCGGTCGCACCGTCGCCCCGAGCGCCGCGGCCCAGGCGAGGCAGTGCCGCCACGCCGCGCCCGGGTCGGTGCCCAGCAGGGCGTCGGCGAGCGTAGGCAGCTGCTCGCCCAGGTCCTCCATGACCAGCGTCCGAGAGTCGTCGTGCCGTGCCAGCAGCCGCGGGGTGCCGGGCAGGTGGCCCAGGCCGACGAGCTCGCGGGTGTAGCCCATCGCCGCCCGGGACCCCACCTGCTGGGGCAGGAAGCGCTTGACCACGACCGAGGGGCCCCAGTCCGCCGGGCCGCGCCGGACCTCGTGCCGCCGGACCTCCGACCGGGTCGACCCGCCGAGGTCGACGCCCGGGCCCAGCTCGACCCCCACGGGCAGCCCCGGCACCGCCGCGGCGGTGCCGGCCGCCTCGCCGGTCCCCGGATCCGCCTCCGGGTGGTGCTCGTCGGTCATCCGCCCACCAGGTCGCGCACGATCTCGGCCGCGGGTCGCTCCTGGCACGCCCGCCAGCCGGCCCCTGCCCACAGGTGCAGCCCGTGCAGGTCACCGGCCCGCGCGGCCGCGGCGCGCAGCGGGCGACTGACCTGGTCGACGACCGGGAAGGCCCGAGGTGCCAGGTCCGCGAGCTCGTCGACCCAGCGGTTGCGCACGGCGCCCGCGACCCGTCCGGTGAAGGCGCGGGTGAGCACCCGCTCGGTCAGCGACGGGTCGCGGAGCCCGGCACGGTAGGTCGGCGACGCCCCGGACTCCGGCGCGAGCAGCAGGGCGGTGCCGACCTGGACCGCGACGGCCCCGGCCTCGCTCGCCCTGCGCACGTCGCCGGGTGTCGTGATGCCACCAGCCGCCACGAGCGGCAGGCCCACGCCTGCGCCGCGCACGGCCTCGAGCAGCCCCAGGTGGTCGATCGCCTCCGGCTCCGCCGCGGGGTCGTGGGTGCCCCGGTGCCCTCCGGCCTCCTGCCCCTGCAGCACCAGCACGTCGGCGCCCCCGGCCTCGGCCGCGAGCGCCTCTGCCACAGAGGTCACGGTCACGTGGACCTCGCACCCGGCGGCCCGCCAGCGCTCCACCGCCTCCGCGTCCGGCACGCCGAAGGTGCAGGAGACCACGGTCGGGGCGAGCGTCTCGACGAGGAGCACCTTCTCCGCCCAGGCGTCGGTGTCGTGCCAGACCGGGTGCCCCGGCTCGACGCCGAGGGCCGCCGCCCGGGGCAGCAGCGCCTCCCGGTAGGCCGTGACCGCGGGCTCCAGCGCCGCGCGGTCGAGGGGTCGGGGCACGAAGAGGTTGACCCCGAACGGCCGGTCGGTGAGGTCGCGCACGTGCACCAGGTCGGCGGCCAGCTGCTCGGGCGTGCGGTAGCCGGCGGCGAGCATGCCCAGGCCGCCGGCGTCGCTGACCGCCGAGACCAGCATCGGCCCGCTCACCCCGCCCGCCATCGGCGCGCCGACGACCGGCAGACCCAGGCGCGCCAGCACGGTCATACCGACGAACCCCGGGGAGACCGGCGGGAGAGCTCGGCGTGGACGGCGAGCGCCCGTGCGTCGGAGAGACTGGCGACCTGGTCGACGACGGCGCGGAGCGCGGCGGTGTCGTCCGGCGCGGCGTCGTAGGCCTCTCGGTGGACGGGGTCGAGCAGCGAGGGGTCGGCGCGATAGCTCGCCACGAGGGACTCCAGCACCTCCCGCTCGGCGCTCATCACCTCGCGACGCTCCTCGGTGAGCATGACGAAGCGGGCGGCGACGGCCTTGAGCACCGCGGCCTGGGCGCGCACCCGGTCGGGCACGACGAGGTCGGCGGCGTAGCGGCTGAGCACGCCGGGGCCGTAGCGCTCGCGGGTCGCCAGCTCGACGGTGTGGACGAAGTGCCCGATGAGCCGGCTCGTCATGTCCTTGAGCGCGGCGAGGTCGGCGCGCGTGCCGTCGTGGTGCATCGGCACGACGCCGCTGTCGAGCACCTCCACCAGCGCGGTCCGCAGCGCCTCGACCTCGAGGTCGGGGGCGTACCACTCGCGGGCGAGCGCGGCCACGTCGGTCTGGGTGTCGCGCGAGCGCAGCGCCGCGGGGTCGACCCGGCGAGAGGCGATGGCGTCCTCGACGTCGTGCACGCAGTAGGCGACGTCGTCGGACCAGTCCATGACCTGGGCCTCGAGGCAGCGGCGGTCGCTCGGGCCGTCCGGCACCCCGGTGCGGAGCCAGGTGAAGACGTCGAGGTCGTCCTCGTAGACCCCGAACTTCCGCCCGGCGTCCGGGCGGCCCCGGCCGCGTGCCCAGGGATACTTCGTCGCGGCGTCGAGGCTGGCCCGGGTGAGGTTGAGGCCCGCGGGACGGCCGTCGGGGTGCGTGCGCTTGGCCTCCAGCCGGGTGAGCACCCGCAGCGTCTGGGCGTTGCCCTCGAAGCCGCCGATGTCGGCGGCGATCTCGTCGAGCACCGCCTCCCCGTTGTGCCCGAAGGGCGGGTGACCGATGTCGTGGGCCAGGCAGGCCGTGTCGACGACGTCGGCGTCGCAGCCGAGGGCCGCCCCGAACTCGCGCCCGATCTGCGCGACCTCCAGCGAGTGGGTCAGCCGGTTGCGCACGAAGTCGTCGCTGTCGGGCCGGACCACCTGCGTCGTCGCCGCCAGCCGCCGCAGCGCCGCGGAGTGCACCACCCGCGCCCGGTCGCGGGCGAAGTCGTGCCGGTCCGACCGCTTCAGCGCGGGGTCCTCGGCGACCCAGCGCTCCCGGTCGGCGGCGGTGTAGCCGGGCACGTCGGCGCCGGTCGAGGTGGTCACGGGTCGAGTATGTCGTGCTCGTGCCGGAGGGTGAGGGAAGGCCGCGGTCAGGTGTCCCGGCCGGTGCCCAGCGTGGCGCCGGCGTCCATGCCCCGACGCCCGGCCACGGTGCGGGCCAGCCGCGCCGCCGCCCCGCGCACGACGGGGGCGAACGGACGGGTGGGCACGTCGGCATACCCTCCGGCGAGGAGGCCGGCCTGCCGCTCGAAGACGCTGCGCGCAGCCCTGTCCCCGGTGCGGATCCACGACCACGCCATCGACCCGACGTAGAGCGGCAGGAAGGGCAGACCCAGGCAGTAGGCCCACTGCGTGCTGTGCACCAGCTCGTGGCCGATCAGCCCCGGGCGCCGGGCCATGAGCACGTCGAGGTCGTGGCGGCTGATCACGACGTCGCCCACCGTGAACGCCCCGCCCGTCGGGAAGCCCCACCGGTAGTGGTCGGCCAGGAAGCAGCTGTCCGGTCCGCGGCGGATCCGGCAGCCCCCGGCGCGCGCGACGGCCAGCCCCAGCGGGGTCGAGAGGTTGACCCAGTTGAGGACGTGGCGCAGCGGGACGCCCACTAGGCGTACCGGGCCTGGGCGCGGGCTCGGGCCTTGGCGGCCTCCACCTCGCGGTCCTTCGGCGGCGCGGTCGTCACCAGGGAGTCCAGCAGCTCCTGGGTGGCGAGCGCGATCTTCTCCACCGCGGTCGCGTAGGCCTGCTCGTTGACCTTGGCCGGGCGGCTCGCGCCGCCGACCTTGCGGACGTACTGCAGCGCGGCCGCGCGCACCTCCTCCCGGCTCGCGGGGGGCGCGAAGTTGTTGAGCGGACGGATGCTGCGACACATGCTGCTCACTCTGCCACGGCGCCGCCGCGCCCGGCAGGGGCCGGCTGGGTAGGGTCGGGCCATGCCGAGCCCCTCCCGCCCCCTCGTCAGCGCCGCCGACCTCGCGGCCGAGCTCTCGCCCGATCGCCCGGAGGCCTCACGCCCCGTCCTCGTGGACGTGCGGTGGTCGTTGGGGACGCCACCCGAGCGCAACCGGGCGGAGTACCTCGAGGGTCACCTGCCTGGTGCCGCCTTCCTCGACCTCGACTCCGGACTCGCGGACCCCGTGGCGCCGGACCGGCGTGGTGGCCGCCACCCGATGCCCTCGCTCGAGCGGGTGCAGGACGCGCTGCGGGCGGCCGGGGTCCGGCGGGACCGGCCGGTCGTCTTCTACGACGCCCGCATCTCGGCCGGGGCCGCCCGGGCGTGGTGGGTCGCCCGCTACCACGGCCTGACCGACGTGCGCGTCCTGGACGGCGGGCTGCACGCCTGGACCGAGGCCGGGCTGCCGGTCGAGACCGGCGAGGTCGACGTGGCCCCGGGAGACGTCGGGCTGACGCCCGGCGACAGGCAGCTGCTCGACGCGGACGGCCTGGCCGCCTGGCTGGAGCGCGGGGGGCAGGTGCTCGACGCCCGCCCCGCCAACCGCTTCCGCGGCGAGGACGAGACGATCGACCCCGTCGCCGGCCACGTGCCGGGGGCGCGCAACCTCCCGTCCCTCTCGCTCCTGGCCGAGGACGGCACCTTCCTGCCAGCCGACGCCCTCTCCGCCCTGCTGACCGAGGCCGGCGTCGACCCGGCGACACCGACGGCGCTCTACTGCGGGTCGGGCGTCACGGCGGCGCACGCGGCTCTCGCCCTGGAGTCGGCCGGCCTGCTGGCCACCGAGCCCGCGGTCTACGTCGGCAGCTGGAGCGACTGGGTCAGCGACCCCTCGCGCCCGGTGGCGACCGGTCCGGCCTGACCCGCCGGTCCCGCTGGTGCGGTCCGTCCTGCTCAGGCCGGCAGGACGTAGACGTACATCATGACGAAGTGCAGGGCGGCGGCGACCACGACGAGGACGTGCCACAGCTCGTGGAACCCCAGGACGCCCGGCACCGGGTTGGGACGCTCGATCACGAAGACGACGAAGCCGACGGTGTAGACGAGACCGCCGGCGGCCATCAGGGCCAGGGCGCCGAAGGGCAGCGCGACGTCGCCGAGCGCCAGGAGCACGGTGGTCCAGCCCAGCGAGATGTACAGGGTGTTGGTCACCCACTTGGGCAGCTGCCGCCAGACCGAGCGTACGACGATGCCCGCCACCGCCAGGCCCCAGACCACGCCCAGCAGGGTCCAGCCGAAGGTGGTGCGCATGAGGACGAGCACCACCGGGGTGACCGTGCCGGCGATGAGGGCGAAGACCGAGGTGTAGTCCATCGTGCGCAGCACGTCGTTGACCCGCTCGCCGCGGTCGAGGCCGTGGTGCAGCGTGCTCGAAACGAGCAGCAGGACCAGGCTCGCGCCGTAGACGGAGAAGGCGACGATCTTCCACGGGTCGCCCTGGGCCGAGGCCTGGGCGACCAGCAGCGCGACGCCCGCCACCGCCAGGCAGGAGCCGACGAGGTGCGTGATGGTGTTGATGCGCTCGTCGGTGACGTGCACGCTGCCGTCACGGCTGCGCGGCGCGGTGGCCAGGTCCTCATGGGTCTGCCCCATCTCAGCCTCCCGAGACGTCGAGCTCGGCCTGGGCCACGACGGCGCGCTGCTGCGCGTCCAGCTCGCGCGACTCCAGCCACCGGTCGGGCAGCGCCACGACGCGCGGTGAGCCGGCCCGACCGCGCTGGCCCTCGGCCGCGTCGCCGGGCCAGGGCTGGTCGAGGTCGAGCGTCCCGATGAGCCGGTCCAGGTCGGCCAGCGTGTTGACGAGCCCCAGCTGGTGACGCATCTCGCCGCCGACGCGGAAGCCCTTGGTGTACCAGGCGATGTGCTTGCGGATGTCGCGGCAGCCCTTGCCCTCGTCGGAGTGGAACTCCACGAGCAGCTCGGCGTGGCGGCGCAGCACACGGCATACCTCGCCGAGGGTGGGCTCGACCCGGACGCGCGAGCCCGCGAAGGCGGCCGCGAGGTCGGTGAACAGCCACGGCCGTCCGAGGCAGCCGCGGCCCACGACGACGCCGTCGCAGCCGGTCTCCTCCACCATGCGGACCGCGTCCTCGGCCGACCAGATGTCGCCGTTGCCCAGGACGGGGATCGAGGTGACGGCCTGCTTGAGCTCGGCGATGCGGCTCCAGTCGGCCTGGCCGGAGTAGGCCTGCGCGGCCGTGCGCGCGTGCAGCGCGACCGCGGCGGCGCCCTCCTCCTCGGCGATGCGACCGGCGTCGAGGAAGGTCTCGTGCTCGCCGTCGATGCCGACCCGCATCTTGACGGTGACGGGGATGCCCGCGGGGCCGGCCTCGCGCACGGCGGCGCGCACGATCCCCCGGAAGAGGTCGGTCTTCCAGGGCAGGGCCGAGCCGCCGCCCTTGCGGGTGACCTTGGGCACCGGGCAGCCGAAGTTGAGGTCGACGTGGTCGGCGCGGTCCTCCTGCACGAGCATCCGCACGGCGGCACCCACGGTCGCCGGGTCCACGCCGTAGAGCTGGACCGAGCGCGGCTGCTCCTCGGGGTCGTGCTCGATGAGCTTCATGGAGATCGGGGTGCGCTCGACGAGGGCACGCGAGGTCACCATCTCGCTCACGTAGAGACAGCCCGAGCCCGACGCGGCACCCTCCTCGGCCCCGGCGGCGGTCGCCGCGGCGGCCAGCCCCTGGTCGCCGTACTCGCGGCACAGCTTGCGGAAGGCGCGGTTGGTGATGCCCGCCATCGGTGCCAGCACCACCGGCGAGTCGATGGTGTGCGGGCCGATGCGCAGCGGCGGCAGGAGGGTGGGAAGCGTGCTCATGTCGCTCCGATTGTCCCATCCGCGCGGCCCTGGCCCGAACCGTCGCGCACCAGGCTCGCCGCCGCCTGCTCGACGACGCAGCGCGTGAGGACGTCGAGGATGCGGGACGGCAGCCGCCACGCCAGCCAGTAGAGGGGCACGTCGTGGTGCGCCCGCCGAGCCACGGTCACGAGCGCTCCCGCCGCGAGCTCGTCCTCGGCCCAGCCGACCGGCATCATGCCCCACCCCAGCCCGAGCCGGATCCCCTCGGCGAACTCGCGGCTGGAGGGCACGAAGGTGGTCGGCGGGTCGATCTCGCGCCGGGCCCAGCGGCGCGCCACCCGGTGCTGCATGGTGTCCTTGCGGTCGAAGCGGACCACCGGTGCCCGGTCGAGGTCGGCGGCCCGGGCCCCGCGGGGCAGCCAGCGGTCCCGGTAGGCGGGCGTGCAGACCGCGACGTAGCGCAGCGAGCCGAGGGGCGTGAGCCGGCACCCCGCCACGGGCCGCGCGTCGCCCGTCACGGCGGCGAGAGCCGCCCCCGAGCGGACCAGCTCCGAGGCGTGCCCCTCGTCCTCCCGGATCACGTCGAGGGTGACGCCCAGCTCCTCCTGCGCCCTGGCCAGGGCGGACATCGTCCACGTGGCGAGCGAGTCGGCGTTGACCACGACCGGCACCTGCGGGACGGCCGGGCCGTCCTCCCCCGGCACGAGCTCGGCGAGCGCGTCGGTGACGAGCAGGTCCCAGTGCCGGGCGAGCCGGAGCAGCACCTCGCCCGCGACCGTCGGCGCCACCGGCCGGGTCCGGGCGACCACCACCTGCCCGACCGACTGCTCGAGCGCGCGGATCCGCTGCGAGACCGCCGACGGCGTCACGTGCAGCCGGACCGCGGCCCGGTCGAAGGTGCCCTCCGTGACGACGGCGGACAGCGTGGCCAGCGCCACCGGGTCGATCCTCATGAAGACAGGCTAATGGTCCTGCACAAATACTCACCGGAGCTGATGGTGGTCGAGGCTGCCCCCAGCTCTATCGTGGTCGCCCGTGACCCCCCTCGCCCTCCTGCTGACCGGCCTGCTGACCGGCCTCGGACTCATCGTCGCCATCGGCGCCCAGAACGCCTTCCTGCTGCGGCAGGGACTGCGTCGCCAGCAGGTCGGGCCGCTCGTCGCCTTCTGCATCCTGGCGGACGCCGTGCTCATCGGTCTCGCGGTCCTGGGGATCGGCGCGGTCGTCACGACCTGGCCGGCCTTCCTCACGGTCGCGCGTTGGGGTGGCGGGCTGTTCGTCATCGGTTACGGCCTGCACGCCGCGTGGCGGGCGCTGCACCCGGGCGAGGTGCTCGAGGCCGACGGCGGGCGTGGCGGCGACCTGGCGCGGTCGCTGGCGACGATGGTGGCGCTGACGGTCCTCAACCCGCACGTCTACCTCGACGTCGTGCTGCTGGGCACCATCGCCAACAGCCACGGACCCGACGGTCGCTGGTGGTTCTACGCCGGGATCGTCGCCGGCAGCGCGCTGTGGTTCACCGTGCTGGGCGCGGGCTCGCGCCGGCTCGCGCCGTTCTTCGCCCGGCCCCGTTCCTGGCAGGTGCTCGACGCGCTCATCGCGGTGGTCATGGTCTCGATCGGCGCCGGGCTGATCGCCGGCGGCTGAGTCCCGGCACCGCGGCATACCCCTCGGGGAACGACACGACGGACGCCCGTGCTCGTGCACGGGCGTCCGTCGTCCGGGGTGCGGGCCGGTCACGGCCCCCGGGTCAGGCGGTCTGCTCCTCGTGCTCGCCCTCGGCGAACTCCTCGACGATCTTGGCGTTGAAGGCCGGCAGGTCGTCGGGTGTGCGGCTGGAGACCAGGCCGGCGTCGACGTGGACCTCCTCGTCGACCCAGGTGGCGCCGGCGTTGCGCAGGTCGGTCTTCAGCGAGGCGTAGGAGGTGAGGGTGCGGCCGCGGAGCACGTCGGCGTCCGTCAGGATCCAGGCGCCGTGGCAGATGACGCCGACCGGCTTGCCGGCCTCGAAGAAGGCCCGCGCGAAGGCGACGGCGTCCGCGTCCATCCGGATGTCGTCCGCGTTCACGACTCCGCCGGGCAGCACCAGCCCGTCGAAGTCCGCCGCGTCGGCGCCTGAGACGGACTGGTCGACCGTCGCCTCGTGGCCGTTCTTGCCCGTGATGGAGCCCTCGGAGGGCGACACCAGCAGGGCCTGCCCACCGGCGTCGGACACCGCCTGCCACGGGCTGGTCAGCTCGCTGTCCTCGAAGCCGTCGGTGGCCAGGAACGCGATCTTCTTGCCGTCAAGGGCGGGCATGGGGTACCTCCGTGGTCGATGTCCGGGAACTCCTCCACGGTAGGAGCGGCGCGAGGCCGTCGCACCCGGGAACGACGCGCGCCGGCGGGGCCGACCCGGGGGTGGGCCGTGCACCGCCGGCGCGACGTCGATCGGGGCCGGTCGGGTCAGTCGGCGTCCGCGTGGGTCCCGACGGCCTCGCCGCCGGGGCGTCCCGCCAGCCGGTCGGCGCGCTCCTCCCAGAAGGTGGCGTTCTTGATGCCCAGCGGCCGGGGGTCGAACTGCGGGTCCAGACCCTCCTTGCGCTGCGCCTCGTAGTCCTTCAGGACCTTGATGGCCGGCCGCTGGAGGATGAGGATCGCGATGATGTTGAGCCAGGCCATCAGCCCGACCCCCAGGTCGCCGGCGGCCCAGGCGGCCTCGGCCGTCGTCAGCGCACCGTAGGAGACCGTGATCAGCAGCGCGAGCTGCAGGAGCCGCATGCCCACGGCGGTCACCTGGGCACTGCGCCCGCGCAGCAGGTAGGTGACGTTGACCTCGGCCATGTAGTAGTAGGCCACGATCGTGGTGAAGGCGAAGAAGAGCAGCGCCACGGCCACGAAGCTGCCGCCCAGCCCCGGGAAGACCGTGTCGAGCGCCGCCTGGGTGTAGGCCGGACCGACCTCCACGCCGTCGACCGCCGTGCCGCCGCTGTAGATCACGGCGCCCGACTCGGCGCCGTCCTCGTGGACCCGGTACATGCCGGTCGACAGGATCATGATCGCGGTCGCGGTGCAGACGAAGAGCGTGTCGACGTAGACCGCGAACGACTGGACCAGCCCCTGCTTGGCGGGGTGGGAGACCTCGGCCGCCGCGGCGGCGTGCGGGCCGGTGCCCTGGCCCGCCTCGTTGGAGTAGAGGCCGCGCTTGACGCCCCACATGACGGCCATGCCGAGGATCGAGCCGAAGGCCGCGTCGAGGCCGAAGGCGCTCCTGAAGATCAGCGCGAACATCGCGGGGATCTCGGTGACGTTGATGAAGAGCACGATGACGGCCAGCAGGATGTAGGCGATCGCCATGAACGGCACGACCATGCTGGCGAAGACCGCGATGCGCTTGAGGCCGCCGACGACGATGAAGGCCAGGGCGATGATCACCCCGATGGTGGCGATCCGCGCGTCCAGGCCCCACGCGTTGCGCATCGAGGAGGTGATGCCGTTGGCCTGCACGCCCGGCAGGAGCATGCCCATGGCGATCACCGTGACCACGGCGAAGAGCATGCCGTACCACCTCATGCCCAGGCCCTTCTCGATGAAGTAGGCCGGGCCACCGCGGTACTCGCCGCGGTCGTCGCGCTCCTTGTAGATCTGGCCGAGGGCGCTCTCGATGAACGAGGTGGCCGACCCCAGGAAGGCCATGACCCACATCCAGAAGATGGCGCCGGGGCCGCCGAAGGCGATCGCGGTGGCCACGCCACCGATGTTGCCCATGCCGACCCGTCCGGCCAGGCTCATCGCCAGCGCCTGGAAGGAGGAGACACCGGCCTCGGAGGACTCGCCCTCGCGCAGCTGGCGGATCATGCCGCCGAAGTGCCGCACCTGCATCAGCCGCAGGCGGATCGTGAAGTACAGGCCTGCGGCGAGGCACAGGTAGACGAGCGCGCTCGACCAGACGATGTCGTTGGCGCGGTTGACGAGCTCTGGCAGGGACATGGGGGCTCCCCCTTCCGTCGGGAAAACGGTCGGGCGGCAGTGTGCCACGGCTGTCCCGCGCGGGGCGAGGGCCCTCGGCGCGTCCCGTGCGGGACGCGCCGGAGGTCAGCAGCCGATCAGGCGCTGCGCGAGGTAGCCCTCCACCTGGTCCAGGGCGACCCGCTCCTGGGACATCGTGTCGCGCTCGCGCACGGTCACGGCGTGGTCCTCGAGGGTGTCGAAGTCGACCGTGACGCAGAACGGCGTGCCGATCTCGTCCTGGCGGCGGTAGCGGCGCCCGATGGCACCGGCGTCGTCGAAGTCGACCATCCAGTGCTGGCGCAGCTGGGCGGCGAGGTCACGAGCCTTGGGCGAGAGGTCGGCGTTGCGCGACAGCGGCAGCACGGCCACCTTCATCGGGGCCAGGCGCGGGTCGAGCTTGAGCACGGTGCGCTTGTCGACCCCGCCCTTGGCGTTGGGGGCCTCGTCCTCGGTGTAGCCCTCGACGAGGAAGGTCATGAGCGAGCGCGACAGACCGGCCGCGGGCTCGATGACGTAGGGGGTGTAGCGCTCACCGCTGGCCTGGTCGAAGTAGGACAGGTCGGCGCCGGAGTGCTTGCTGTGCGTGCCGAGGTCGAAGTCGGTGCGGTTGGCGATGCCCTCGAGCTCGCCCCACTCGCTGCCGGTGAAGTTGAAGCGGTACTCGATGTCGACGGTGCGCTTGGAGTAGTGCGAGAGCTTCTCGGCCGGGTGCTCGTAGTGGCGCAGGTTGTCCGGGTCGATCCCGAGGTCGACGTACCAGCGGGTGCGCTCGTCGATCCAGTACTGGTGCCACTCCTCGTCCTCGCCCGGCTTGACGAAGAACTCCATCTCCATCTGCTCGAACTCACGGGTGCGGAAGATGAAGTTGCCCGGCGTGATCTCGTTGCGGAAGCTCTTGCCGGTCTGCGCGATGCCGAACGGCGGCTTCTTGCGCGAGGCGCCCATGACGTTGGCGAAGTTGATGAAGATGCCCTGCGCGGTCTCGGGGCGCAGGTAGTGCAGCCCGGACTCGTCCTCGATGACGCCCAGGTAGGTCTTGAGCATCATGTTGAACTCGCGCGGCTCGGTCCAGGCCTTGTTGCCGCAGTTGGGGCAGGTGATCTCGTCGAGCGGGATGTCGTCGGGGTCGACCTCCTCGCCGGCGCGCGCCTTCTTGTTGCGTTTCTCGGCGACGGCCTCCTGCATGTGGTCGACGCGGAAGCGCTTGTGGCAGGACTGGCACTCGGTCAGCGGGTCGGAGAACTCGCCGACGTGACCGGAGGCGACCCAGGTCTGGCGCGGCAGGATGATCGAGGAGTCGAGGCCGACGACGTCGTCGCGGGTCTGCACCATCGAGCGCCACCACTGGCGCTTGATGTTCTCCTTGAGCGCCACGCCGAGCGGCCCGTAGTCCCAGGCCGAGCGGGTGCCGCCGTAGATCTCGCCGCACGGGAACACGAAGCCACGGCGCTTGGCGAGGGACACGACGAGATCGACGGTGGAGGTCTGGGCCATGCGCGCCAGTGTACGGGGGCGTCGGACCTCTCCCGGTGCCGGACTAGGCTGTCCGGGTGTCCAGCGCACCCGCCCCCGGCCCCGACCGCACCACCGAGCCCGGCCCCGTCCGGCGCTCGATCGAGCAGGCCTCGCTGCCGGCCCTCGAGCAGCTCGCCAAGCTGCCCGTCTGGCTGCCGTTCCTCGTGCTGCTCCTCCTCATGCTGGGCGGCGGCTTCCTGGGCGGACCCGTCGGCTGGGTCCTCGTCGGCCTCGCGCTGGCCTTCATCCTCTGGCTGTTCTACCTGTCCTGGCCTCGGCTGAACGGCGTCGACCGGCTGATGCGGGTGGCGGTGCTGCTGCTCTTCATGGCGGTGACCGTGGTGCAGCTCGTGCCCCGCGGCTGAGATTTTGACAATCATTCTCAACTAGGCGCAGACTGACGGGTATGCCCCGTGGTCCTCGCCTCCTCCTGCCTCTGCTCGCCCTCCCCCTCGTCCTGACGGGCTGCGGCGGCGGCACCGCCCCGGGGGCCGACCCGGACGCGCTGCAGGTGGTCGCGAGCTTCTACCCCCTGGAGTACCTCGCGGAGCGGATCGCGGGCGAGCACGCGCAGGTCACGACGCTGACGGCGCCGGGCGTCGACCCGCACGAGGTGGAGCTCACGCCCCGGCAGGTGGGCAGCCTCGGCAGCGCCGACCTGGTCGTCTACGCCGCGGGCATGCAGCCGGCCGTGGACGACGCGGTGTCGAGCCAGGCCGCCGAGCACGCCCTGGACGTCATGCCCAGCGCCTCGCTGCTGCCCTCCGACGGCGACGACCACGACCACGGGCACGGGCACGAGCACGACGAGGCCGGGCACGACGACGAGGCCGCCGAGGCCACCGAGGAGCACTCCGTCGACGACGGCCACGACCACGGCGCGTTCGACCCGCACTTCTGGCTCGACCCGAAGCGCTACGCCGACGTCGCCGCCACGCTGGCCAACCACCTGGCCGAGGTCGACCCCGAGCACGCGGAGGACTACCGCGCCAACGTCCGGGTCCTCACCGACGAGCTGCGCGACCTCGACGACGAGCTGGCGGACGGCCTGCAGACCTGCGCGAGCCGCGAGGTGGTGACGACCCACGACGCGTTCGGCTACCTCGGCGCCCGCTACGACCTCCATGTCGTCGGGATCACCGGCATCGCCCCCGACGCCGAGCCCTCCCCCGCCCGGCTGGCGGAGGTGACCGCCCTCGTCGAGGAGCTGGGGGTGGGCACGGTCTACGCCGAGCCCCTGCTGCCGACCGCGATCGCCGAGACCGTCGCCGCCGAGACCGGTGCGCAGGTCCTCACGCTCGATCCCGCCGACGGGCTGACCGCGGACGAGGACACCGACTACCCGTCGATCATGCGCGACAACCTCGACGCGCTGCGCGAGGGGCTGGGCTGCTCGTGAGCTCCGCCCCCGCCGCGACCACCGGTCCCGCCCCGGTGATCATCATGCGCTCGGCGTCCTTCGGCTACGCCGGGCGCCCGGTGGTGACCGACGTCGACCTCACGGTCCGGGCGGGCGAGGTGGTGGCCGTCCTCGGTCCCAACGGCTCGGGCAAGACCACGCTCGTCAAGGGCCTGCTCGGCCTGTCCGAGCACCTCTCCGGGACCGTCGAGGTGCTCGGGACGCCCGTGGCCCGGCTGCACGACCGGGCCCGCATCGGCTACGTGCCCCAGCGTCACACCCTCGTCGGCGGGGTGCGCGCCACGGTCGGCGAGGTGGTCGCCACCGGACTGCTCTCCCGCCGCCCCTGGTGGCGCCCCGCCCGCCGCGCCGACCGCGAGGCGGTGAGGGCCGCCGTCGAGGCCGCCGGGCTGGGCGACCGCCTCCGCTTCGACGTCGAGAGCCTCTCCGGCGGCCAGCAGCGCCGCGTCCTCATCGCGCGCGCCCTCGTGGCGCGCCCGGAGGTCCTCGTCATGGACGAGCCGACCGCGGGCGTGGATCGCGCCAGCCAGGACGTGCTGGCCCGCGTGCTGCGCCGGCTCGCCGCGGAGGGCACGACCATGCTCATCGTCACGCACGAGCTCAGCGCGCTGCGCGGCATCGTCGACCGCATCGTGGAGGTGGACTCCTCGCACGTGACCTTCGACGGCACCCCCGAGAGGTATGCCGATCACCAGGCGGAGCTCGCGCGACGGTCCGGACGGGAGGTGCTCGGATGAGCGAGATGCTCGGGCTCGACTTCATGCGCAACGCGCTGCTGGCCGCCCTCTTCGTGGGGCTGGCCGCCCCGATGGTCGGGATCTTCCTGGTCCAGCGGCGGCTCTCCCTCATCGGCGACGGGCTGGGGCACGTGGCCCTGGCCGGCGTCGCGGTCGGCGTCCTGACCGGTCAGGCCCCGGTGCTCACCGCCCTGGTCACCGCCGCCCTGGCCGCCGTCGTCATCGAGGTCGTGCGCGCCCGCGGCCGCACCACCGGCGACGTCGCGCTCGCGCTGATGTTCTACGGCGGCATCGCGGCGGGCGTGGTCATCATCAACCGCTCCGAGGGCGGGCGCACCGGCAGCCTCAACGGCTACCTCTTCGGGGCGATCACCACGACGTCCCGCGAAGACCTCGTCGTCTTCGGGCTGCTCTCGGCCGTCATCGTCGCGATCACCCTGGTGCTCCGCCCGCGCCTCTTCGCGGTCGCCGGCGACGAGGAGTACGCCCGCGCCAGCGGCCTGCCGGTGCTGGCCCTCAACATCCTGCTGGGCGTGCTCACCGCGGTGACCGTCGTGGTCGCGATGCGGGTCATCGGGCTGCTGCTCATCAGCGCCCTCATGATCATCCCCAACGCCGCGGCGCAGCAGGTGTCGGGCAGCTTCCGCAGCGCCACGGCCTGGGCCGTGCTCTTCGGGGTCGCCTCCTCGGTCGGCGGCGTCGCGCTCTCCTACCGCCTCGACACGGCCACCGGCGGCACGATCGTGCTCCTCACCATCGCCGTCTTCGCGCTGGCGATGGCGGCCGGGGCGGCCGTCCGCGCGCTGGCCCGGCGCCGCCACCGGCTCGCCGAGCGGCACGCCCACGAGCACGGCCCCGGGTGCGGCCACGAGGCGATCCCCCACGGCGACCACGTCGACTACCTGCACGACGGCCACCGGCACGCGGCGCACGAGGGCCACTACGACGAGCACAGCGACGACCCGCTCGACCACTCCCCCGCCGAGCCCGACGCCCAGGAGGTGCGCCCGTGACCGCCCCCCGCCGCCGCCCGACCCGCCAGCAGGCCGCCGTCGTCGAGCGCCTCGGGCAGAGCGAGGACTTCACCAGCGCGCAGGAGCTGCACGCCCGAATGCGCGAGGCCGGCGACAAGGTCGGGCTGGCCACGGTCTACCGGACCCTCACGTCCCTGGCGGCGGCGGGCGAGGTCGACATGATCCGCACCGACGAGGGCGAGGCCGTCTACCGGATGTGCTCGACCGGGCACCACCACCACCTGGTCTGCCGGCACTGCGGCCGCACCGTCGAGATCGAGGGTCCGGCCGTGGAGAAGTGGGCCGACCGGGTCGCGGCCGAGCACGGCTTCACCGACGTGAGCCACACGCTGGAGGTCTTCGGCACCTGCGCCGGCTGCACCGACCGGTAGGACGTCGCGCCCCGGCGCCCCAGGCAGCGGCACGGAGCCGGAGCCGTCGGCGCCGGAGCCCTACGAGCCCCCGGCCTCGCCGGCCGCCGCGTCGACGGCACCGCCGTAGCGGCGGTCGCGAGCGGCATAGGTCTCGATGGCCTGCCACAGGTGGCGCCGGTCGAAGTCCGGCCACAGCGTGTCGAGGAAGACCATCTCGGCGTAGGCGCTCTGCCACAGCAGGAAGTTGGACGTGCGCTGCTCGCCCGAGCTGCGCAGGAAGAGGTCCACGTCGGGCACCTCGGGGTGGTAGAGGTAGCGCGCCACCGTCCGCTCATCGATGCCACCGGGTCGCAGCCGGCCCTCGGCCACGTCCTGGCCGATGGCGCGCACGGCATCGGCGATCTCGGCCCGCCCGCCGTAGTTGACGCAGAAGTTGAGCGTGATCACCCGGTTGTCCCTGGTGCGCTCCTGGGCGTCCTCGAGCTCGGAGATCACCGACTTCCACAGCCGCGGTCGTCGGCCGGACCAGACCACCCGGACCCCCCAGGAGTCGAGCTCCTCGCGCCGGCGCCGGATGACGTCGCGGTTGAAGCTCATGAGGAAGCGCACCTCCTCGGGGCTGCGCCGCCAGTTCTCCGTCGAGAAGGCGTAGGCCGAGACGCACTGGACGCCGACCTCGATCGCGCCGGCGATGACGTCGAGCAGGCTCGCCTCCCCCGCCTCGTGGCCCTGCGTCCGACGCAGGCCCCGCTGGTTGGCCCACCGGCCGTTGCCGTCCATGACGATCGCCACGTGCCGCGGGACGAGCTCGCGGGGGACGGCGGGGGGGCGGGCCCCCGAGGGGTGCGGGAAGGGCGGGCGCGGCTCGCGGGTCATGGTGTCCTCTCGACGTGGCGCAGCGACCGGACGCCGCGCTCCAGGTGCCACTGCAGGTAGGCGGCGACGAGGCCGCTGGCCTCGCTGCGGTGCCGCCGCTGGCTGACGTCGGCGACCGACCAGTCTCCGTCGAAGAGCGCACGCAGCAGCTCCAGGGTCTCCGGCGCGGGCGCCGAGCTGCCCGGCGGACGGCATACCGAGCAGACCGAGCCGCCCGACGGGACGTGGAAGGCGCGGTGGGGACCGGTCATGCCGCACCGCGCGCAGTCGGTGAAGCTGGCCCGCCAGCCCGCGATGGCCAGGGCCCGGACCAGGTAGGAGTCGAGGACCAGCCGTGGGTCGTGCTCGCCCGTCGCGAGCGCTGCCAGGCCGCCCGCCAGCAGCCGGAAGTGCTGCGGCGCGGGCTGTCCCTCGTCGGTGAGCTGCTCGCAGGTCTCGAGCATGACGTTGGCGGCCGTGAAGGCCGGGTAGTCGCGCGCGATGGCCTCGCCGTAGGTGGCCAGCGCGTCGGCCTGGGTGATCGTGTCGAGGTTGCGGCCCTCGTAGCACTGGACGTCGACGACCATCCCCGGCTCCAGCCGGGCGCCGAACTTGCTCTTGGTGCGACGTACGCCCTTGGCCACCGCTCGCACCCGGCCCCGGCCGCGGGTCAGCAGCGTGACGATCCGGTCGGCCTCGCCCAGCTTGTGCGTGCGCAGCACGACGGCTGCTTCGCGGTAGGTGGGCATGGGTCCATCCTCCCACCGCGACCCCCTCGCGCCCGGCAGGTGGGGCGCCGCACGAGGATGGCGTGTATCGTACACCTGTTCTACAGTGGGCGTCATGATGCTCCAGGGCTCTCTCCTCGACCAGGTCGACGAGGTCGGCCTCCGGCCGCTCGCCGACGGGCTGCGCCGGACCGTCCTGACCTCCGGCGCGTGGGTCGACGTCCGCCCCGGCTGGGTCACCGGCGCCGACGAGCTCTTCGCGCGCCTCACGCTGGGCGGGTCTGCCGGCGTGGAGTGGCGCGCCGAGCGGCGCACCATGTGGGACCAGGAGGTGGACACGCCTCGGCTGCTCCGCTTCTACCGCGAGCACGAGGTGCTCCCCGACGCCGTGCTCACCCGGGCGCGCGACGAGCTGAGCGCCTACTACGCCCCCGAGCTCGGCGAGCCCTTCCGCACCGCGGGCATGTGCCTCTACCGCGACGGCCGCGACAGCGTGGCGTGGCACGGCGACCGGCACGGCCGCAGCACCACGCAGGACACCATGGTCGCGATCGTCAGCCTGGGCGCGCCGCGGGCGCTGCTGCTGCGTCCCCGCGGCGGCGGGTCGAGCATCCGTCACGTCCTCGGGCACGGCGACCTGCTCGTCATGGGCGGGTCCTGCCAGCGGACCTGGGACCACTGCGTCCCCAAGACCTCCCAGCCCGTCGGGCCGCGGATCAGCGTGCAGTTCCGGCCGCGCGGGGTGCGCTGAACGCCCGGACATGCCGTGGGCGTCCGCCCTCAGGCGGTCGCCCGCCGTCCGGCCCGCTCCAGCAGGGCACGCACCTCCCCGGCGTCGGCCGCGGCCAGGGCCCGGTCCGCGAGGGCGCGGAACTCCGCCGTGGAGCCGGCCCGCAGCCGTTGCTTGACCATGGGGACGGTGGCGGCCGACGTGCTCAGCTCCGTCACCCCGAGACCGACGAGGAGGCCGGCGAGGTCGGGGTCGGCGGCCATCGCGCCGCACAGCGAGACGTCCACGCCGTCCGGCGCCCCGTCGGCGACGTGCCGGATCAGCTCCAGCACCGCCGGCTCCAGCCGGTCCGACCAGGGCGCCACCGCGGGGTTGCCGCGCTCGGCGGCCAGGACGTACTGCACCAGGTCGTTGCTGCCGATCGAGACGAAGTCGAGCCCCGTCGCCAGCTGACGGACCCGCAGCGCCGCCGCGGGCACCTCGATCATGATCCCGACCTCCAGGTGCTCGGGCGGGCGGCCCAGCCCCGCGCGGCGGGCCGCGCGGTCGAGCAGCTCGCGCGCGGTGGCGACGTCGGCGGCCGTGGTGATCATCGGGAAGAGCACACGGATGCGGCGGTCGACCGCCACCCGGCAGATCGCCTCGAGCTGCTCGAGCACCAGCGTCGGGTCGTCGGCGAAGGCGCGCAGCCCACGGGCCCCCAGGAAGGGGTTGGCGGTGGCGGCCTCGCGGGGCACGAAGGCCAGCGGTTTGTCGCCGCCGGCGTCCCAGGTGCGGATGGTCACGGGGTGCGGGTGGTAGACGTCGGCGATGGCGCGGTAGACCTCGACCTGCTGGTCCGTCGTGGGCGCCTGCCGCCACTGGGCGAAGACCGCCTCGGTGCGGATCAGGCCCGAGCCGTCGGCCCCGAGCCCCGCGCCGAGCCGGGCCACGGCGACCGAGGAGACGTTGGCCTTGACCCGGATCCGCACGTGGTCGGTCGTCACCGCCGGCAGGTGCGCGTTGTGGAGGGCCGCCTCCCGCTCGGCCCGGCGGGTGGCCACCATCTCCTCGAAGGCGGACCGCACCGGGGGCGAGGGGTCGACCGCGAGCTCGCCGCTGCGGACGTCGAAGGCCAGCAGCGTGCCCGGCTCGACGTCGGCCCGCTCCCCCACCCCGGTCAGCACCGGGATGCCGCGGGAGGCCGCGATGAGGACGCCGTGGCCGGTGTCACCGCCCGCCCGGGTGACGATGCCGTGCACCCGGGAGGCGTCGACGGAGATGGCCACGGCCGCGTCGAGCTCGTCGACGACCAGCACCCCCTCCTCGACGACCCTGGGCTGCTCCAGCCCGAGGAGCAGGCGCAGCACCCGTTCGCCGATGCCCCGGATGTCCTGGGCGCGTTCGCGCTGGTAGGGGTCCGGGAGCTGCTCGAAGGCCGTCGCGGTCTCCGTCACCGCGTCGCTCCAGGCCGCCGCGGCGGAGGCTCCCCCGGCCACGAGCTCGTGGGCGCGCGTGGTGATGCGGGGGTCGCGGAGCAGGATCGACTGGGCCAGGAAGAGCTCGGCCTCCTCCTCCCCGAGGTCGCGCCCGGCCTGCTCGGAGAGCTCGGCGAACTGCGCGAGGGCGGCCTGCACGGCCTCCTCGAGCCGGGCGAGCTCGGTGGCGGTGTCCTCGGCCTCGATCCCGTGAGGGTCCGGGAGGACGTCGACGAGCACGGCGGGACCGACGGCGGCCTCGAGCCCGGAGCCGGCGACCCCGGGCTCGGCCGACACCGTCGGGGCCGGCAGGACGACGTCGGCGAGCGGCTCGGCCGGGCCGGGGAGGTCGCCGAAGGCCCGGGCGGCGAGGTCGGTCAGCGCCTCGAGCACCGTCTCGGCCTCGGGGCCCCTGGCCTCCGCCTGCAGCACGTGGCCCCGGCGGGCGTCGAGGGTCGCCACGGCCGAGACGCTGCGGGCGTCCACCGGGCCCCGGCCGGAGGTGAGGTTGCGCACCCGCACCGTCGTGCGGGGCGCCAGCTCGGCGACGCGCGCGACGAGCCGGGCGGCCGGGCGGGCGTGCAGCCCGTGCTCGCCCACGACCGGCAGCTCCGCGGTCAGTGCCTCACCGGCCGGGCCGACGTGCTGCTCCGGGGGATCAGCGGTCCGTTCGTCCCCCAGATGCACCGCCTTGGGCAGCAGGGCGCGACGCGCCTCGCGCTCGACGGCGTCGAGGTCCCCTCCCGCGGCGGCCGTGACGACGGCCGAGACCAGCCCTTCGACGAGCGGGGCGGACGTGACCCGCACCGCCTCGGCCACCTCGGGGTCGACGAGCTCGAGGGCCATCTCCGTCGACAGGACGGCGCTGCCCAGGTCGAGCAGCACCAGCACCCCGGCTCCCCCGGAGGCCGCGTGGGCCACGCGGAGCGCCTCCGCGACCGCGGCGGCGTCGGTCCCGGTCGTCTCCTCGTCGAGCCCGGCGGCCACGCCCACGTGCGGAGCGTCGGGGCCGGCGACCATCTGGGCCGCCAGCGCCACGGCCGCCCGTGCCAGGGGACGGCTGTGGGCGACGACGACGAGGGAGATCACGGGTGGGCTCAGCCCAGGGTCCGCGCGGCGGTCTCGAGGAGGATCGCCGCGCTGCTCGCGCCGGGGTCGACGTGGCCGGCGCTGCGCTCCCCGAGGTAGGAGGCCCGGCCCTTGCGGGCGACGAGCGGCTCGGTGGCGTCGCGACCGGCGGCTGCGGCGTCGGCCGCGGCGCGCAGGCAGTCGGCCAGCGAGGCGCCCTCGGCGTTGGCGTCGTCGAAGGCCTCCAGCGCGGGGGCGAGGGCGTCGTACATGGTCTTGTCGCCCACCTCCGCCTTGCCCCGGGCGACGATGCCGTCGACGCCCGCGTGCAGGCTTTGCGCGAAGGCGTGGACGCCGGCGTCCTCGGTGGCCGCCATCGGGCCGGCGAAGCGCAGGAAGAAGGTGCCGTAGAGCGGTCCCGATGCTCCCCCGACCGTGCTGACCAGGGTCATGCCGACCTTCTTGAGGTAGGCGTCGATGCTGGCGAAGTCTTCCTCCTTCGCCAGGGCGGCGCTGCGCCCGAAGCCACGGGCCATGTTGGTGCCGTGGTCGCCGTCCCCGATGGCGCGGTCGAGCTCGCCGAGATGGTCGGCGGCCGCTGCCAGCTCGGCGGCGGCCCCGGCGATCCAGGACTGGAAGGCGGTCAGGTCAGCCACGTCGTCTTTCACGCTCCCCATCGCAGGCCGGGGGTCACCACGGGGGCGTCCCACAACCGCACGATCTCGTCGTCGGCCCGCAGGAGGGTGACCGAGCAGCCAGCCATCTCCAGCGAGGTGATGTAGTTGCCCACGAGGCTGCGGACCACGGTCACGCCCACCGTCTGGTGGAGCAGGGTGCGCACCTCGGCGAACATGAGGTGCAGCTCGAGCAGCGGGGTGCCGCCCATCCCGTTGAGCAGCACGACCACCGGGTCGCCGCGCCGCAGTCCCAGGTCCTCGACCACCGGTACCACCAGGGCCTCGGCCACCTCCCGCGCCGTCCCCAGCGGCAGGCGTCGCCTCCCCGGCTCCCCGTGGATCCCGACGCCCAGCTCCATCTGGCCGGGCGGCAGGTCGAAGGAGGGCCTGCCGGTCGACGGCAGCGTGCACGCCGAGGTCGCCACCCCCATCGACCGTCCGCGCGCGTTGACCTCCCGCGCCAGCGCCGCGCACGAGGCCAGGTCGCGGCCCTCCTCCGCCGCGGCACCGACGATCTTCTCCACGAGGACCGTGACCCCGGTGCCGCGACGGCCGGCCGTCCAGGTGCTGTCCTCGACGGCGACGTCGTCGTCGGTCACGACGGTCTCCACCGCCGGGCCGCCCTCCTCGGCGAGCAGCTCGACGGCCATCTCGGCGTTGAGGACGTCGCCGGTGTAGTTCTTCAGGACCAGGAGCACGCCCGCCCCGCCGTCGGCCGCGCGGCAGGCGGCCACGAACTGGTCGGGGACCGGAGAGGTGAAGACCTCCCCGCAGCAGGCGGCGTCGAGCATGCCCCGCCCCACGTAGCCGGCGTGCATCGGCTCGTGACCCGAGCCCCCGCCAGAGACGACGCCGACCTTGCCCTCGGTGGGCCCGCCCCGGCGGGTCACCACCCGGTGCTCCGCGTCGACCTCCACGAGGCCGGGGTGGGCGGCGACCAGACCGGCCAGCGCCTCCCCCACGACCTGCGCGGGATCGTTGAGGAGCTTCGTCATGCGCTCACTCTGCCACGCCGACCCGCTCCCGGGCAGGTCAGAAGCCCAGGCGGTCCAGCTGCTTGGGGTCGCGCTGCCAGTCCTTGGCGATCTTGACGTGCAGGTCGAGGTAGACGCGGTGCCCGAGGATCCGCTCGATGCCCTCACGGGCCGTGGTGCCGACCTCGCGCAGCCGCGACCCGCCGCGGCCGATGATGATGGCCTTCTGGCTCGGTCGCTCCACGTAGACGTTGACGCGCACGTCGCTCATCGGGTCGTCCGCCGGGCGGTCCGGCCGCGGCACGATCTCCTCGACCTGCACCGCCAGGCTGTGCGGCAGCTCGTCGCGCACGCCCTCGAGGGCCGCCTCCCGGACCAGCTCGGCGATCATGACGACGGCCGGCTCGTCGGTGAGCTGGTCGGCGGGATACATCGGTGGAGACTCGGGCAGGAAGGACGCGAGCAGCTCGGCGACCTCCTCCACCTGCTCGCCGCGGACGGCCGAGCAGGGGATGATCGCGGCCCAGTCGCCCAGCTGGTCGATGGCGACCAGGTGCTCGGCCAGGCGGTCGCGGGTGACCGCGTCGGACTTGGTCGCGATCGCCACCACCGGCACCTTCCGCACCCGGTGCAGGTCGAGCAGGTCGTTGGCGATGAAGGTGTCGCCGGGCCCGATCCGCTGGTCCGAGGGCAGGCAGAAGCCGATGACGTCGACGCCCAGGAGGGTGTCACGCACCAGGTCGTTGAGGCGCTGGCCGAGCAGCGAGCGCGGACGGTGCAGTCCCGGGGTGTCCACGAGGACCAGCTGCGAGGTCTCGGTGGTCCGGATCCCGCGGATGGTGTGCCGCGTGGTCTGGGGCTTGGACGAGGTGATCGCGACCTTGCTGCCGACGAGGGCGTTGGTCAGCGTCGACTTGCCGGCGTTGGGCCGGCCGACGAGGCACGCGAAGCCGCTCCGGTAGGGCGTCGCACCGCCCTCGGGCGCGCTCCCCTCGGTCGTGGGGTCAGTGGGCACGGCTCACCTCCGTGGTCTCGGTGCCGGGGGCGGCACCTGCGTCAGCGGCCTGGCGGCCCTGCTCGTGGTCGTCGTCGCGGTCGGGGGCCGGCGGGAGCGGGCGGACCAGCACGGTCGCCACCCGGCGCCGGCGGCCGGCCATCCGCTCAGCGGTCAGCTCGAGGCCCGACACCACGCCGACGGCGCCCTGGATCGGGACGCGGCCGAGCACCGTCGCGAGCAGCCCGCCGACCGAGTCGACGTCCTCGGACTCGATCTCGACGTCGAACATCTCGGCCAGGTCGTCCACCGGCAGGTTGGCCGGGACGCGCACCAGCACGCTGCCGTCGTCGGTCTCGACGGTCTCGACCTCGGCCTGGTCGCGGTCGTACTCGTCGGTGATCTCGCCGACGATCTCCTCGAGGATGTCCTCGATCGTCACCAGGCCGGCCGTCCCGCCGTACTCGTCGATGACGATCGCGACGTGCTGCCGGTCGCGCTGCATGTCGCGCAGCAGGTCGTCGACCCGCTTCATCTCCGGCACCCGCTGGACGGGGCGCATGACCTCGGTCACGGGCACCGTGTGCGCGGCGTCGGGATTGGCGTTGACCGCCCGGGCGACGTCCTTGAAGTAGAGCATCCCGAGCACGTCGTCGGTGTCCTCCCCGACGACCGGCACGCGGGAGAAGCCCGAGCGCAGGAAGAGCGACATCGCCTGACGAAGCACCTTCTCGGCCTTGATCGTCACGAGGTCGGGGCGGGGCACCATGACCTCGCGCGCGACGGTGTCGCCGAGCTCGAAGATGGAGTGGATCATCTCCCGCTCCTCGTCCTCGATGACTGCCGACTCCCCCGCCAGGTCGACGAGGTCGCGCAGCTCGGCCTCCGAGGCGAACGGACCCTCGGCGTAGCCGCGGCCCGGGGTGACCATGTTGCCGAAGACGACGAGCAGCTTTGCCACCGGTCCGAGGAAGAGCCGCAGGGTGCGCACCACCGGCGCCGCGGTCAGCGCCACGGCCTCGACGTGCTGGCGCCCCAGCGTGCGCGGCGAGACCCCGACGACGACGAAGGAGACCACGGCCATGATCGCCGTGGCGATGAGGGCGGTCTTCCAGTGGGAGTCGGTGACGATGTCGACCGCGACGGTCACGGCCACGGCGGTCGCCGCCTCGGCCGCGACGCGGACGAAGTTGGCCACCGCGAGGTAGGGCGGGGAGTCGGCGGTGATGCGCACCAGGGCGCGGGCACCACGACGCCCCTCCTCGAGGAGCTGCTCCGCGCGATGACGACTGGTGCGCATCAGCGCGGTCTCGCCGGCCGAGAGGAGGAAGGCGATCACCGTCGTCACGACGGCGACGGCGACGAGCGGAGTCATGCCCGGCCCGCCTCCGGGGCGGCGGTCGTCGTGCGGCCGCGCTGGGCCAGGAAGGTCAGCAGCAGCGTGCGCTGCAGGTCGAACATCTCACACTCGTCCTCGGGCTCGGCGTGGTCGAAGCCGAGCAGGTGGAGGATGCCGTGCGTGGTGAGCAGGAGCAGCTCGTCGCCCACGGCGTGCCCCGCGGCAGCGGCCTGCTTGCGGGCGACCGACGGGCAGAGCACCACGTCGCCGAGGACTCCCTCCGCGGGGTCCTCCTCGTCGTGGCCCGGACGCAGCTCGTCCATGGGGAAGCTCATGACGTCGGTGGGTCCAGGCAGGTCCATCCACCGCTCGTGCAGCGCAGCCATCGCGGCCTCGTCGACGAGGGTGATCGTCAGCTCGGCCTGCGGGTGCACGCGCAGCTGCTCCAGGACGTGGCGTCCGAGGTCGGCGAGCTCCTGCTCGGGGACCGGTGACGGCACCTCCCCGGACTCGTTGAGCACCTCGATGCTCATCGCTCCTCCGTCCCGCCGCCGCGCCGGCCGCCCTGACCGCCGCGCCTGGCCTCGTGCCGGCCGTAGGCGTCGACGATGTCGCTGACCAGCCGGTGTCGGACGACGTCCTGGCTGGTGAGGTGGGCGAAGTGGATGTCGTCCACGCCGGCGAGGATCTCCTGGACGACGCGCAGGCCCGAGCTGGTCCCGCTGGGGAGGTCGACCTGCGTGGTGTCGCCGGTGACGACCATCTTGGAGCCAAAGCCGAGGCGCGTGAGGAACATCTTCATCTGCTCGGGCGAGGTGTTCTGCGCCTCGTCGAGGATGATGAACGCGGAGTTGAGGCTGCGCCCGCGCATGTAGGCCAACGGAGCCACCTCGATGGTCCCTCCGGCCATGAGCCGCGGGATGGAGTCCGGGTCGACCATGTCGTGCAGCGCGTCGTAGAGCGGCCGCAGGTAGGGGTCGATCTTGTCGGTGAGCGTGCCCGGCAGGAAGCCCAGCCGCTCCCCCGCCTCCACGGCGGGCCGGGTCAGGATGATCCGGTTGACCTCCTTGGCCTGCAGCGCGGCGACGGCCTTGGCCACCGCCAGGTAGGTCTTGCCGGTGCCGGCGGGGCCGAGCCCGAAGACGATGGTGTGCCGGTCGATCGCGTCGACGTAGTGCTTCTGGTTGAGCGTCTTGGGCCGGACCGTGCGCCCGCGGCTGGAGACGATATTGGTCGTCAGCACCTCGGCCGGGCGACCGGTGGTCGCCGTGCGCAGCATGCCGATGGAGCGCTCCACCGCGTCGCGGTTGAGCGGCTGGCCGGCGGCGGTGACGGCGAGCAGCTCGTCGATCAGCCGCTCCACGAGGACGAGCTCGCCGGAGTCGCCGGAGAGCCGGAACTCGTTGCCCCGCACGTGGACGTCCACCTTGGGGAAGGCGCGCTCGACCGTGCGCAGCAGCTCGTCGTGGGGACCCAGGAGCGTGACCATCGGCACGTCCTCCGGGATCACGACGGTGTGGGTGGGTGACGTGCGGTGCTCCGTGCTGGCCTCTGTCATCAGACCTCCAGTCTATGCGGGTGCGGCCTCGGGCTCAGCCAGTCGCGTCGGGCACGGGTCGTGAGCGCAGCACGCTGACGAGGGCCAGCATGCCCACGGCGGCCGACACGCCGAGCGCGCCCACGAAGGCCGCGTGCGGCTGGGCCGCGTAGAAGTAGCCGAAGACGACGCCGGTGACCGCGAGCGAGACCGCACCGGTGAGGGACTCTCCCACCTGCAGAGCGGAGGAGTTGCGCCCCATCTCCGCGGCCGGGGACAGCCGCATGGTGAGCAGCGTGGTCGTCGGGTAGGCGAGGCCCACGCCGAGGGTGGCGACGGCATACACGAGGATCGGGACCCAGCCCGGCCAGCGCAGCCACACGGACACCGCGAGCAGACCCATCATCGCGATGAAGATCACCACGCCGAGGGTCATGACCTGGTAGCGGTCGATGCTCTCGCGCAGCCGGCCCTGGACCCAGGAGCCCAGCGCCCAGGCCACCGAGGAGGCCGCGAGGACGGCGCCGGCCTGGGCCGGTGAGTAGGCGTGCTCGTCGCGGAGCATGAGGGGCAGGTAGGCCTCGGCCGCGAGGAAGGAGCCGCCCATCGCCCCGCGGACACCGATGACGGACGGCAGGCCGCGGCCGAAGCGCAGCGTGCCCGGCGGCAGCAGCCGCCAGCTGGCGACCGCCACCAGCACGAGGATCACGGGGCCGACCACGAGCTCGATCCCCTCGATCCGCTCGCCGGACATGTTGAGCAGGCCGACGCCGACCGCGGCGACCACCGCCCAGAACAGCGTGGCGGGCCGTGCCCGCGTGTCGTCCGAGCTGGCCCTCGTGGCGCTCAGGGCCCGCCAGAAGACCCCCAGGGCAACCAGCGCGACCGGGGCGACGCCGAGGAAGACCCACCGCCAGGTGAGGTGCTCGACGATGACACCGGTGAGGAGCGGGCCGGCGAGGCCCGGCACCACCCAGGCGGCCGCGAGCAGGGAGAAGACCGCCGGTCGCCGGACGTCGGGCACCCGCTGCGCGATGACGACGTAGACCGCGACCGTGGTCATGCCGCTGCCGAGCCCCTGCACCGCGCGGCCCAGGACGAAGACCTCCATGAGCGGCGCGAGCCCGGCGAGCAGCAGACCACCGGCGAAGGTCAGCACGCCGGTGACGGTGACCGGGCGTGGCCCGGCCTTGTCGCTCCACCAGCCGCCGACGATCATGCCGACGACGCTCGCGGCGACGGTGGCACCGAAGGCCATGTTGTAGAGGCCGTAGCCGTCGAGGGCGCCGGCGACCGTCGGCATGGCGGCGCCGACGGCGATGTACTCCAGCGCCAGCAGGGCGATGAGCGCGGTGGCACCGATCGAGGCGCTGCGCAGGCCGGGCGAGAAGATCGAGGGCGGGACGGGCGGCGCCGCAGGCTTGCTGGTGGCGACGCTCATCGCCAACCTCCCAGGGTGTGCAGGGCCGCGAGCGCGGCCGCACCCGCGGTGGAGGTGCGCAGGACGGTGCGCCCCAGCCGGACCGGCCGCGCCCCGGCGGCGGCGAGGGCGTCGAGCTCCTCCGGGGTGATGCCGCCCTCGGGGCCGACGACGAGCAGCACCTCGCCCTGCTCCGGGAGGGGCAGGGCGGTCAGCGGCTCGGTCGCCTCCTCGTGGAGCACGACGGCGAGGTCGGCGGCGCGCACCCGCTCGAGGAGAGCGGCTCGGCCCGCGAGCTGCCCGACGACGGGCACCCGGGCCCGGCGGGACTGCTTGGTCGCGGCGACGGCGGTCTGCTCCCACTTGCGACGGGCCTTGTCGCCGCGCTCGCCCTTCCAACGGACGATCGACCGGTCCGCCTGCCACGGCACGACCTCGTCGACGTCGAGCTCGGTGGCGGCCTCGACGGCCATCAGGTCGCGGTCGCCCTTGGCCAGGGCCTGGACGAGCACCAGCCGGCGCGCCGGCTCTGGCTCGTCGCGGAGCTGCTCGACCGCGAGGTCGAGGACCCCGCGACCGACCGCGGTCACGGTGCACACGGCCACCCGGCCGGTGCCGTCGGCGAGCAGGACCTGCTCCCCAGGGTTCAGGCGTTGCACGTCGGCGGCGTGACGGCCCTCGGGGCCGTCGAGGTGCACGGTGGTCGTGCCGTCGGCCAGCGTGCCCGGGCCGACGAGGAAGAGGGGTGCGCTCAACTCGGTGTTCCGTCAGCGGCCGCGCAGGACGTCCCAGAACTTGCTGCCCCGGCCGTGGCCGGCAGCCGCCATCCGCCCCTCGGGACGGGCCTCGCCGCGCTCCTCGGCGAGCTCGGCCAGCAGCTCGCGCTGCCGGTCGGTCAGGCGCGTGGGCACCTTGACGTCCAGGTGGACGACGAGGTTGCCGCGGCCGTGCGAGCGCAGATGGGTCACGCCCAGCCCGGTCAGCGTGACGGTCTCCCCCGGCTGCGTGCCGGGAGCGATGTCGATATCGGTGGGTCCGTCGAGGGTGTCCACCGGCAGGGTCGCCCCGAGCGCCGCGGCCGTCATCGGCACCTCGAGGGTGCAGTGCAGGTCGTCGCCGCGACGGGTGAAGGTCTCGTGGGGCTCGATGGCGATCTCGACGTAGAGGTCGCCGGGCTCGCCGCCGAAGGGGCCGACCTCGCCCTCGCCGGCCAGCTGGATCCGCGTGCCCGTGTCGACGCCGCCCGGCACCTTGAGGGTGAGGTCGCGGCGGGTGCGGACGCGACCCTCGCCGGAGCAGTCGAAGCAGGGGTGCTCGATGACGTCGCCGTAGCCGCGGCACGCCTGGCACGGGCGGGAGGTCATGACCTGGCCGAGGAAGGAGCGCTGCACCTGCTGGACCTCGCCGCGGCCGGCGCACACCGAGCAGGTGCGGGTGCCGCTGCCGGCCTGCGCGCCGGAGCCCGCGCAGGTGCCGCAGACCACGGCGGTGTCGATGGTCAGCGTCTCCTCGCCGCCGAAGACGGCGGTGGAGAGCGGGACGTCGAGGCGCACGAGGGCGTCGTGGCCGCGCTGGACCCGCGAGCGCGGGCCGCGGGCGCCCGCGGCGGTGCCGCCGAAGAAGGCGTCCATGATGTCGCTGAAGGTGAAGCCCTGACCGAAGCCGCCGGTCGCGCCGGCGTAGGGGTCCTGCCCGCGGTCGTAGGCCGCCCGCTTCTCGGGATCGCCGAGCACGTCGTAGGCCTGGGAGACGCGCTTGAACTCGCTCTCGGCCTCCGCCCCGGGGTTGACGTCCGGGTGCAGCTGGCGGGCCTTCTTGCGGTAGGCCTTCTTGATCTCGTCCGCGGTGGCGTCGCGGGAGACTCCGAGGTCGGCGTAGTAGTCGTTCACGGGGTGGGGCGTCCTTGGGTCGTCGGTCGCGGGCAACGGTGGTGCAACGACGGGCGGCGCTCCGGTATGCCGCCCGCTGGCGTCGGGTCGTGCGGGACGGGCGTCACCCGTCGAGGATCTCGGCGACGTACTGCGCCACGGCCCGGACCGCGGCCATCGCCTGCGGGTAGTCCATCCGGGTGGGACCGAGAATGCCGAGCCCGCCGGCGACACCGTAGCTGGTGGCCACGACGGACGTCGTGCGCAGCGGGGCGTAGGGGTTCTCCGCACCGATGCTCACGGCCACCTGGTCGCCCTCGCGGGTGCTCGAGAGGTTGCCCATGAGCCGGAGCAGCACGACGTGCTCCTCCAGGGCGTCGAGCACGGAGGACAGCGAGGTCGGGAAGTCGGTGCCCACGCGGGCCAGGTTGGCCGTGCCGGCGAGCACGACCCGCTCCTCGGTCTGCTCCTCCAGCGCGTCGCGCAGCACGTCGGCCACGGCGGAGGTCAGCGAGGCGTCCTCCGGGCGCGCCGCGTCGACCAGCGTCGCGAGCCGCGCCGGGACCGCCGCGAGCGGCTGGCCGACCGACGTGGCGTTGACGCGGGCGCGCAGCTCGGCGACGACGTCCTCGGAACCGGTGAGGTCCCGGCCGGCGTCGAGGACGCGCTGCTCCACGCGCCCCGTGTTGACGATGAGCACGACCATCAGCCGGGGACCGCCGAGCGGGACCAGCTCGATGTGACGCACCGTCGAGCTCGTCAGGCTGGGGTACTGCATGACCGCGACCTGGGAGGTGAGGCTGGACAGCAGCCGGGTCGTCCGCGCGACGACGTCGTCGAGGTCGACGGCGCCGTGCAGGAAGCGCTCGATCGCGGTCCGCTCCGCGCGCGTCAGCGGCTTGATGGTGCTCAGCCGGTCGACGAAGAGCCGGTAGCCCGCGTCGGTCGGCACCCGGCCGGCGCTGGTGTGGGGCGCGGTGATCAGGCCCTCCTCCTCGAGGGCGGCCATGTCGTTGCGCACGGTCGCCGCGGAGACACCGAGCTGGTGGCGCTCGAGCAGGGCCTTGGATCCGACGGGCTCGGACGTGCGCACGTAGTCCTGCACGATCGCGCGCAGGACCTCGAGGCGGCGGTCGTCGCTCATCCCACCCTCCTCCCGGCATGCTGGTGGCTGTTGGCACTCTCGGTCTCTGAGTGCCAGTCTACGCGCCCGGTGCAAGCCTGCCGGGCCACCGACGACCTCGTGCGCCCGCAGCGTGCCGCCCGGCCTAGCATGGCTGTCCATGAGCATGAGCCAGGTGCGTATCGAGACCGACAGCATGGGACAGGTCGAGGTTCCGGCCGACCGGTACTGGGGCGCGCAGACGCAGCGCAGCATCCACAACTTCCCGATCGGGCGCGACACCTTCGTCTGGGGGCGTCCGGTCATCAAGGCCCTGGGCATCCTCAAGAAGGGCGCCGCCCAGGCCAACGCCGAGCTCGGCGAGCTGCCGCAGGAGGTGGCCGACCTCATCGTCCGCGCCGCCGACGAGGTCATCGCCGGCGAGCTCGACGACCACTTCCCGCTCGTGGTCTTCCAGACGGGCTCGGGCACCCAGAGCAACATGAACAGCAACGAGGTCATCTCCAACCGCGCCATCGAGCTGGCCGGCGGCGAGATGGGCAGCAAGACCCCGGTCCACCCCAACGACCATGTCAACCGGGGCCAGAGCAGCAACGACACCTTCCCCACCGCGATGCACATCGCCGTGCTCCTCGAGCTGCGCGACCGCCTCGAGGGCGGCGTGCAGGTGCTGCGCGACACCCTCGCCGCCAAGGCCGAGGCCTACGCCGACGTCGTCAAGGTCGGCCGCACCCACCTCCAGGACGCGACCCCGATCACGCTGGGCCAGGAGATCGGCGGCTGGGTCGCCCAGATCGACTACGCGATGGCCGAGGTGCGGCACGCCGCCGAGGGGCTGCACGAGCTCGCGATCGGTGGCACCGCGGTCGGCACCGGCCTCAACGCCCACCCGCGCTTCGGCGACCTGGCCGCGCAGAAGATGGGCGAGGAGGCGGGGCTGGAGCTGCGCTCGGCCGCCAACAAGTTCGCCGCCCTCTCGGCGCACGACGCCCTCGTCCAGACCTCCGCCGCGCTGCGCACGCTCGCGGGAGCGCTGATGAAGATGGCCAACGACGTGCGGTGGCTGGCCTCCGGCCCCCGAAACGGCATCGGCGAGCTGAACATCCCCGAGAACGAGCCCGGCTCGAGCATCATGCCGGGCAAGGTCAACCCGACACAGTCCGAGGCGTTGACGATGGTCGCCACCCGGGTCTTCGGCAACGACGCCACCGTCGCCTTCGCCGGCACCCAGGGCAACTTCCAGCTCAACGTCTACAAGCCGGTCATGGTCCACGCCGTGCTGGAGAGCATCCGACTGATCGCCGACGCCTGCCGGGCCTTCAACGACGGCTGCGCCGTCGGCCTCGAGCCCAACACGGCGCGCATCCAGGCCAACCTGGACAGCAACCTCATGCAGGTCACCGCGCTCAACCCGCACATCGGCTACGACAAGGCCGCCGCGATCGCCAAGAAGGCCCACAAGGAGGGCCTGACCCTCCGCGAGGCCGCCATCGCCAGCGGCGAGCTGACCGAGGAGCAGTTCGACGCCTGGGTCGTGCCGGTCGACATGACCCGGCCGCGCCAGGTCGACTGACCAGCGCGCCTCACGGGTCACACCCGTCACACGGCATACGCTCGCCTGCTGTGATGGACCGCTACGGGACGGACGTGCTCAAGACCGACTGGCGAACTCCCCGGCGGGGGCGCGCGCAGGACCTCGAGGCCGAGCGCGGTCTCGTCGTCGAGGACGTCGAGACCGGCTGGGTCGGCGCCGTCGTGCGGGTGGAGAAGGCGGGAGGCATGCAGGTCGTCCACCTGGAGGACCGCCGCGGCAAGGTGCGGGGCTTCCCGCTCGGCCCGGGCTTCCTCGTCGACGGGAAGCCCGTGGTGCTCACGCCGCCCACGGCCGAGCGGCGCGCCCAGGTCGCGGCCGCGAAGCAGGCGGCGAGCCGCACCGCCAGCGGCTCGGTGCGGGTCAGCGGGCAGCCGGCCCGCGTCGCGAGCGGCTCCCGGATCTGGGTCGAGGGACGCCACGACGCCGAGCTCGTCGAGAAGGTCTGGGGCGACGACCTGCGGGTCGAGGGTGTCGTGGTGGAGATGCTCGACGGCGTCGACGACCTGTCGGCGATGATCCGGCAGTTCGCCCCCACGCGCGACCGGCGGCTGGGCATCCTCGTCGACCATCTGGTGCCCGGCACCAAGGAGAGCCGGATCGTGGCCGAGGCCGCGCGCGTCAGCCCGTACGTGAAGATTCTCGGGCACCCCTACGTCGACGTCTGGCAGTCGATCAAGCCGGCCCGGCTGGGCCTGGACGCCTGGCCCGTCATCGAGCGCGGACGCTCCTGGAAGCACGGCGTGCTGGAGGCGCTCGGCTGGCCGCACGAGACCCAGGCCGACGTGGGCCTGGGCTGGAAGAAGATGCTCTCCACCGTGCGTTCCTACAGCGACCTGGAACCAACGCTGCTCGCCAGCGTCGAAGAGCTGATCGACTTCGTCACCGTACCGCCCGAGTAAGGAGGCTCGACCATGAGCCAGCAGCCCTACGACCCAACCACCGGCCGACCCGCCGGGCAGCCCGGCCCCACGCCGCCGCCCGGCCCCACGCCGCCGCCCGGCCCCGCCTACGGCGCCGGCCACCCGGGCACGACCGGGTCCGTCGCCGGCGACGAGCGTTCCATGATGCTCATCGCCCACCTCTCAGCGCCCGTCGCCATGCTCGTGAGCGCGGGCTGGCTGCCGTTCCTCGGCCCGCTCCTGGTGTGGCTGTTCTACAAGGACAAGAGCCAGCCGGTGCGCGTCGTCTCGGCGGGCGCCTTCAACTTCAACGTCTCGATCACCGCGGTGTCGATCCTGACGTGGATCAGCGTCATCCTCACGCTGGGCATAGGCCTGCTGTGGGCGATCCCGATCTGGATCGCGCTCTTCGTCGTGCAGCTCTGGGTGCACATCAAGGGCGCCCTCGCCGCCTCCAACGGCCAGGTCTACGACTACCCGTTCCAGCTGCGCATCCTCAGCTGAGGTTCTGTCGACCGATTGACCCGGCGTGTCAAGAGCGACACGCCGGGTCGGGCGCCTTTTGCGCCGCAGACCTCTTGCGCGGTCGAGCCCGGGTGGAGTAGACATCTCGGTACGCACTTCCTCCCGAGGAAGAGCGGGTCGCAAGACTTGTCGAGGATTCGCACGTCCGACGGGTGCCGTGGAGCACCCCGCACGACGCTCCCGGTGACGCGGGGGGCGAGCCTCCGGACACCTTGCGCACCGTCCAGTGCGTCGCCGCTGGTCCGTGGCCCGCTTCGCGAACTCATACTTCGCGAAGCGGGCCACTTCCTTGTGATCTGACGCGTTCGCAGGCCCTGCCGGCTCATACCCGGCAGGGTCGTGCTTCTGTCTACCGGCGCCGCGCGCACGGGCACGCCAGGACGGCGGGCGTGTCGAGGAATCGACCCGTCTGTCTCGTCCGGCCCTGCCGGGACGCGGCCCGCGACCCCCTAGTCGGGGAGCAGCCGGTGGACGACGGTGTCGGCCAGCAGTCTACCGCGACGGGTCAGGACGACCCGGCCGCGCAGCGCGCCCGGACCCTGCACCAGGCCGTCCGCGATGAGGCCCGCCACTGCGGTGCGGCCGGCGGGGGACAGCGCCTCGACGGGCAGCCCCTCCCCCAGTCGCGACCCGAGCAGGACGGTCTCGGCGTGCCGCTCCTCCGGCCCGAGCAGCTCGCGCGCGTGCGCCGGGCTGAGCCCGGCGTCGAGGCGCTCGGCGTAGGCCCGGGGGTGCTTGACGTTCCACCAGCGCAGGCCGCCGACGTGGCTGTGCGCGCCCGGCCCGATCCCCCACCAGTCCCCGCCACGCCAGTAGGCCACGTTGTGACGGCACCGCGTGGCCGCGCCGCGCGACCAGTTGGAGATCTCGTACCAGGAGTAGCCGGCCGCGGAGAGCAGCTCGTCGGCCAGCTCGTACTTGTCGGCCTCGTCGTCGTCGGAGGGAGCCGGCACCTGGCCGCGCCTCACCTGCGCGGCGAGCCGGGTCCCCTCCTCGACGACGAGGGCGTAGGCGGAGACGTGATCGGGCTCGAGCGCGGTCACGGCCTCGAGGCTGCGCCGCCAGTCCTCGAGCGACTCCCCCGGCGTGCCGTAGATGAGGTCGAGGCTGACCTGCAGGCCGGCCGCACGCACGGCGGCCACCGCCGAGGCGACGTTGGCCGGGTCGTGGGTGCGGTCGAGGGTGCGCAGCACGTGGGGCACCGCCGACTGCATCCCGATGCTGACCCGGGTGAAGCCCGAGGCCGCGAGCGCCTCGGCGACCGCGGGCGTCAGGGTGTCGGGATTGGCCTCGGTCGTCACCTCGGCGTCCGGAGCCAGGCCCCAGCGGTCGCGCACGCCCGCCACGAGCCCGCCGAGGACGTCCGGCGCCAGCATCGTCGGCGTGCCGCCCCCGAGGAAGATCGTCGAGACCGCCGGCGGTCGCCCAGGAGCGAGCACCCGCGCGGCGAGGTCGAGCTCGGCGTGGGCCGCGCGGACGTAGTCGCCCTGCAGGCCGGTGGGCGCGCTCGGGGTGCCGTCGTCGCCGGGCCGCTCCCCCAGCTCCGGCAGCGTGTAGGTGTTGAAGTCGCAGTAGCCGCAGCGCACCCGGCAGAAGGGCACGTGGACGTAGACGGAGAAGGTGCGCGACGGCATACCCTCGAGGGCGGAGGCCGGGAGCGAGCCGTCGGCGGGGGCGGGGTCCCCGGGCGGGAAGGCGGACGGCATACCTCCCAGTGTCCCACCCGCGCGACCCCGCCCCGGAACGGTCCGGGGCTCCCGCGGGGACGGGAGGTGTCGCGCTAGGGTCGGAGACGTGCAGCAGCGCCTCCGCGAGTACATCGACCAGCTCCGCGAGGAGGGATACACGGTCCGGGACGACCAGGGGTCGGACCCGGACCTCATCACGCCCGACGGCCGGGCGGTGGACACCTGGCGCGAGGACTATCCCTACTCCGAGCGGATGAGCCGCGACTACTACGAGGTCGAGAAGTGGCTGCTGCAGGTGGAGCTGCTGAAGTTCCAGTACTGGGCCAAGGACAACGGCAGCCGCCACGTGCTCGTCTTCGAGGGACGTGACGCCGCCGGCAAGGGTGGGTCGATCAAGCGCTTCACCGAGCACCTCAACCCCCGTGGCGCGCGCGTCGTCGCGCTCAACCGGCCGACCGAGGTCGAGCAGGGGCAGTGGTACTTCCAGCGCTACGTCCAGCACCTGCCGACGTCCGGGGAGATGGTCTTCTTCGACCGCAGCTGGTACAACCGCGCCGGTGTCGAGCGGGTCATGGGCTTCTGCTCCCACAAGGAGTACGAGATCTTCATGTCGCAGGCGCCGCTCTTCGAGCAGATGCTCGTGGAGTCGGGGATCACGATCACCAAGTTCTGGTTCTCCGTGACGCGCACCGAGCAGCGCACCCGCTTCGCGATCCGCCAGCTCGATCCGGTCCGGCAGTGGAAGCTCTCGCCGATGGACCTGGAGTCGCTGGACCGGTGGGAGGACTACACGGCCGCCAAGGAGGAGATGTTCCGGCGCACGGACACCGACTGGGCCCCGTGGATCTCGATCAAGTCCAACGACAAGAAGCGCGCGCGGATCAACGCCATGCGCCACTTCCTCAGCCAGTTCGACTACGACAACAAGGACCACGACGTGGTGCTGCGCCCCGACCCTCGGCTCGTCAAGCGGGCGCGCGAGGCCGTCGGCGACTGACGGGACGGCTGAGCCGTCGTGCGGCGGCTGGCCCTGTCCGGCCCCGGCGAGTGCACCGCTTACGTCGACGATCCTGCCTCTTAGGTTCAGGCGACCTAACCGGTGCACTCGCCGGGGTGGAGGCGTGTGCTGGGGCCTGGCCGAGGTTGACGTGTGTCCGTCGCGCTACGCCCGGGCGTAGGCGAGGTCGGTGATCGACCGACCTTCCTCGACGCCGCGGCGCTCGAAGCGGGTGACCGGGCGCAGGGGTGCGCGGTCGGTCGACACGAGACGCAGGCCCTCGTGGGCGTCGAGCACCTGCCGCATGGCCTCGGCGTAGTCCTGCCAGTCGGTCGCCAGCCGCCAGACGCCGTCGGGCGCGAGCAGCCGCAGCACCGTGTCGGCGAAGTCGCGGCTGACGATCCGGCGCTTGTGGTGGCGGGCCTTGGGCCACGGGTCGGGGAAGAAGGTCCAGACCTCGTGCGCCGAGCCCGGCTCGAGCAGGGTCCGCAGCGCGACCTGGGCGTCGGCCTCGACGACCCGGACGTTGGACAGCGGCCCGCCCGTGGCCTGCTCCATCTTGGCGAGCGCGTGGCCGATGCCGGGGCGCCAGACCTCGAAGGCCAGGAAGTCCCAGTCGGGTCGGGCGGTGGCCGCGACCACGAGAGCGTCACCCGCGCCGGAGCCGACCTCGACGACGAGCGGGGCACGCCGGCCGAAGACCTGCTCGACGTCCAGCCGGTAGGCCGGGTCCACCACCGTGGAGGTGTCGCCGTGGGCCAGGGGCACGTCGAGCACGACCTGCTCGGCATGGCGGTCCCACGCGGCCTGGTGGGTGCGCGGCATACGTCCGCCGCGGCGCGTGAACGAGCGGGTCCGGGCCAGCGGGCGTGGCCCGATCGCCGGGTGGCCGAGCGCGTAGTGCCCGGACGTGTCGGGGCTGCCGGGCGTCTCGAACCCGGCGGTGTCCGACGCGGTCACTTCTTGCCCTTCTCGGCGGCGGCCGAGCCCCCGTCCTGGGACAGCGCGGCGATGAACGCCTCCTGCGGGACCTCCACGGAGCCGACCATCTTCATGCGCTTCTTGCCCTCCTTCTGCTTCTCGAGCAGCTTGCGCTTGCGGCTGATGTCGCCGCCATAGCACTTGGCGAGCACGTCCTTGCGGATCGCGCGGATGGTCTCGCGGGCGATGACCCGGGCGCCGATGGCGGCCTGCACCGGCACCTCGAACTGCTGCCGCGGGATGAGCTCCTTGAGCTTGCCGGCCATCTGCACGCCGTAGGCGTAGGCCTTGTCCTTGTGCACGATCGCGCTGAAGGCGTCGACCGTGTCGCCCTGGAGCAGGATGTCGACCTTGACCAGGTCGGCCTCCTGGACCCCGTCGGGCTCGTAGTCGAGCGAGGCGTAGCCACGGGTGCGCGACTTCAGCGCGTCGAAGAAGTCGAAGACGATCTCGGCCAGGGGCAGCGTGTAGCGCATCTCGACCCGCTCGGGCGAGAGGTAGTCCATGCCGCGCAGCGTGCCGCGACGGGTCTGGCACAGCTCCATGATCGCGCCGATGAACTCGCTCGGCGCCAGGATGGTGGCCCGCACGACCGGCTCGGTGATCTTGGCGATCTTGCCCGCGGGGAACTCGCTGGGGTTGGTGACGTCGACGACCTTGCCGTCGTCGAGGGTCACCTCGTACTCGACGTTGGGCAGCGTGGAGATCAGGTCGAGGTTGAACTCGCGCTCGAGACGCTCCCGGACGATCTCCAGGTGCAGCATGCCGAGGAAGCCGACGCGGAAGCCGAAGCCCAGCGCCGCCGAGGTCTCGGGCTCGTAGACCAGCGCCGCGTCGTTGAGCTTGAGCTTGTCGAGCGCGTCGCGCAGGATCGGGTAGTCGGAGCCGTCGATCGGGTAGAGCCCCGAGAAGACCATCGGCTTGGGGTCCTTGTAGCCCCCGAGCGCCTGCGTGGCCGGCCGGGCCTGGCTCGTGACGGTGTCACCGACCTTGGACTGCCGCACGTCCTTGACGCCCGTGATGAGGTAGCCGACCTCGCCGACGCCCAGCCCCTTGCAGGGCACGGGCTCGGGGCTGCTCACGCCGATCTCGAGCAGCTCGTGGGTGGCCCTGGTCGACATCATGGTGATGCGCTCGCGGGGTGACAGCGAGCCGTCGATGACCCGGACGTAGGTGACGACGCCGCGATAGGTGTCGTAGACGGAGTCGAAGATCATCGCGCGCGCCGGGGCGTCGGCGTCGCCGACCGGGGCCGGGAGCAGCTCGACGATGCGGTCGAGCAGCTCGGGCACGCCCTCGCCGGTCTTGCCGGAGACGCGCATGACGTCCTCGGGGTCGCAGCCGATGAGGCCGGCGATCTCCGCGGCGTACTTCTCCGGCTGGGCCGAGGGCAGGTCGATCTTGTTGAGGACCGGGATGATCGTGAGGTCGTTCTCCATGGCCAGGTAGAGGTTGGCCAGGGTCTGCGCCTCGATGCCCTGCGCGGCGTCCACGAGCAGGACGGCACCCTCGCAGGCCGCCAGGGAGCGGCTGACCTCGTAGGTGAAGTCGACGTGCCCCGGGGTGTCGATCATGTTGAGCACGTAGGTGCCGTCGCCGTCCAGGGCCCACGGCATGCGCACGGCCTGGCTCTTGATCGTGATGCCGCGCTCGCGCTCGATGTCCATGCGGTCGAGGTACTGGGCGCGCATCTGACGCTGCTCGACGACCCCGGTCTCCTGCAGCATGCGGTCGGCCAGGGTGGACTTGCCGTGGTCGATGTGGGCGATGATGCAGAAGTTACGGATGCGCTCCGGCGGGGTGGCCGCGGGCTGGGGCACCGAGTCGGGGCGGGCGAGGGGAGACACAGCGGGTTGGCACCTCGGGGTATGGCGTATGGGCGCGGGCAGGTCCACCTAGTGTCCCACGACCGGACCCCCGGACCTGCGGGGTGCCGCTGGTGCCCTGCGGGGGCGACGACGCCGCCACCCCCGCAGGACCTGCCGGTCAGGACCGGGCGAGCGCGTAGGCCGCGCAGCCCTGCAGCTCCATCGACACGGTGAGGCGCTCCACCGAGATGTTGCGGGCGATCGTGTCGTCGGAGGAGTGGTAGCCGGGCTCGAGCAGCGCGGGGCTCTCCACGCCGCGCCAGGAGAAGTTGCCCGAGTCGATGCCGACCTCGGAGAACGACTGGTGGTCGCTGGACCCGCGCTGCGTCACGTCGCTCATGCGGGCGCGGTAGCCGAGCCGCTCGCCGGCGGCCAGCACCTCGGTGTTGACCTTGTTGAGGAGGCCGTAGTAGTCGAGCACCCAGTAGGTCTCGGCCGGGTCCCAGCTGGTGCCGACCATGTCGTTGTTGAAGACGCCGAGCAGTCGGGCCCGCTCGGACTCCGGCAGCTGCGCCACGTAGTGGCGGGAGCCGACGAGCCCGATCTCCTCCGAGCCCCAGAGCGCGAAGGTGAGGTCGGCGTTGGTGGGGAGGTTGCGCATGGTGCGGGCCAGCTCGAGCGCGAGGACGGTGCCGGAGCCGTCGTCGTTGGCGCCGCGGGCACCGATGACCGAGTCGTAGTGGGCGCAGACCATGACGTTGCGTCGGTTGCCGGGAGGGCCGGCCTTCTTGCCCGGACGGGTGGCGATGACGTTCTGGCTGGTGGGCGCCGGGTAGAAGACCGTCGTGACGGTGATCGTCTGCGGGCCGGTCGCCAGCGCGGCGAGCAGCGCGTGCTTCTGCACCTGGCCGACGCCCACGACGGGGATCGGGATGTCGACGGTGGTGCTCGGCGCCGACACCGCTGTCTGGCGCGGGTAGACGCTGTCGGCACGGGTGGCGATGAAGGCCACGGCCCCGCGCTGGGCGGCGCCGTTGGCGAGGGTGGTGATGTTCTCGTTGTTGGCGTTGACGACCCGCATGACGACCTTGCCCGTCAGGTCGGCCGGCAGGTCGGCGGCGGAGGCCGAGGGCGCCAGCACCAGCGAGCCGGTGACGGTCACGTCCTGACGACCGCGGGTCGCCGAGGCGACGCCCCAGCACAGGTCGGGGTCGAGGCCCGGCCCCGAGAGCTCGCCCAGACGACGGGCGGGCACGGAGAAGGACTGGATCTCGACGTCGTAGCCGTAGCCGTCCAGGACGCCCGCCATGTAGTCGGCGGCCGCCGCTTCCTGCGGGGAGCCGCTGTAGCGCTGGCCGATGGTCTGGGTCAGGTGGGTCAGGTGCTCGATCGCGTTCTCCGGGCGGAGCTGGGTCACGATCTGCCGGTCCCAGGCGGTGAGCCTGGGGGCCTGGGCGGCGCCTGGACGGGTGCCGTCAGCGGCCCAGCTCGGCCAGGCCACGGTGCTGGCGGCGCCTCCTCCGGTGAGGGCGAGGAAGGCACGACGGGACAGCTTGCTGTTCAACATCGGGGAATCCTTAACTGCTGCAGGGAAAGTGCGACCTCGGTGTCGCACCACGGACCCTGCAGCCTGACGTCGGGTCCGCTCAAGTCGGCTCGGCGTCTCCTTACCCAACCGTGACCGTCGGGATCGGTTGCGGGACTGTCAGACCGAGACGGACGCGGTGTCGGCCAGGTCCTCGTCGGCGTCGGTGCCGGCCGGCTCCCCCGGCACCTCGGCGAAGCGCACGAAGGCCCGCAGCCGGCCGTCGCCGTGGTCGCGCAGCTCGGTCCAGCCCAGCGACTCGTAGAAGGCGCGTTGGCGCGGCTCGTCGTCGGTGAGGAGCACCTTCTGGCGCACGTGCTCGAAGGGCTCCATGGCCGCCTGCACGAGCTGGCGGCCGACCCCCTCGCGCTGGAGCTCCGGGCGCACCAGGACGTCCTGGAGGTAGGCGATGCTGGCACCGTCGGAGACCACCCTGGCGAGCCCCAGGAGGTCCTCGCCGTAGCGGGCCGTCACGACCCGCGTCGACCCCTCGACCGCCGCGACGAGCACGTCGGGGTCGGTCGTGTAGCTCGTCCAGCCGACCGCGTCGTAGAGCTCGACGAGCTCCTCGCGGCCCGGCCGGTCATCGGCGCTGATGACGATCTCGTGGGCTCCCACGCTCTCCACCCTAGGCGATCCCCCGCCCCCTCCGGCACCCCCCGCCGGGGTGAGCCGCCGTGTCGCGGGTGACGCCGGGGGCGGAGGCGGGAACTCTGGACCCCTGCGGGGAGGACCTGTACAGTCTTTTTCGCACAACGGACTGATCATTCCACATTATGGAATGCAGGCCCACACGATCCGCACCTTGGGAGGCGCCGCATGACCGACACGACGACCACTCCGACCCTCGACCTGCCCGACGGCGTGGAGGTGACCGGCGAGCTGCGCCCCGGCTACGAGGAGATCCTGTCCCGCACCGCCCTCGAGCTCGTCGCGACCCTGCACCGTGAGCTGGAGCCACGCCGCCAGGAGCGCCTCGCCGCCCGCAAGGAGGTCGTCCGCGCGGTCGCCGACGGTCAGGACCTCGACTTCCTCACCGAGACCGCGTCGGTCCGCGAGGACGACTCGTGGCGCGTGGCCCCGCACGCCCCGGGCCTGGTCGACCGCCGGGTGGAGATGACCGGTCCGACCGACCGCAAGATGACGATCAACGCCATGAACTCCGGCGCCAAGGTCTGGCTGGCCGACCAGGAGGACGCCAACACCCCGATGTGGGCCAATATCGTCGAAGGCCCGCGCAACCTGCGCGACGCGGTGCTGGGGACCATCGAGTTCACCTCGCCCGAGGGCAAGGAGTACCGCCTCACCACCACCGACCAGTCCCAGCTGCCGACGATCGTCATGCGCCCGCGCGGCTGGCACCTCGACGAGAAGCACATCCTCGTCGACGGCCAGCGCACGTCGGGCAGCCTCGTCGACTTCGCGCTCTACATGGCCGCCTGCGCGCAGCCGCAGCTCGACGCGGGCAAGGGCCCCTACTTCTACCTGGCCAAGATGGAGCACCACCTCGAGGCCCGGCTGTGGAACGACGCCTTCGTGATCGCCCAGGACGCCCTCGGCATCCCCCGCGGCACCATTCGCGCCACCTGCCTCATCGAGACCTACCCGGCGGCCTTCCAGATGGAGGAGATCCTCTACGAGCTGCGTGATCACTCCGCGGGCCTCAACGCCGGTCGCTGGGACTACCTCTTCAGCGTCATCAAGACCTACCGCACCCGTGGGGCCGAGATGCTGCTGCCCGACCGCAACGCGGTGACGATGACGGCCCCCTTCATGCGCGCCTACACCGAGCTGCTCGTGCGCACCTGCCACAAGCGCGGCGCGCACGCGATCGGTGGCATGGCCGCCTTCATCCCGTCCAAGGACGAGGAGATCAACAAGGCCGCCTTCGACAAGGTGCGTGCCGACAAGGAGCGGGAGGCCGCCGACGGCTTCGACGGCTCCTGGGTCGCCCACCCGGGCATGGTCCAGACCTGCAAGGAGGTCTTCGACGCGGTCCTCGGCGACCGGCCCAACCAGGTCGACAAGCTGCGCGAGGACGTCTCCGTCACCGCCGCCGACCTGCTCAGCGTCCGCGAGACGCCGGGCGAGGTCACCGAGGCCGGGCTGCGCGCCAACATCGACGTCGCGATCCAGTACCTCGCCGCCTGGCTCACGGGCCGCGGCGCGGTCGGCATCCACAACCTCATGGAGGACGCCGCGACCGCCGAGATCTCGCGCTCGCAGATCTGGCAGTGGATCCACAACGACGTCACGCTCGCCGACACGGGCCGCACCGTGACCCGCGAGCTGGTGGAGCAGCTCACCCAGGAGGTCCTGGCCGAGCTCCCGGGCGACCCGGCGGACTACCAGGAGGCGACCGACACCTTCCTGCAGGTGGCGGTGGCGGATGACTTCGCCGACTTCCTGACCGTGCCGGCCTACGAGCGGATGGCCTGAGCGCCTAGGCTCGACGGACAGTTCGACGACGACGTGGAGGGGCGGGTATGACGATCCAGACCGAGCGCGGGACCGTGGGGGAGGTCCTGCTGGACCTGCGTGACGTCATACCCCCCTCCCGTCTGCTGACCGACCCGGCGCAGCTGGCGACCTACGAGTGCGACGGGCTCGCCGCCTACCGCGTCACCCCGGGACTGGTGGTGCTGGCGGACGACGCCGACGAGATCGCGGCCACCGTGGCGGCCTGCGCGCGGCACGGGGTGCCGTTCGTGGCGCGGGGGTCGGGCACCGGCCTGTCCGGTGGCGCCCTCCCCCACGCCGAGGGGGTGCTGGTGGTCACCAGCCGGCTGCGGACGATCCACGAGGTGCGGCCGGAGGACCAGCGCGCGGTCGTCGACACCGGCGTCATCAACCTGCAGGTGACCAAGGCCGCCAGCCCGCTGGGCTACTACTTCGCCCCCGACCCGAGCAGCCAGCAGATCTGCTCGATCGGCGGCAACGTCGCGGAGAACTCCGGCGGCGCGCACTGCCTCAAGTACGGCTTCACCAGCAACCACGTCCTGTCGCTCGAGGTCGTCACCCCCGACGGCGAGCAGGTGACGCTCGGCACCGAGGCGCCGGACGCGCCCGGCTACGACCTCGTCGGCGCCTTCGTCGGGTCCGAGGGGACGCTGGGGGTGGCGACCAGGGCCACGGTGCGGCTGACGCGCCTGCCGGAGGAGGTCCGCACGATCCTGGCGGGCTTCGAGACGACGGACCAGGCCGGGGCCGCGACGAGCGCGATCATCGCCTCCGGCATCGTGCCCGCCGCGATCGAGATCATGGACGCCCTCGCGATCGAGGCGGCCGAGAAGGCCGTGAGCTGCGGCTATCCCGAGGGCGCCGGCGCGGTGCTCGTCGTCGAGCTCGACGGCCCGGCCCAGGAGGTCGAGCACGAGTACGCCGCGGTCGAGCGGATCTGCCTGGAGGAGGGCAGCTTCGAGTTCCGGATGGCCACCGACGCCGCCGAGCGCGCGGAGATCTGGAAGGGCCGCAAGTCGGCCTTCGCCGCCGTGGGCCGCATCTCCCCCGACTACATCGTCCAGGACGGCGTCGTCCCCCGCACCGCGCTGCCGACGGTGCTCCGTCGGATGGGCGAGATCAGCCGCGAGCGCGGCGTGCGGGTCGCCAACGTCTTCCACGCCGGCGACGGCAACCTGCACCCCCTGGTGCTCTTCGACGCGGCCGAGGAGGGCGCGACCGAGCGGGCCGAGGAGGTCAGCGGGATGATCATCGACCTGTGCATCGAGCACGGCGGGTCGATCACCGGCGAGCACGGCGTGGGCGCGGACAAGGCCAAGTACATGCCCAGGATGTTCGAGGACGACGACCTCGACACCATGCAGCTGCTGCGCTGCGCCTTCGACCCGGCCGGCATCGCCAACCCGGGCAAGATCTACCCCACCCCGCGGCTGTGCGGCGAGCGCCCGCGCGTCGTCCGGGGTGCCCACCCGCTGACCGACCACGAAGGGGTTGACCTGTTCTGATGGGTCTCGTCGAGAACCTCGCCGGCGCCTGCGACGTGCGCCCCGCCGGCGATCATGACCAGGTCGATGGGATGACGCCCTCGGTCGTCGCCTCCCCCGCCTCCACCGAGGAGACGTCGGCGCTGCTGCGGGCCTGCTCCGAGCAGGACCTCGCCGTCGTCGTCCGCGGCCACGGCTCCAAGCTGACCTGGGGCCGCGCCCCGGAACGCGTCGACGTCGTCCTCGACACCACGCGGATGGCCGAGCTGGTCGAGCACTCCCGAGGCGACCTCATCGCCACCGCCGGGGCGGGTATGCCGCTTGCCCGGCTCCAGTCGCTCCTCTCCGAGGGTGGGCACCAGCTGGTCGTGGACGACCTGGCCCTGGGCCGCGGCCGCGACGCCGGCCCCGAGGGCGTGGGCTCCACCCTCGGGGGCGCCCTGGCCACCAACATGTCAGGACCGCGCCGGATGTGGACCGGGTCGATGCGCGACCTCGTCATCGGGGTCCGCTTCGTCCGCGCGGATGGCACGATCGCCCGGGCCGGCGGCAAGGTCGTCAAGAACGTCGCCGGCTACGACCTGTCCAAGCTGCTGACCGGCTCCTACGGCACCCTGGCGGTCGTCACCGAGGTGACGGTCCGGCTCCACCCGCTGCCGGAGGCCAGCTGGTCCGTCCATACGCGGGTGGGCGCCGAGCGGCTCCCGGCCGTCCTGGCCGAGCTCGTGCGCTCCCAACTGGCGCCGCGGGCCGTCGAGGTGGTCTCCGGCCCCGAGCTCGGTGGCGACGCCGTGGTCTCCGCGCTGCTCGAGGGCACCCGGCAGGGCGTCGAGGCTCGGGTCGGCACGCTGACGGCCCTGCTGGGTGAGCTCGGCGGTGGCCCCGTCGACGCCTCCGACAACGGCGACGGCACCCCGCGCACCTCCGCCGTGGAGGCGGACGTCTCCCCGGTCCTCCCCGACATGGGCGAGGCCGGCCGCCCGACCCTGGTGCGCACCACGGCGCGGCTGAGCGGCATACCCGAGCTCGTGGCGACCGCCACCGCGCACGGGTTCACGATGTCCGGTTCCGCCGGCAGCGGGGTGCTCTACGCCAGCTCCCCCGAGGGGCGGGGCGTGGCCGGGACCGTGGGCGCGGTGGACGCGCTCCGCGCGACCAGCGTCCGGCTCGGCGGCTCCACCGTGGTGCTCGACGCCGTGCCGGAGGTCAAGGCCGCCGTGGACAGCTGGGGGTCCGTGCCCGGGCTCGACCTGATGCGCCGCGTCAAGCAGGAGTTCGACCCCGGGCGGATCCTCGCGCCGGGACGCTACGTGGGAGGAATGTAGATGACGACCCAGGACAGCCGGGCCGAGACACCCACCGGCGTCCCCCGCCGGCGGGCGCCCCGCATCGACGAGCCGGTCGCGCTGGGCATGCCCACCGTCCGTGGCACCTCGGAGGTGCTCGCGACCCCGGCCTTCGACGCGCACAACCCCCCGAGCGAGGAGCTGCTCGACGACTGCGTGCACTGCGGGTTCTGCCTGACCACCTGCCCGACCTACAACCTGTGGGGCGAGGAGATGGACAGCCCGCGCGGTCGCATCGACCTGATGCGCGCCGCGTCCGAGGGCGCGCCGCTCACGGAGTCGATGGTCAAGCACTGGGACGCCTGCCTGGGGTGCATGGCCTGCGTCACCGCCTGCCCGTCGGGCGTGCAGTACGACCGCCTCATCGAGCAGACCCGCGCGCAGGTCGAGCGCCGCGTCGACCGGCCGGCCAAGGACAGCGCGCTGCGCACCCTGATCTTCAGCCTCTTCCCCTACCCCCGCCGCCTCCGGCTGATGCGCGGGCCGCTGCGGCTGGCCCAGCGCACCGGCGCCCTGCGGCTCGTGGAGAAGACCGGTCTGGTGCGACGGGTCAGCCCCGAGCTCGAGGTCATGCAGCGGCTCGCTCCCCCGCTCGGCCCACGGGTCGAGGTGCCCGAGCGCACCCCTGCCGTCGGCACCCGCCGGGCGGTGGTCGGGATGCTCACCGGGTGCGTGCAGCGGGAGTTCTTCGGTGACGTCAACGCCGCGACGGCCCGGGTGCTGGCCGCGGAGGGGTGCGACGTCATCGCGCCGCGCCGCCAGGGCTGCTGCGGTGCGTTGTCGGTGCACGTCGGCCGCGAGGAGGAGGGTCAGTCCTTCGCCCGACGTCTCATCGACACCTTCGAGGAGTCGGGCGTCGACTGGATCGTCGTCAACTCCGCCGGCTGCGGGTCGTCCATGAAGGAGTACGTCCACCTGCTGGCCGACGACCCCACCTACGCCGACCGCGCACGCGCCTTCAGCGAGCGGGTCCGTGACCTCGCGGAGATCCTCGTCGAGCTGGGTCCGGTCGCCGAGCGGCACCCGGTCGGGGACTCCGACGCCGAGCTGGTGGTCGCCTACCACGACGCCTGCCACCTGCGGCACGCCCAGGGGGTCGTCACCCAGCCGCGCCAGCTGCTCGGCCAGGTGCCCGGCCTGCGGCTCACCGAGATCCCGGACGCCGAGATCTGCTGCGGCTCGGCCGGCGTCTACAACATCCTCAACCCCGAGCCGGCGACCGAGCTCGGCGACCGCAAGGCGGCCAACATCCTCTCCACCGGGGCCCAGCTGCTCGTCACGGCCAACCCGGGCTGCCTCATGCAGATCAGCCAGGCGCTGGAGCGGGCCGGGCGGCCACTGCCCTTCGTGCACACCGCCACCATCCTGGACGCCTCGATCCGCGGCGAACGGTTGGTCTGAAGGCAGGCGGCGGGCGTCCCGCCCACGCCCACCACGAAGCGCCCCGGTCCTCGCGGACCGGGGCGCTGCGGTGTCGTCGGAGGGTATGCCGTCAGCGGGCCGCGCCCGTGTCGTCCGCCTCCGCCGCCACCGGGGGCAGGGTCTTCTCCCGCCGCAGCATCCAGACGACGGTCGCGACGAGGATGGCCAGCACGACGGTCGCGTGCACGATCCCGGCCAGCCCGACGCCGTAGATCATGAACCAACCGATGCCGCCGGCGACCAGGCAGTAGTAGGTCGTCACCAGCGCGGTCTTGCGGATCAGGTCACCCTCCCGGCCGAGCAGACCCACCGTCGCCGAGGCCGCGACGATGTTGTGGATCGCCACCGGGTTGCCGCCCGCGCCACCGACGGCCTGCGTGGCGACCACGGTCTCCGGAGGCACCCCGATCTCGTTGCCGGTCGCGAACTGGAAGAGCGAGAACGTCAGGTTGGAGACGGTGTTGGAGCCGGCCACGAAGGCGCCCAGCGCACCGATCCAGGGACTGATCAGGGGCCAGTTGGCCCCTGCCACCGCGGCGGCACCCTCGGCGAGCGTGACCGGCATCGAGGCCAGGCCCGAGTCGGTGAAGTCGGCACCGGAGCGGATGAGGATCCGCACCAACGGCACGGCGAAGAGCAGGGCGACGGCCGTCCCCAGGATCTGACGCCCGGCGACCGACCAGGTCTTCCTGATCTGCTGGGCGTTCATGCGGTGCAGCGCGTAGGTGATCAGACAGGTGACGATGAAGACGGTCCCGGGGCTGTAGAGCCACTGCCAGGTGGTGGAGATCCCGGTGCCGAAGATGTCCTGGAACGGGAGGGTGACCACGGGGTTGCTGGACGTGAGCGCCGCCGTCAGGGGGTCGATGAGCCGGGTGGCGAGCAGCAGCACCGCGATGATCAGGTAGGGCGCCCACGCCACCGGCAGGCTCATCCGGCGCCGGGCCGCGTCGTCGCCGAGGTGGTCGGTGTCGAGGGCACCCATCCACCGCTCCTCCCAGGAGGCCCGCGGGCCGAAGTCGAAGGTCTCCTTCGGCATGAGGAAGCCCTTGCTCGAGGTGAACATCACCAGCGCCAGGCCGATCAGGCCGCCCAGCAGCGACGGGAACTCCGGGCCGGCGAGGTAGGCCACCAGGACGTAGGGCACGGTCATGGCGACCGAGGCGTAGAGGGCGAAGGGCCACACCTTGAGCCCCTCGGCGAAGCTGCGCCGCTCTCCGAAGAAGCCGGTGAGCATGACCGAGATGATCAGCGGGATGAGCAGGCCCACGAGGGCGTGGATGACGGAGACCTGCGTGGCGATGTGCGCGACGTACTCGCCGTGGGAGAGCCCGAGCTCCTGCTCGCGCGCGGCGACGCCCGGGTCACCGGACAGTCCCTGCCCGACACCCACGATCATCGGGGTGCCGACCGCGCCGAAGGACACCGGCGTCGACTGGATGATCAGGCCGACCATGACGGCGGCCATGGCCGGGAAACCGAGGGCCAGCATCAGCGGTGCCACGACGGCGGCCGGCGTGCCGAAGCCGGACGCGCCCTCGATGAAGGACCCGAAGAGCCAGCCGATGATGATCGCCTGGACCCGGCGGTCCGGCGAGATGGCGGTGAACCCGGCCCTGATCGTGCTCATCGCCCCGCTGGCGATGACCGTCGAGAGCAGGAGAAGCGCCCCGAACACGATGTAGAGCAGCGTCACTGCGACGATGAGGCCCTCCACCGTGGCCGCGGCCACGGCGCCCGGCCGCATCTCCCACACGAGCAGGGCGATGAGGACGGCGACGACGTAGCCGACCGGCATCGCGAACTTGGCGGGCCATCGGAAGCCGGCCAGCAGGATGCCGACGATGACGATGGGTGCGACGGCCATCAGACTCAGAAATGCAAGGTTGTCCACATTGACACCTCTCCCCCGGAGATCGGGCGTGGGCGGCGGGCGTCGCCCTCTGCGTGCGTCGGACTATGCCCCTGCATTCGGGGCCGGTCAACGACCGACACCCCACCTTGCCCGTTCTTGACCTGCGGAACCGCCGGTAGGGTTGGTGCATGAGCACGCCGGAGGCGGAGCGGCCGCGAGGGGTCCAGTCGGTGGACCGCGCGCTCGACATCCTCGAGCTCCTGGCCGGGCACCAGAGCACGATGGGGGTGACGGAGATCGCCCGCGAGGTCGGGCTGGCCCCCGGCACCACCCACCGCCTGCTGGTCGCGCTGGCCCGTCGCGGCTGGGTGCGGCAGGACCCTGGTCGTCGCTACGGCGTCGGACTCGCCGCGCGCCGCCTCGGGGACGCGTCGGGAGCCCAGCTGGCCACCCTCGCGGTCCCCGCGCTGCGGGCCGCCGTCGAGCTCACGGAGGAGACCGCCAACCTGGCTTCCCTGGACGGTGACGTGATGGTCTACGTCGCCCAGGCGCCCTCGCCCCACACCCTGCGGATCTTCGCCGAGGTCGGCCGCCGGGTCCCCCTGCACAGCACCGCCGTCGGCAAGGTGGTGCTCGCCCGGATGGAGCCCGCCCGGGCCATGGACATGCTGACCCGTCCCGGCGTGGAGCTGCGGGCGCGCACCCCCCGCACCCTGACCGACCTCGACGACCTCCGGGCCGAGCTCGACCGCGTGCGCGAGCAGGGCTACGCCCTCGACGACGAGGAGATGGAGCTCGGCGTGCGCTGCGTCGCCGTCCCGGTCGCCTCGGGCGCCCTCGGCTCGCTGGCGCTCTCGGTCAGCGGCCCGACCGAGCGGATGACGCGCGAGCGTGCCGTCGCCGCCGTCCCCGGCCTGCGGCAGATCGCGGCGGACCTGGCCGAGCGCAGCCTGGGCGCCACCGCGTGAGCGCCGAGCACCGCACCCCCGCCGTCCCCGGGGCTGAGCGGGTCCGCACGGGTGCCCGGCGGGCCGTCGACGCCGTCGGGCGCCTCGTCTCCCCCTCCCGCCGGCCCCGCGTGATCGCCCCGGAGGGCGCCCGCCCGGCCTCCTACTCCTACGCCCCCGTCGACGACGACCGCGCCGACCCCGGCGAGATCGTCTGGGCCTGGGTGCCCTACGAGGAGGACGCGCGCAAGGGCAAGGACCGTCCGGTGCTGGTCGTGGGCCGCGACGGCCGCCACCTGCTGGCGCTGCAGCTGACGAGCAAGGACCACGATCTCGACGAGGCGCAGGAGGCCGCTGCCGGTCGTTTCTGGGTCGACATCGGCACGGGCGCCTGGGACGTGCGACGCCGTCCCAGCGAGGCACGCGTCGACCGGCTGCTGCGGCTGCACCCGTCGGCCGTGCGCCGGGTCGGGGCCGTGCTCGACCGGAAGATCTTCGACGAGGTCATGACGCAGGTGACGAGGTTCTTCCCCACGCCCTGAGCGCCGCCGGGACAGGTGCCCAGCCGACCGCCGGAAGAACGCCGAAGGGCCCGGGTGAGATCACCCGGGCCTTCGATCTTGTGGAGCTGAGGGGATTCGAACCCCTGACCCCCTCCATGCCATGGAGGTGCGCTACCAACTGCGCTACAGCCCCTCGTCGCGAGGACTCGTCAACCTTACAGTGGCTCCGGAGCAATCTCCAAATCGGGGTCCGGTATGCCGTTCTCGCAGGTCAGCGGGCCGCTGCGGACGGGCTCGTCACCGGTCGGTGACGCTGCCCACGCTGGCGGTGACCCCGACGTTCCAGGCCTCCAGCCGCCAGCCGGTCCGGTGCTCCACGAGCTCGGCCCAGTGGCAGTTGTGGAGACCGACCAGCGAGAGCCAGGCCTGGCGGTAGCTCAGTCCCACGACGTCGGCGACCAGCGCCCGGCTGGCCATGCCGTGGGTCGTCACCACGGCGGTGTCGTCGGGCCCGAGACGGGCCACCAGCTCGTCGAAGACGGCGCGCATGCGGACCTGCACGTCGGCCACCCGCTCGCCGGTGCGGCCGCGCACGGCGTCCTCGCCCCGGTCGAGCGCGGCAACGACGTCGGGGAAGCGGGCGACGACCTCGGTGTGCGACAGGCCCTGCCACTCCCCCACGTGGATCTCGCGCAGGCGTTCGTCGTGCTCGACGCGCAGGCCGGTCAGGGCCGCGAGGGCGTCGGCGGTGTCGGACGCCCGCGCGAGGTCGCTGCTGAGCAGCCGGCTGACACCGCGCGTCGCGAGCGCCTGCGCGGCCGCGGCGGCCTGCTCGCGGCCGCGTGGCGACAGGTGGCTGTCCAGCTGCCCCTGGTAGATCCCCCCGGCATTGTGTCCGGTCTCCCCGTGCCGCCAGACGAGAACGCGCCGCATGCCCGGGATCAGGCGCCGGACGGGGTGGCGCCGTCGGCGTCCGGGAGGACCACGGGCGGGCAGTCCTTCCAGAGCCTCTCGAGGTCGTAGAACTGCCGGTCCTCGGTGTGCATGACGTGCACGACGACATCGCCGAAGTCGAGCAGCACCCACCGGCCCTCGCGCTGGCCCTCGCGGCGCAACGGCTTGGAGCCGAGCTCGCGCAGCCGGTCCTCGACGGCGTCCACGATGGCGCCGACCTGGCGTTCGTTGGGTGCCGAGGCGATGACGAAGACGTCGGTCAGGGCGAGCTGGTCGGAGACGTCGAGGCCGACGACGTCCTGGGCGAGCTTGTCGTGCGCGGCGGCGGCGGCCGCCTGCGCCAGCTCGACCGCTCGGGGGGTCGCGGTCACTGGGGGTCCTCCCTGTAGAGGTGGTACTTGCCGATGTACTGCACGACGCCGTCCGGCACGAGATACCAGACCGGTTCTCCCGTGGCGGTCCGCTCTCGGCAGTCGGTGGAGCTGATCGCCATGGCGGGGACCTCCAGGAGGGTCACCTTGTCCTCGGGCAGGCCGGCTCCGGAGAGCTCGTGGCCCGGCCGGGTGACGCCGACGAAGTGCGCGAGGTCCCACAGCTCCTCGACGCCCTGCCAGGACAGGATCTGTCCCAGGGCGTCGGCGCCGGTGATGAAGAACAGCTCGTCGTCGGGCCGCTGCGCGCGCAGGTCGCGCAGGGTGTCGCGGGTGTAGGTGGGTCCGGGACGGTCGATGTCGACGCGGCTCACCGTGAAGCGCGGGTTGGACGCCGTCGCGATGACCGTCATCAGGTAACGGTGCTCGGCCGGGCTGACCTCCGCGGCGTCCTTGCGGTAGGGCTGTCCGGTCGGGACGAAGACGACCTCGTCGAGGCCGAGGAGGTGCGCGGCCTCACTGGCCGCGACGAGGTGGCCGTGGTGGATGGGGTCGAACGTCCCACCCATCACCCCGAGACGCATCAGTGGGTGCGCGTCCCGGAGGCGTCGGCGCCGTGGCTGTCCGTGTGCGGGTCCAGCGCGAGCGAGTTGCGGAAGACCATCAGCAGGAGCAGCAGGGCGGCGAAGGCGCCGAGCGCGATCACGCCGAACCAGATCGGCTCGAAGGGCAGCTCGTTGACGATGGCGTGGCCACCCTCCTCGGCGTGCTCGCCGGAGGCCACCAGAATCTGGGACAGCGCAGACGTCATGGGTGCCACTGTACCCCGGCCGCTGCGGACATACAGTGGTGCCATGCCCGCCTCCGCCCCCGTCCTGTCGGTGGTCGTCCCCATGCTCGACGAGGCGGACGTGCTGCCCCTCTTCATCGAGCGCCTGCGCCCGGTGCTGGACGGCCTGGGCGAGGCCTACGAGCTGGTCGCCGTCGACGACGGGAGCCGCGACGCGACCCCGGTCCTGCTCCAGGCCGCCCGCCGGACCTGGCCCGAGCTGCGGGTGCTGCGGCTGCGGGCCAACGCGGGCCACCAGGCGGCGATCTCCGCCGGGCTCGCCGCGGCGCGCGGCGCCTGGGTCGTCACGCTCGACGCCGACCTCCAGGACCCGCCCGAGATCATCCCCGACATGCTGCGCGCGGCCCGGGCCGAGGAGGCCGACGTCGTCTACGGCGTGCGCACCGACCGGTCGAGCGACAGTGCCTTCAAGCGCCGCTCGGCCCGTGCCTTCTACGGCCTGATGCGCGCCATGGGCGCCAAGGACGCCCCGGACAACGCCGGCGACTACCGGTTGATGTCACGGGCGACCGTCGACGCGGTCAACGCCCTGCCCGAGGACCACCGGGTGCTCCGCCTGGTCGTGCCCGCCCTCGGCTTCCCCTCGACGACGGTGGGCTACGTCCGGGAGCAGCGCGCGGCCGGCGCGAGCAAGTACCCCCTGGCCAGGATGGTCCGGCTGTCCGTCGACGCCGTCACCGGATTCTCGAGCGCGCCGCTGCGGCTGGCGACGTGGTTCGGCCTGGGCGGCTTCGTCCTCGCCGTGGTCCTGCTCGGCTACGCCCTGGTGGCGAAGATCGTCGGGCACACGGTCGCCGGCTGGACCTCGACGGTCGTCATCGTCGCGGCCTTCGGGGCGATCCAGCTGCTGTGCCTGGGCGTGCTCGGCGAGTACGTCGGCCGCATCTACGCCACGCTGCAGCGCCGGCCCACCTACTACGTCGCCCACGACTCGCTGCGCGACTCCTCCCCCGCGCCCGCGGACGCGGAGGAGCGGCCTCATCGCACCTGACCGTCACCCTCCACGACCCACTTGGTCGTGGTCAGCTCGGGCAGCGCCATCGGGCCGCGGGCGTGGAGCTTCTGCGTCGAGATGCCGATCTCGGCCCCGAAGCCGAACTCCCCGCCGTCGGTGAAGCGCGTCGAGGCGTTGACCATGACGGCCGCGGCGTCGATCTCGGCGATGAAGCGCCGGGCCGCGGCCCGGTCGCCCGTGACGATCGCCTCGGTGTGGCCGCTGGTGTGGGCCTGCACGTGGGCGATGGCGTCCTCGAGGCTGTCGACGACCCGGGCCGAGATGTCGAGGGAGAGGAACTCGGTGTCGTCGTCCTCGTCGGTCACCGGCACGTGCGCGGCACCCGCCGCCTCGGCGTAGCGCTCCATCTCGGCGTCGCCGTGCACGGTGACGCCCGCGGCGGCGAAGCCGGCCATGATGCCGGGCAGCACCCGCTCGGCGGCGTCGCGGTGCACGATCAGCGACTCGGCGGAGTTGCACACCGATGTCCGGTGGGTCTTGGAGTTGAGCACGACCTGCACGGCCATCTCGGTGTCGGCGGCCGCGTCCACGTAGACGTGGCAGTTGCCGGTGCCGGTCTCGATGACCGGCACGGTGGACTCCAGGACGACGGTCCTGATCAGGCTCGCCCCGCCGCGCGGGATGACCAGGTCGACCAGGCCGCGGGCAGTCATCAGGGCGCGGCCGGCGTCGTGCCCGCCCTCGGTGAGCAGGTTGACGGCGTCGGGGTCCAGACCGCGGCCGACGAGGGCGCCGCGCAGCAGCTCCACGAGCCGGGCGTTCGTCGAGCCGGCGGCCGACCCGCCGCGCAGGATGACGGCGTTGCCGCTCTTGAGCCCGAGACCGGCGGCGTCGACGGTGACGTTGGGACGAGCCTCGTAGATCATGCCCACCACGCCCATGGGCACCCGCACCTGGCGGATCTGCAGGCCGTTGGCCAGCGTCGAGCCACGGACCACCTCGCCCACGGGGTCGGGCAGCGCGGCGACCTCGCGGAGCGCGCCGGCGACGGCGCGCACCCGCTCCTCGTCGAGGGTGAGCCGGTCGAGGAGGTTCTCCGGGAGACCTTTCTCGCGCCCGCGTCGGAGGTCCTCCTGGTTGGCGGTCACCACCTCGGCAGCACCGGCCTCCACGGCGTCGGCCATCGCGTGCAGGGTGGCGTCCTTCTCGGCCCTGGTGAGGAGCGCCAGCTCGCGGGCGGCGCCACGGGCCCGGCGGGCGATGTCGTGGACGTACGCGACGACCTCGGGTGCGACGGGGGCGGTGCTCATGTGCTCTGCTGCTCCTGCTCGGGCGGGACGTGGGACCAGGGTAGGGGGTCCGGGCGGGGTGCCCGGAGGGGGTCAGAGGACGACGAGGTCGTCGCGCCGGACGACCGGGCGGGGCGCCGGCGCGCCGGTCCGCAGGCGGGTGCCGCGCTCCAGGCGCTGACCGACGAGCGGTCGCAGCTCCTCGGCGTCGTAACCCACCAGCCCGCGGGCCACGACCCGGCCGGAGACGTCGCACAGGTCGACGGTGTCACCGGCGGCGAACTTCCCCTCGACGCGGGTGATGCCGACCGGCAGCAGCGAGGTGCGGCGTCGCACCACGGCCTCCACGGCACCGTCGTCGAGGACGACCCGGCCGCTCGCGCTCGTGGCGTGGGCCAGCCAGCGCCGCCGCGCCGGGCTCTTCTCGCCCGTCGGGGTGAAGAAGGTGCCGACGTCCTCGCCGGCGAAGGCCTCGACCAGACGGTCGGCGCTGGTGAGCAGCACGCTGATGCCCTCGGCCGTGGCCATCTGGGCCGCCGCCACCTTGGTGGCCATGCCCCCGGTGCCCAGCTGCGAGCCGTGGCCGGAGACGTCGACGTGGGCGATCTCCTCGACGGTGCGCACGTGCGGGATCCGTCGGGACCCCGGCTCGCTGGGGTGGCCGTCGTAGAGCGCGTCGACGTCCGAGAGCAGCAGCAGCGCGTCGGCGTCGACGAGATGGGCCACCAGGGCGGCCAGCCGGTCGTTGTCGCCGAAGCGGATCTCGTCGGTGGCGACGGTGTCGTTCTCGTTGATGATCGGCACCACCTCCAGCTCGAGCAGCCGCTCGAGCGTGCGCGAGGCGTTGACGTAGTGGCTGCGCCGGTGCATGTCGTCGGCGGTGAGCAGGACCTGCCCCACCTTGAGACCGTGCAGCGTGAACGCGTTGGTGTAGGCGGCCATGAGCACGCCCTGGCCGGCGCTGGCGGCGGCCTGCTGGGTGGCGAGGTCCTTGGGCCGCCGGGTCAGCCCGAGCGGGCCCATCCCGGCGGCGATCGCGCCGGAGGACACCAGGACGACCTGGACCCCGTCGAGGGCCCGCTTGGCCAGCGTGGTGGCGAGGGCCTGCAGCCGGAAGCCGTCCAGCCCGCCCCGCGGGCCGGTCAAGGACGAGGAGCCGACCTTGACGACCAGGCGGCGAGCGTCAGTGACGACGCTACGGTCGAGGCTCGAGGACATGGCTGAATACTAATCCACGATTCGTCATACTCATGCATCGCCTCCCCGGGCGACGGAGAGCGCTCAGTTGTCCTGGACCCAGCGTCCGGCCTTGCGCTCCGCCTCGAGCTCGGCCCGGGCACGGGCAGCGGCGTCCATCTTGTCGTGGAAGGCCTCGCGCTTCTCGGAGCGGGTGGGGCGGGCCCGGTCGTCGAGACGCAGGTCGCTCCCCCGCGCGCCGAGCAGCTCGGCGCCGGCCGCCATCGTCGGCTCCCAGTCGAAGACGACCGCGTCGTCCTCGGGGCCGATGAGCACGGTCGAGCCGGCGACGGCCCCGGCCTTGAGGAGCTCGTCCTCGACGCCCAGGCGGTTGAGCCGGTCGGCGAGGTAGCCGACGGCCTCGTCGTTGGCGAAGTCGGTCTGGCGCACCCAGCGGGTGGGTCGCTCGCCCAGCACGCGGAAGACCTCGGTGCCGTCGGGGGCGGTCTCGCGGCGGACCGAGAAGCCCTGGTCGTCGATCGCTCGCGGGCGGATGACGGCGCGCGTGGGTTCCTCGACCACCTGCTCCTCGCGGGCACGCTTGACGTGCGCAGCGAGGGCGTAGGTGAGCTCCTTGAGGCCCTGGTGGGCCACCGCCGAGACGATGTGGACCTCGTAGCCCTGCTCCTCGAGGTCCGGCTTGACCATCTCGGCGAGCTCGCGAGCCTCGGGGACGTCAGCCTTGTTGAGGACGACGACGCGGACGCGCTCGGACAGCGGGATGCCGCCGAGCGACCCGTGGGGCACGTAGGCGGCGAGCTCGGCCTCGATGACCTCGAGGTCCGTCAGCGGGTCGCGACCGGGCTCCAGGGTCGCGCAGTCGATGACGTGGACGAGCACGTGGCAGCGTTCGACGTGCCGGAGGAACTGCAGGCCCAGGCCGCGGCCCTCGGAGGCGCCGGGGATGAGACCGGGCACGTCGGCGATGGTGAACCGCTCGCCGCCGGCCGTGACCACTCCGAGGTTGGGCACCAGGGTGGTGAAGGGGTAGTCGGCGATCTTGGGCCGCGCGGCGGAGACCACCGAGACCAGCGAGGACTTCCCCGCGGAGGGGAACCCGATGAGGGCCACGTCGGCGAGCGTCTTGAGCTCGAGGACGACCTCGGCCTCCTCGCCCGGCTCGCCGAGCAGGGCGAAGCCGGGGGCCTTCCGGCGGGGCGACGCCAGCGCCTTGTTGCCCAGTCCCCCGCGTCCGCCGCGGGCCGCGACGTACTCGGCCCCCTCGCCCACGAGGTCGGCGAGCACCTCGCCGGAACGGGTGGTGACGACCGTGCCGGACGGCACGGGAAGGACGAGGTCCTGCCCCTGGGCGCCGTGGCGCTCGTCGCCCTCGCCCGGTCGCCCGTTGGGTGCGCTGCGGTGCGGCGAGTGGTGGTAGTCGATCAGCGTGGTGATCTGCGGGTCCACGCGCAGGACGATGTTGCCCCCGCGCCCGCCGTTGCCGCCGTCGGGGCCGCCGAGCGGCTTGAACTTCTCACGGTGCACCGAGGCGACGCCATGGCCGCCGTTGCCGGCACGCAGGTGCAGGACGACGCGGTCGACGAAGTTGGCCATGGGGAGATCCTCTCATCGGCGCCGAGATCGGTGCCGGTCCTGCTGGGGGGTGGAGATACGCCGACGCCGGTGGGGGCAGGTGCCCCACCGGCGTCGGAACGTGCGTTGAGTCGTGCGCTGCGGCGAGAGCCTCAGGCGTCGACGGTCGCCGCGTCGGCGACGACGTTCACGGTCTTGCGGCCACGCTTGCTGCCGAACTCGACCACACCCGGGACGAGCGCGAACAGCGTGTCGTCGCCGCCACGACCGACACCCTCACCGGGGTGGAAGTGCGTGCCGCGCTGGCGGACGATGATCTCGCCGGTGCCGACGACCTGGCCGCCGAACCGCTTCACGCCGAGACGCTGGGCGTTGGAGTCACGACCGTTGCGGGTCGAGGACGCACCCTTCTTGTGTGCCATGGCTGGAGCCTCCTGGTTGCGACGACGTCAGGCGTCGATCGAGGTGATCTTGACCTGGGTGAGCGGCTGGCGGTGGCCCTGACGCTTCTTGTACCCGGTCTTGTTCTTGTACTTCTGGATGATGATCTTGGGGCCCTTGGCGGCGCCGAGGATCTCGGCGGTCACCGTGGCCTTGGCGAGGGCGTCGGCGTCGGTGGTGACGGTGGAACCGTCGACCAGCAGCACCGGGGCGAGCTCCACGGTGTCGCCCGCAGCAGCGTTACCGCCGACCTTGTCGATGGTCAGGACGTCGCCGACGGACACCTTCTCCTGGCGGCCGCCAGCACGGACGATCGCGTACACGTTGAACTCACTTCCTCGTCTTGGGTGGGTATGCAGCTCCCGGCTGGGAGGGGTCGAGCCGCCGCGACGCGCGTCGTCTCTAGACCCGACCCGGTAAACCGGGGCGAACCGACGCACTAGCGTACCGTGCCCGGGCCCCTCGACCAAACTCGGCCGCGGGGCCCGGTGCGGCGGGCGAGCGCGTCAGGACTGCTCGGGCGGTGCGGTGGTCTCGACGACCCCCGTCGGGGGGCCGGCGGGGGCGACCACACGGCCACGTCGACGCCGCTTGGGCGGTGCCAGGGCGGGCTCGACGGAGGCGTCTGCGGTCACGGGCGCGGCACCCGCGGGTGCGGGGTCCGGCGTCGCGACCGGCTCGGGAGCGGAGGCCGCGACCGGCTCGGGAGCGGCCGCGGGTGCCGGCTCGGGAGCGGCCGCGGGTGCCGGCTCGGGAGTCGCGACGGGCGCCGGCTCGCTGGTGGCCGCGGAGGCCCGGCGGCTGCCGCCCCGGGTCCCGGTCGCCCGGGTGGCGCGGGAGCGCGCCCGACCGGAGGCGGGCTTGTCGACCGGCGCGCCGGCCTGCCCCGTCGCCGGGGTCTCGGCGGTCCGGGGCTCCGGACCCTCCCCCGCGGTCGGCGCGGCGTCCTGCTCGGCGGTGGGGACGGTGTCGACCGCCCTGGCGTCCTCGGGGGCATCCGGGGCCTGCGACGTCGGGGGAACCGTCTCGGGACTCGTGGACCCCTCGGGCGTCGCGGGGTCCTGCGTCGCCGCCTCCGTGGCCGCACCGGCGGCGGCGTTGGCCGCCTCGGAGCTGGCACCGGCCTGCAGCGCGGCCGCGTGGGCGGCCGCCGCGATCTGGGCCGGCGTCGGACCGTTGGGGTTGGGCGGAGGCAGGACGTGCTTCTCGACGGCCGGTGACGACGCCGACGAGGACGAGGATCCGCGCCCCTTGCCGCGCCCGCGACGGCTGGAGCCCGAGGACTCCTCGGCGGCCGCGTGACCGCCGCCGTTGCCATTCCCGTTGCCGTTGCGGTGGACCGGCTCGCTCTGGACGATCACGCCCCGGCCGTTGCAGTGCGCACAGGTCTCGGAGAAGACCTCGATCAGCCCCGAGCCGACCCTCTTGCGGGTCATCTGGACCAGTCCCAGCGAGGTCACCTCGGCGACCTGGTGCTTGGTGCGGTCGCGGCCCAGGCACTCGAGAAGACGCCGGACGACGAGCTCGCGGTTGCTCTCCAGCACCATGTCGATGAAGTCGATGACGATGATGCCGCCGATGTCGCGCAGCCGCAGCTGACGCACGATCTCCTCGGCCGCCTCGATGTTGTTCTTGGTCACCGTCTCCTCGAGGTTGCCCCCGGAGCCGGTGAACTTGCCGGTGTTGACGTCGATGACCGTCATCGCCTCGGTGCGGTCGATGACCAGCGAGCCGCCCGAGGGGAGCCACACCTTGCGGTCCATCGCCTTGGCGATCGCCTCGTGCACCCGGTAGGTGGAGAAGACGTCGGTCGTGCCGGTGTACTTCTCGACCCGGTCCGCCAGGTCCGGCGCGACGTCGTCGATGTAGCGCTTGACCTCGGTCCAGGCCTGCTCGCCCGAGACGACCAGCTTGGAGAAGTCCTCGGTGAAGACGTCGCGGATGACGCGGACGGTCATGTCGGGCTCGCCGTGCAGCAGGGTCGGGGCGTTGGAGCTCTTCTTCGCCGCCGCGCTGATCCGGTCCCAGGTGGCGGTGAGGCGCTCGACGTCGGCCCGCAGCTCGGCCTCGGAGGCGCCTTCGGCCGCGGTGCGGACGATGACGCCGGCGTCGTCGGGGACGACCTCCTTGAGGATCTTCTTCAGCCGGGCGCGCTCCGTGTCCGGCAGCTTGCGCGAGATCCCGGTCATCGAGGTGCCGGGGACGTAGACCAGGTAGCGACCCGGCAGCGAGATCTGGGAGGTCAGACGGGCGCCCTTGTGGCCGATCGGGTCCTTGGTGACCTGGACCAGCACCGACTCGCCGGCCTTGAGGGCGTTCTCGATGCGCTTGGGCTCGCCCGAGGACAGGCCCGCGGCGTCCCAGTTGACCTCGCCGGCGTAGAGCACGGCGTTGCGGCCCTTGCCGATGTCGACGAACGCCGCCTCCATGCTGGGCAGGACGTTCTGGACCCGGCCGAGGTAGACGTTGCCCACCATCGTGCTCTGGGCCGAGCGGGAGACGTAGTGCTCCACCGGCACGCCGTCCTCGAGGACGGCGATCTGGGTCCGGTCCTCGAGCCCGCGCACGACCATGACGCGGTCGACGCTCTCGCGGCGGGCGAGGAACTCGGCCTCGGTGATGATCGTGCGGCGGCGACCGGCCTCGCGGCCCTCACGGCGCCGCTGGCGCTTGGCCTCCAGGCGGGTGGAGCCTTTGACCGAGGTCACCTCGTCGCGCGCCGAGCGCTCGCCCGTGGCGGCCTCCCCGCTGCGACGGCGGCGGCGACGGCGACGGGTGCTGCTGGCGTCGTCGTCGGATCCGTCGGCGTCCTCCGCCTCCGCCTCGCCCTCGGGCGAGGCGTCCGTGGACGTCGAGGAACCGGTCGACCGGCGTCGCCGACGACGGGTGGTCGAGCCCGCCTCCGGGCTCTCCTCGTCCTCGCCCTGCTCGGGTGCGGACTCGGTCTCGTCACCGTCCTGCGTCTCCTCCCCCGCGTCGGTCGAACCCGTGCGGCGGCGGCCCTTGCCCCCGCGGCGGCGGCGGCGGTTCGAGCGCGAGCCCGTGTCCTCGCCGGTGCCGGTGGCGTCGTCGGAGCCGGGCTCCTGCTCGTCCGCCACGCCCTCTGGCTCGTCCTCGACCTCGTCGACCGGGCGGACCTGCGGGGTCGTGACCCCGGACGTGGCGCGGCGCGAGCGCCGGCGCGGCAGGTCGGAGAGGTCCGGCGCCTGGAAGACGACGCCGAAGGACGGGAAGGGTGCGGCGGGGGCCTCTTCGGGCTCCTCGGTCGCGTCCTCGTCGTCCCCGGTGTCCGGCTCGTCGGCGTCCTCGTCCGAGACGACGGCCACGACGGGCACGTCCGGCCCCTCGTCGAGCTCGCCGCCCTCGGCGGCGTCCTCGCCCTCGGTCTTCTCCGCCTCGTCCTCGGCCTCGTCCTCGTCGATGACGGGCGGGAGACCACTGGTGAAGAGGGCCTGGGCCTCGGCGGCGAGCTCGGCGGCGCGGAGCTGGCGGTCGTCGTCCTGCGAGGCGTGTTCGCCGTCGGGTGTGCGGGTGCTGTCCTCAGACACGATGTGTCCTTCCAGCCGCGCGGCCGAGCCCACTCCTGGGGCCCTCCCGGGCCCTCTCCCCGCGCGGCGGGTGCAGTCGTCCAGGCCGGTCGGCCGTGGACGGAAGTCGTCCTGGTTGCCGCTCGGTTCGCGCTAGGGCGCGGCACCGATGGGCCGGCAGGAGTCGGCTCGACGCGCCTGGCGGGCGTCGCGCGTGCCGGCAGGGTTGCCGCACAGCGAGGGGACTCGCACCGGGCCGGGCGGCGGTGTGGCTCGACCGCCCGTCCACTGCGAGTATCGCACAGCGCGGCCCCGGACGGGCGCACGCCGGGCAGAAGGGCTCAGCCGAGGAGCGTCTCCGCGACGCGTCCGTCCACGATCGGGCCCTGCCGCAGCCGGGTGCTGACGGGCCGTGGGAGATCGGCCCCCGACACCTGCCGCAGGGCCGTCCAGATCTCCTCCGGCCGCACCGTGGGGGTGGTATGACGCACGCTGGCGAGCACGACGACGTCGCCCTCGGCGACCGGCACCTCGGGCACGGGCGCCGGGGCCACCTCCAGATGCAGGACCGCACCGCGGACGTCCAGGTCCCGGGGGCCCTTCTTCATCATCCGGGAGACCGCGACCTCCTCGGCGGCGAGCAGCGCCGCGACCGCGGCCGGCACCGCGGCGGGCCCGGGCCCGTCCTCCCCGGCGCGGAAGCGCAGCGCCCACAGGCTGCCCTGCAGGTGGTCGGCGAGCGCACCGGGCAGGTCGGCGGCGTCGGACACCTCCAGCACGTCGAGCCCGTCGGGCAGCGACTCGTCCAGGAGGGGGGCGACCGTGGCCGGGTCGAGCTGCCGGGTCACCGAGATCTCGACGTACTCCGCCTCGCTGGCGGTCCCCGTGGGAGCGGCGTTGGCGTAGGAGATCTTGGGGTGGGGGTGGAAGCCGGCCGAGTAGGCGACCGGCAGGCCGGCCCTGCGGACGGCGCGCTCGAGGGCCCGCTGGAAGTCCCGGGTGGAGCTGAACCGCATACGCCCGCGCTTGGCGTAGCGCACGCGCAGCCGCTGGACGGCGGGGTCGGGAGCTGGTCCTTCGGGGACACGACGGGATCCGGCCATGAGGAGGAAGGGTAGCCGCCGGACGGAGGCGCCCGGGGGCCGGTACGGCGGGTCCGGCTCCACGCGGTACGGTGGGGCCCAGCAAGCTCAACGCTGAGAACCCGCGGCCGCGGGCCAGCGAGCGCTGCGGTCGCCCCGACACACCCGAGGATGACTGTGCGCGTCTACAACTTCTCCGCCGGCCCGGCCACCATGCCCCTCGAGGTTCTCGAGCGCGCGCAGTCCGAGCTCCTCGACTGGCGAGGTTCCGGCATGTCGGTGATGGAGATGTCCCACCGGAGCAAGGAGTTCGTCTCCATCGCCGCCGAGGCCGAGGCCCGGCTGCGTTCCCTGCTCGGGGTGCCGGACGACTACGCGGTGCTCTTCCTCCAGGGTGGCGCGACCGGCCAGTTCGCGGCGGTGCCGCTGAACCTGACGCCCGCCGGCGCGAGCGCGGCCTACGTCAGCACCGGCTCCTGGAGCAAGAAGGCGATCGCCGAGGGCCGGAAGTACCTCGACGTCCAGGTCGTCGCGGACGAGAAGGCCTCCAACTACGCCACCGTGCCGGCCGAGGGCAGCCTCGAGGTGCCCGAGGGCGCCGCCTACCTGCACTACACCCTCAACGAGACCATCGGCGGCGTCGAGTTCCCCTACGTGCCGCAGGTCGACGTGCCGCTGGTCACCGACGCCAGCTCCACGATCCTGTCCCGGCCGCTGGACGTCTCGAAGTTCGGCGTCATCTACGCCGGCGCCCAGAAGAACCTCGGCCCCGCCGGGCTCACGCTCGTCGTGGTGCGCAAGGACCTGCTGGGCCAGGCCCGGCCGGAGACCCCCTCGGTGCTGGACTGGTCCGCGATGGCCGAGGCCGACTCGATGCTCAACACCCCGCCGACCCTGGCCTGGTACCTCGTCGGCCTGGTGCTGGAGTGGGTCGAGCAGCAGGGCGGCCTGGAGTCCATGGCCGAGCGCAACCGCGCCAAGGCCGAGCTGCTCTACGGCGCGATCGACGCCTCCGACTTCTACTCCAACCCCGTCGCCCCCGCGGCCCGCTCCTGGATGAACGTCCCCTTCCTCGTCCCGGACCCTGCCCTGGAGAAGCCATTCGTGGCGCAGGCGGCCGAGGCCGGTCTGTCCGGGCTCGGCGGGCACCGCAGCGTGGGCGGCATGCGCGCGAGCCTCTACAACGCCATGCCGCTCGAGGGTGTCCAGGCCCTCGTCGACTTCATGACCGACTTCGAGAAGCAGAACGGCTGACCCCATGACGACCTTCCCCATCCAGACCCTCAACGCGATCTCGCCGGTCGGCCTGCAGCGTCTCGACCGCTCGGTCTTCGACGTCGGCACCGACATCGACAGCCCCCGCGCGATCCTGCTGCGCTCCGCCGACCTGCACTCCGTCGAGCTGCCCCCGAGCCTCTACGCCGTCGCGCGCGCCGGCGCCGGCACCAACAACATCCCGGTCGACCGCCTCGCGGCCAGGGGCATCCCGGTCTTCAACACCCCCGGCGCCAACGCCAACGCGGTGAAGGAGCTCGTCATCGCGGGCATGCTGCTCGCGGCCCGCAACCTCTACCACGCGGCCGACTACACGAGGGACCTCGTCGCGGTGCAGGGCCTGTCCGGCGCCGACCTGGAGAAGCAGGTCGAGGCGGGCAAGAAGCAGTTCGCCGGATTCGAGCTGCCGGGCAAGACCCTCGGCGTCATCGGCCTCGGCGCCATCGGCGTGCTGGTCGCCAACGCGGCGCAGTCGCTGGGTCTGAAGGTGCTCGGCTACGACCCGAACGTCACGATCAAGGCCGCCTGGCAGCTGTCCCCGAACGTCGAGCAGGTCTCCTCCGTCGAGGAGCTGCTCTCGCGCTCGGACATGGTCACGCTGCACGTCCCGCTCGTGGACGGCACCAGGGGCATGATCAACGCGGAGCGGATCGCCCTCATGCCGCAGGGCGGCGTCGTGCTCAACTTCGCGCGGGGCGGGGTCGTCGACGAGGCCGCGGTGATCGCCGCCCTGGACTCGGGCCACCTGCACTCCTACGTCAACGACTTCCCGACCGAGGCCGGTGCCGTGCACCCCAAGGTCATCGCGCTCCCCCATCTGGGCGCGTCGACCGGCGAGGCCGAGGACAACTGCGCGGTCATGGCGGTCGACCAGCTCGCGGACTACCTGCTCAACGGCAACATCCGCAACGCGGTCAACTTCCCGGACGTCGTGATGACCCGCACCCCGGGCACCACCCGGCTCGGCATCTTCAACGAGAACAAGCCCAACATGATCGGCCAGATCACCGCGGCCCTCGCCGCCGCGGGCCTCAACGTCTCCGAGTTCACCAACAAGTCCCGGGGCGACTACGCCTACACCCTGGTCGACGTCGAGGGCGAGGTCCGCGACGAGCTCAAGCAGGAGATCCTGGCGATCGAGGGCATCATCCGGGCCCGCAAGATCGAGGCCTGACCACCTCGTCCGGCCGACCCCTGCACGCCCGCCCGCTCCCGGGCTAGGGTGCCAGGCAGGGGTCGGCCCCGGCCCCGCCGAGGAGGTCGAGGATGAGCAACCACGTCTACAGCGTCTCGGAGATCGTCGGGACCTCTCCCGACGGGCTGGAGGCGGCGATCACCAACGCCATCGACACCACCGCCCGCTCGGTGCGCAACCTCGACTGGTTCGAGGTCACCGAGATCCGGGGGCACCTGGTCGACGGCGCCGTCGCCGACTGGCAGGTGGCCCTCAAGGTCGGCTTCCGGGTCGAGCGGTAGGTCGCCGGTGAGCCGCACCGTCCCCGGGTCCGGGCCCGGCCCCGACCCCGCGCCGCGGCGTCGACGGGTCTTCCCCGCCGGGGAGGCTTGAACCTCCGTCGAACGTCGGGCGGTCGCCTACCGTGCCACGCACGAGGCGATGCCGCTCTTCGGCGTCTACGCCCTGTTCTTCGCCGACCGGGGACTGGACGCCGCCCAGATCACCACCATGCTCGCGGTGTGGTCGGTCTCCGCCTTCGTGCTCGAGGTGCCCTCCGGGGCGTGGGCCGACGTGCTCGACCGGCGCCGGCTCCTCGTGGCGGCGGGCGTCGTCTACACGGCGGCGTTCACCTGCTGGCTGCTGGTGCCCAGCTACGCCGGCTTCGTCGCGGGCTTCGTGCTGTGGTCGCTCTCGGACGCGATGAAGTCCGGCACCTTCGAGGCCTTCCTCTACGACGAGCTGGCCGCCGTCGGCCGGGAGCACCGCTACGGGCTGGTCCGCTCGCGCGCAGAGACGGCCGGCGTGCTGACGATGGCGGTCGCGATCGCGGCCGCCGCTCCCCTGCACCGGATCGGCGGCTTCGAGCTCGTCGGCTGGGTGAGCGTCGGCGTCACGCTGGTGCACCTGCTCGTGGCGCTCTCGCTGCCCCGCGCGGCCCGCGCCGAGCCTCCCGGCCCGGACGACGTCGCGGCCGAGGACCTGCCCGAGCCGGAACCGGTCTCGGTGCAGGCCTGGCTCTCCGCCCTGCGGTCCGGGCTGGGCGAGGCCGTGGCCGCACCTGCGGTGCGTCGAGTGCTCCTGGCCTACACGACGGTCGTCGCCGTCGTGGGGCTCGACGAGTTCTTCAACCTCGTGCTGGCCGACGGCGGCACGTCGGTCGGGGTGATCGCCTGGGTGATGGCGGGCGTCGTGCTGGCCGAGGCGGTCGGGACCTGGCTCGCCGACCGGGTCGCCCGGCTCGAGGGACGCGCCCACGCGGGTCTCGTGCTCACCGGCACGCTCCTGCTCGCGGCAGGTGCCTGGACCGCGGGGAGCGGGCCGTGGAGCTTCGTCGCTCTGGGCGCCGGCTACGCGGTGGTGAGCAGTGCCTACGTCGCCGGCGACATCCGGCTGCAGGCGACCATGTCGGGCGACGCCCGCGCCACGGTCACCTCGGTGGCGGCACTGACCGCCGAGGTCGGCTTCCTGGTCACCCTCGCCCTCGTCGGGCTGGGCACCCTCGTCGCGGACCTGTCCGTCGTCGTGGCCGGGGTCGCGCTGCTGCTGGCGGTGCCCGCCACGCTCACCGCGTGGCGGGCACCGCCGGGGTGAGCCTCAGCGGACGACGGTGAGCGGCAGCAGCGTCTTGCCGGTCGGGCCGATCTGGATCTCGGTGTTCATCTGCGGGCAGACGCCGCAGTCGAAGCACGGGGTCCAGCGGCAGTCCTCGACCTCACGCTCCTCGAGCGCGTCCAGCCAGTCCTCCCACAGCCACTCCTTGTCGAGCCCGGAGTCGATGTGGTCCCACGGCAGCACCTCGTGCTCGCCGCGCTCGCGGGTGGTGTACCAGGCCACGTCGACGGGCTGGTCGGCCAGCGCGCGCTCGGCCGCCGTCATCCACCGCTCGTAGGAGAAGTGCTCGTTCCACCCGTCGAACCGGCCGCCGTCACGCCATACCTGCTCGATGACGGCGCCGAGGCGCCGGTCGCCGCGCGAGAGCAGGCCCTCGACGATGCCGGGCTTGCCGTCGTGGTAGCGGAATCCGATGGCCGAGCCGTAGCGACGGTCGGCGCGGATGGCGTCGCGCAGCTTGGCGAGCCGGGCGTCGGTCTCGTCGGCACCGAGCTGTGCGGCCCACTGGAAGGGGGTGTGCGGCTTGGGCACGAACCCGCCGATCGAGACGGTGCAGCGGATGTCGCGGCGGCCGGAGACCTCGCGGCCGGTGTCGATGACCTTCTTGGCCAGGTCGGCGATCGCCAGCACGTCCTCGTCGGTCTCCGTGGGGAGCCCGCACATGAAGTAGAGCTTGACCTGGCGCCAGCCCGCGGCGTAGGCGGCCGCTACGGTCCGGATGAGGTCCTCCTCGGTCACCATCTTGTTGATGACCTTGCGCATCCGCTCGCTGCCGCCCTCGGGTGCGAAGGTCAGCCCGGAGCGCCTGCCGTTGCGGGTCAGCTCGTTGGCGAGGTCGATGTTGAACGCGTCGACGCGGGTCGAGGGCAGCGAGAGGCCGGTGTTGGTGCCCTCGTAGCGGTCGGCCAGGCCCTTGGTGATCTCGGCGATCTCGGAGTGGTCGGCGGACGAGAGCGACAGCAGGCCGACCTCGTCGAGGCCGGTCGCCTCGAGGCCCCGCTGGACCATCTCGCCGATGCCGGTGATGGAGCGCTCGCGCACGGGGCGGGTGATCATGCCGGCCTGGCAGAAGCGGCAGCCCCGGGTGCATCCGCGGAAGATCTCCACGCTCATGCGCTCGTGCACGCTCTCGGTGACGGGGACGAGCGGCTGCTTGGGGTAGGGCCAGGCGTCGAGGTCCATGACGGTGTGCTTGGAGACCCGCCACGGCACCCCCGGACGGTTGGGCACGACGCGCTGGATGCGGCCGTCCGGCAGGTACTCGACGTCGTAGAAGGCCGGGACGTAGACCCCACCGGTGCGCGCGAGCTCCAGCAGGAGACCCTCGCGGCCGTCGGGGCGCCCGGCGGCCTTCCACGCGTTGATGATCCGCGAGGTGAGGAGCACCGCCTCCTCGCCGTCGCCGACGATGGTGGCGTCGAGGAAGTCCGCGACCGGCTCGGGGTTGAAGCTCGCGTGTCCGCCGGCGAGGACGATCGGGTGCTCCTCGCCGCGGTCGGCGGCGTGCAGCGGTATGCCGGCGAGGTCCAGCGCGGTGAGCATGTTGGTGTAGCCCAGCTCGGTGGAGAAGCTCAGGCCGAGCACGTCGAAGTCGCCGACCGCGCGGTGGCCGTCGACGGTGAACTGCGGCACGCCGTGCTCGCGCATGAGCGCCTCGAGGTCCGGCCACACCGAGTAGGTGCGCTCGGCGAGCACGTCCGGCTGCTCGTTGAGCACTTCGTAGAGGATCATGACGCCCTGGTTGGGCAGACCGACCTCGTAGGCGTCGGGGTACATCAGCGCCCAGCGGGCGGTGTGCTCACCCCCGCAGTTCCAGTCCTTGACCTGGCTGTTGAGCTCGCCGCCGACGTACTGCACGGGCTTGGAGACCTGCTCCAGCAGCGGCTCGAGCTCGGCCAGCAGGGAGGCACCGGGCTCGCGGACGCGGGTGGACGACTGCACGACGGACATGCGTCCAGGGTATGCAGTGCCCCGGGGTCACGACGAATCCGTCCCCGCCGCGGCGGCCGGCGGGGACGGATACGGGCGGGCCGTCAGACGGTGTCGTTCTCGACGTAGAACTCGTCCAGGGCGTCCTTGTACTTGGTGGTGACGGCCTTGCGCTTGAGCTTCATGCTCGGCGTGAGGTCACCGCTCTCGATGCTCAGGTCGTGGTCGAGGATGTGGAAGGCCTTGATCTGCTCCCACCGGTTGAGCTTGGAGTTGAGCTCGTCGATGTAGCCCTGGACCATCTCGCGGCAGGCCTGCGAGGTGACGATCTGGCTGTAGGAGTCGCCGGCCATGCCGTTGCGCGCCGCCCAGGCCGTGATGGCCTCGGGGTCGAGGGTGACGATCGCGGAGACGAACTTGCGCCCGTCGCCCTCGATGACGAGCTGGCTGGCGTAGGGGCAGATGCCCTTGAACATCGACTCGATCATCGACGGGGCGACGTACTTGCCGCCCGAGGTCTTGAACAGGTCCTTCTTGCGGTCGGTGATCGTCAGGAAGCCGTGCTCGTCGACCTCGCCGATGTCACCCGTGGCGAACCAGCCGTCCTCGGTGAAGGCCTCGGCGGTCTGGTCGGGGAGCTGGTGGTAGCCCGGCGTGATCCCGGGGCCCCGCAGCAGGATCTCGCCGTCCTCGGCGATCCGCACCTCGGTGCCCGGCAGCGGCCAGCCCACGGAGCCGAACTTGTAGCCGCCCGCGAACGGCCGGTTGACGAAGGAGGCCGCGCTGCTCTCGGTCAGGCCGTAGCCCTCGAGGATGAGCAGCCCCATCGCGTCGAACCAGCGCGCGACGTCCTGGTTGAGCGCCGCGGAGCCCGAGATGAAGAAGCGGACGCGGCCGCCGAAGCGCGCGCGGATCTTGGAGAGCACGAGCTTGTCGGCCAGGCGGTACTTGACCGCGAGCAGGCCGCCGGGCTCGCCGCCCGCGGCGCGGATGCGCCCCACCTCGGTGCCCACGCCGGCCGCCCAGTCGAAGAGCTTGGCCTTCACGCCGCCCTCGGCGTGCATCATCGTCGTGATCTTGCCGTAGGCCTTCTCGAAGATGCGCGGAGCGGCGCCCATGAAGGTCGGCTGGACGACGCCGACGTTCTCGACGATCTTGTCGACCCGGCCGTCGACGGCGGTGGGGAATCCGATCTGCAGCGGCAGGGCCAGCAGCACCTTGCCGAAGACGTGCGCCAGCGGCAGCCAGAGGTACTGCAGGTCGTCCTGGCCGAGGATGCCGATCGCGTCGACCGCGGCGGCCTCGTAGGTCCAGGCGGAGTGGGGCAGGCGCACGCCCTTGGGGCGCCCGGTGGTGCCCGAGGTGTAGATGATCGTCGCCAGGTGGTCGGGGGTGAGCGCGTCGATCCGGGCGTCGACCAGCCCCGGCTCGGCGGCCAGCCGGGCCCGGCCGCGCTCCTCCAGCTCGGCCCAGGAGATCACCCAGTCGCCGTCGCCCTCGCCGTCGATGACCACGACCTTGAGCAGGTCGGGCAGCTCGCCACGGTGCGAGCGCAGGGTCTCGACCTGCTCGGCCTCCTCCGCGATGACCACGCGGCTCCCGGAGTCGGCCAGGATGTAGGCGACGTCGTCGTGGATGGTCGTCGGGTAGATCGTGGTCGTCGCCGCCCCCGCGCACATGACGGCCAGGTCCGCCAGCACCCACTCCAGCCGGGTGTTGGACATGACGGCCACCCGCTCCTCGGCCGCCACCCCCAGGTCGATCAGCCCGGCCGCGAGGGCGTAGGCGCGGTCACGGGTCTCGCTCCACGTCAGTGAGTGCCACTCCTCCCCCACCGGGTGACGGAAGGCCTCGCCGTCGGGCAGCGCGACCACCCGTTCGCGGAACATGTGGGCCACGCTCGGCGCCCGGTTCTCGATCCGGCTCCGGTCGACCTTCTCGTCGGTGGCGGACATGCCCATCGTCAACTCCTTCGTCGCGTTCTCCCCTGCACAGGGTGCCCAGATCCTCTCAGGTCGACCACCCCAGGCCAAGTACCTGCGCGATCCTGCTGCGCGGAGGCCAGCAGGCCCACGGCCAGCCAGCACGCGAGCATCGACGACCCGCCGTAGGAGAGGAACGGCAGGGGCAGGCCGGTGACCGGCATGAGGCCGAGGTTCATGCCGACGTTCTCGAAGACCTGGAAGGCGAACCACGCGGCCACGCCGACGGCGACCAGCCGGCCGAAGGGGTCCTCGCAGCGCAGCGCCACGAGCAGCGCCCGGACGACCAGGAAGCCCAGGAGCAGCAGCAGCCCGGACGCGCCGAGGAAGCCGAGCTCCTCCCCCACGACGGAGAAGACGAAGTCGGTCTCCTGGTAGGGCACGAAGCCGCCCTGGGTCACCGGGCCCTCCCCGAGGCCGGTGCCCGACCACCCGCCCGAGCCGATCGCGAGCCGCACCTGCCGGGTCTGGTAGCCGATGCCCTCGGGGTCCAGGGACGGGTCGCGGAAGGCCAGCAGCCGGTCCAGCTGGTAGGGGTCGAGCAGCGGCACCCGGACCGCGGCGACCACCGCCGCGACCGTGGCGAGGAGGGCGGCACCGGTCCAGCGGAAGGCGGCACCCGAGGCGGCGACCACCCCGACCGTGAGCATGCCCAGGACCAGCGCGCTGCCGAGGTCGGGCTGCAGCAGGATCAGGCCCACGGGGACGGCCGCGAGCGCCCAGGCCAGGAGCACGTCCCGCCAGCGGGGCGGCCGCAGGGGGTCACGCCCCTCGGCCAGGATCATCGCCAGGCCGATGACGAGGCCGATCTTGGCCAGCTCGGCCGGCTGCAGCGAGAAGCCGCCGGGCAGGAAGAGCCAGGAGCGGGAGCCGTTGACGGTCTGCCCCACCGGGGTCAGGACCAGGACCAGCCCGGCCACCCCCGCGAGGTAGATCCACGGGGCGGCGGCGCGCAGCCGACGCACGTCGACCGCGACCAGGGCCACGGCCCCCGCGCAGCCGACCGCGGCGTTGACCAGGTGGCGGACGGCCAGCGCCGCGCCCACCTCGCGGTGGGTCGCCGACCACACCAGCAGGGCCCCCATGAGGGACAGGCCGGCCGCGGCGACGAAGAGGCCCCAGTCGGTGCGGGCGTAACGGGCCCGCAGGGGCCGTGGGGCGAGCGAGGTCCTGGTGCCGAGCACGGTGCCGCCCCCGGCCGGTCAGCCGAGCAGCTCGCGCGTGCGGTCGACGTCCGTGGCCATCTGCTCCAGCAGCGCCTCGATCGAGTCGAAGCGCAGGTTGTCGCGCAGGCGCTGCACGAAGTCGACCCGGACCTGCTCGCCGTAGAGGTCGAGGTCCGTCCGGTCGAGCACGTAGGCCTCGACGGTGCGCCGGACCACGTCGTCGAAGGTCGGGTTGGTGCCCACGGAGATCGCCGCCGGCAACCGCCGGTCGGGGTGGTCCTCGGGCAGCGACGGACGCTCCAGCCAGCCGGCGTAGACGCCGTCGGCGGGCACCAGCCCCTCGCTGTCGGAGGAGAGGTTGGCCGTCGGGTAGCCGAGCTCGCGGCCCCTCTTGTGCCCGTGCACGACCACCCCGGAGACGCGGTGAGGCCGGTCGAGGATGTCGGCGGCCAGGCGCATGTTGCCCTCGGCGATGGCGACCCGCAGCGCGCTGGAGGACCAGCTGCGCAGGCCGTCGGTCAGGTGGTCGCCCACCGTGCCCTGCACGACGACCTCGAAGCCGTGGCGCTCGCCGAGCTGCCGCATCGTGGTGATGTCGCCGGAGTTGTGCAGCCCGAAGCGGGTGTCCTCCCCCACGACGACGACCTGCGAGCGCAGACCCTCGACGAAGGTCTCGCGGACGAAGTCCTCGGGGGTGAGCCGGGCGTACTCACGGGTGAACTCGATGACGACGACGCCGTCCAGGCCGAGCTCCTCGAGCAGGTCGAGCCGGTGCTCCAGGCTGGCGATCGCCGCGGGCGCGCGCTCGGGGTGCAGCACGGCGACGGGGTGGGGGTCGAAGGTGACGGCCACGGACGCCAGCCCGCGCTCGGCGCCGATCCGGGTCACGGTCTCGATGACGGCGCGGTGGCCCCGGTGCACCCCGTCGAAGTTGCCCAGCGTGGCGACCGTCGGGCCGAGGTCGGCGGGGACGTCGTCCAGACTGCTCCAGCGATGCACGCGCGTCACTCTACTTCGCGCCGGCCGGGGCGAGGACCACGTGGGGGCGGGCCGTGCGGCGGCTCTCGTCCAGGATCGCCACGAGCCTGCCGTCGGGGCCGAAGGCGGCGACCGGGCCGGTGCGCCCGGGCTCGCCGGAGTCCACGCGCTGGCCGTAGCCGAGCGCGCGCGCCTCCTCCTCGGTGAGCTCGCGGGCCGGGAGGGCGGCGCGGGCGGCGTCCGCGAGGTCGACGAGGTATGCCGTGGGGCCGGGTCCCGTCTCGGGATCCAGCTGCTCGAGGGGCACGGCGTGATCGAGGGTGAGCCCGCCGACGCGGGTGCGGCGCAGCGCGGTCAGGTGCCCGCCGACCCCGAGGGCCGCGCCCAGGTCTCGGGCCAGGGCCCGGACGTAGGTGCCGGAGGAGACGTCGACCTCGACGTCCAGGTCGAGGACGCCGTCGGGCAGCGGCTCGCCGTCGGGACCGGGCTCCCCCGGCCGGCGGACGGCGAGTACGTCGAAGCGGCTCACGGTGACGGGACGGGCGGCCAGCTCGACGTCCTCGCCGGAGCGCACGCGGGCGTAGGACCGCTTGCCGTCCACCTTGATGGCGCTGACGGCACTGGGCACCTGGGCGATGTCGCCGGTCAGGCCGGCGACGGCCTCGCGCACCTGCTCGTCGGTCACCCGCGACGCGTCGGCGCCACCGGTGACCTCGCCCTCGGCGTCGTCGGTCAACGTGCTCTGCCCGAGCCGCACGGTGGCGGCATACCCCTTGTCGTGGCCGACCAGGAAGGTGAGCAGCTTGGTGCCCTTGTTGACGCCGAGCACGAGCACGCCCGTGGCCATCGGGTCGAGGGTGCCCGCGTGGCCGACGCGGCGGGTGCGGCAGAGCCGCCGGGCGCGTCCGACCACGTCGTGGCTGGTCCAGCCGGCGGGCTTGTCGACGACGAGCAGGCCGTCGCCGACGGGCGCGTCAGTCGCGGTCATCCGCGTCCGCGTCGTCCTCGTCGTCGGTGCGGGGCTTGCGGTAGGGGTCCTCGTCACCGGCGTAGCCGGCGGCCGCGCGGGCCGCGGCGAGCTCGGCGTCGCGGCGGGCGACCTCGCGCAGCAGCTCGTCGAGGTGCTGGGCGTCCTCGGGCAGGGCGTCGAGGAGGAACTCCAGGGTCGGGGTGAGCCGGATGCCGAGGCCCTTGCCGACGAAGGAGCGCAGCCGGCCGCGGTACTCCTCGAGCACCTCGGCGGCGGTGGTCCGGTCCTCGTCGGTGCCGAGGACGGTGTAGAAGACGCTGGCGTGCTGGAGGTCGCCGGTCACGCGCACGTCGGTGATGGTGACGAAACCGACGCGCTCGTCCTTGACGACCTGCGACAGCCCCTGGGTCACCAGCTGCTTGATCCGCTCGGCGATCCGGCGGGCTCGGGCGTTGTCGACCATGGCGGCCTCCTGGCTGTCGGGGACGGGAGCGGTTCCCATCCTAGGGACGTGGTCCGGACGCGCGGACCGGCCCCGCCCGAGGGCGAGGCCGGTCCGACGGCGACCCGGTGGGGGTCAGGTGCGCGGGATCTCGCGCATCTCGTAGGTGGTGATGACGTCATCGATCTGGAGGTCGTTGAACGACCCCAGGTTGATGCCGCACTCGTAGCCCTCGCGGACCTCGGTCACGTCGTCCTTGAACCGGCGCAGACCGGCCACCTCGAGGTTCTCGGTGACGACGACGCCCTGACGGGTGATCCGGGCCTTCGCACCACGGGTGATCGTGCCGCTGCGGACGAGGCAGCCCGCGACGTTGCCGAACTTGGAGCTGCGGAAGATCTCGCGGATCTCGGCCGTGCCGGTCTCGACCTCTTCGTACTCGGGCTTGAGCATGCCCTTGAGGGCGTTCTCGATGTCCTCGATGGCCTGGTAGATCACCGAGTAGTAGCGGATCTCGACGCCCTCCTTCTCGGCGTAGTCCGCGTTCTGGCCCTCGGCCCGGACGTTGAAGCCCAGGATGATGGCGTCGGAGGCGACGGCGAGGTTGATGTTGTTCATCGTGATCGCACCGACGCCGCGGTCGATGATCCGCAGGTCGACCTCGTCGCCCACGTCGATCTGGAGCAGCGCGTCCTCCAGCGCCTCGACCGAACCGGACACGTCGCCCTTGAGGATGAGGTTGAGGGTCTCGACCTTGCCCTGGGCGAGGGCCTGGTTGAGGTCCTCGAGGCTGATCCGCTTGCGCGACTTGGCCAGCGCGGCCTGCCGGTCGGCAGCCTCGCGCTTCTCGGCGATCTGACGGGCGGTCCGGTCGTCGGGCGCCACCACGAAGGTGTCGCCCGCCCGGGCCACCGAGTCCAGACCGAGGACCTGCACGGGACGGGACGGGCCCGCCTCGGACACGTTGTTGCCGTGCTCGTCGAGCAGGGCGCGGACGCGGCCGTGGCTGGCGCCGGTGACGATGGCGTCGCCGACCCGCAGGGTGCCCTGCTGGACGAGGACGGTCGCGACCGGGCCGCGGCCCTTGTCCAGGTTGGCCTCGATGGCCACACCGCGCGCGTCCTTGTCGGGGTTGGCCCGCAGGTCGAGCGCCGCGTCGGCGGTGAGCAGGACGGCGTCGAGCAGCGCGTCGATGTTCTGGCCCTGCTTGGCCGAGACGTCGACGAACATGGTCTCGCCGCCGTACTCCTCGGCGATCAGGCCGTACTCGGTCAGCTGCTGGCGGATCTTCGCGGGGTTGGCACCCTCGACGTCGATCTTGTTGACCGCGACCACGATCGGCACGTCGGCCGCCTGGGCGTGGTTGAGCGCCTCCACCGTCTGCGGCATGACGCCGTCGTCGGCGGCGACCACGAGGATCGCGATGTCGGTCACCTTGGCACCACGGGCACGCATGGCGGTGAACGCCTCGTGACCCGGGGTGTCGATGAAGGTGATCGCGCGCTCGACGCCCTCGTGCTCGGTCCGGACCTGGTAGGCACCGATGTGCTGGGTGATGCCGCCGGCCTCGCCACCGCCCACGTCCGAGCGCCGGATGGCGTCGAGCAGGCGGGTCTTGCCGTGGTCGACGTGACCCATGACCGTGACGACCGGGGGACGCGGCTGCAGGTCCTCGTCGGACTCCGCCTCGGCCTCGGCCTCCAGGTCGAGCCCGAAGGCGCTGAGCAGCTCGCGCTCCTCCTCCTCGGGGGAGACGACGCGGATGTCGTAGCCCAGCTCGGCGCCGAGCACCGCGAAGGTGTCCTCGTCGAGCGACTGGGTCGCGGTCGCCATCTCACCGAGGTGGAAGAGCACCGTCACCAGCGACGCGGGGTCGACGTTGATCTTGTCGGCGAAGTCGGTCAGCGACGCGCCGCGGCGCACCTGGATGACCTGGCCGTTGCCCCGAGGGACGTTGACGCCGCCGATGGCGGGCGCCTGCATCGCCTCGAACTCCTGGCGCTTGGCCCGCTTCGACTTCCGCCCACGGACCTTGCCACCGCCACGACCGAACGCACCGGCCGTGCCACCGCGACCGCGGGGACCGCCGCCACGACCACCGGGGCCGCCGCGGAAACCGCCGCCGGCACCAGCACCGGGGCCACCACCGGGGCCGCCACCGGGACGACCGCGACCGCCGGCCGGACGGGCCGGGCGCTCGCCCGGACGGGGCACGGAGGCCCGCTCGGGCATCATGCCGGGGTTCGGGCGCACGCCACCGGGACGCGGGGCCGGACGGGGACCGCCCGGACGCGGGCCGCCGGGGCCTGCCGCACCGGCACCACGGGTGCCACCGGGGCGGGGCATGCCCTGGCTGGGCGCGAAGGGGTTGTTGCCGGGACGCGGGGCGCCGCCGCCACGCTCGCCACGCTCACCGCGGTCGGCGCCGCCGCCTCGACGGTCACGGGTCTGGCCCATGCCCTGGCTCGAGGAGAACGGGTTGTTGCCGGGACGCGGACCGGGCTTGGCGCCCGGACGGGCCGGACGGGGACCGGGGGCCGCGTCGGACGGGGCGCGCCCCTCGGCCGCGGGCTTGCGGCTGCGGGGGTCGCCCGGCGTCGGCGCGGGCCGGGAGCCGGGGCGCGGGGCCTCGGCGGCCGGACGCGACTCGGACTCCTTGGCGGGAGCGGTCTCGGCCGGACGGGCCTGCTCGGAGCCGGGACGGCTGGGAGCCGGACGCTCGGCGGCCGGACGCTCCTGCTGGGGCGCGGGGCGCTCCTGCTGGGGGGCCGGTCGCGGACCGGGGGTGGGCGCGCCGGGCTTGGCCGACGAGCCGGAGGTGGACGGGCGCGCGGGCTTGCCGGACGCGCCGTCCTTGCCGCCCTCGCCCTTCGACGCCGAGGTGGCGGCGGGCGGGGGGTTCTCGCGAATCTTGCGGACGACGGGGGGCTCGATGGTCGACGACGCCGACCTCACGAACTCTCCCTGCGCCTTCAGGTGGGCGAGCAATTCCTTGCTCTCTACCCCGAGCTCCTTGGCGAGCTCGTAGACCCTGAGTTTGGCCACGGTGTGGTGTCTCCTTGAAGGTTGCGCCACGACCGGGCCCTCTCTCAGGGCACAGCCGCGACTAGTGCTGGTGGGTGCTCATCGCTGAGTACTCATCGGGTGCTCATCAGCGTCAAACCCGCTTCCGGTTACTCGATGACAGGCCCTGTCGGGCCCGCCCTTACGTCGGACTGCTCAGGCGAGCAGGCCGTGTCACGACCGCTGCTGCACCCGGTCCTGCACCGCCGTGGCGTCGACCTCCGACCCCGCCGGGAGGCGGAGCGCTCGGCCGAACGCACGTCGTGCGATCGCGGTCTGCAGGCACTCGGGATCGAGGTGCACGTAGGCACCCCGGCCGGGAGCACGTCGCCGCTCGTCGGGGACCAGCCGCCACCGGGTGGTGCCGGGGTCTCCGAGCGCGACGACACGCAGCAGTACATCTTGGCCGTCCCTGCGCCTGCACCCCACGCAGGTGCGCACCGGAGAACGGTGCGACCCAGTGTCGGAGGGCACGGTGCAGCGACGGGCATCGCCCCCCACTCTACACGCTCGCGGTGTCCGGGCCGTCCTGCGGCGCGTCGGCCTGCTGCTCCTCGGTGTCCGCGCGGATGTCGATCTTCCAGCCGGTCAGTCGGTGCGCGAGACGGGCGTTCTGCCCCTCGCGGCCGATGGCCAGCGACAGCTGGTAGTCCGGCACGACGACCCGCACCTGGCGGGTGCGCTGGTCGACGATGCGGGCCGACTGGACCTTCGCGGGCGACAGCGCGGAGGCCACGAACTCCTCGGGGTCCTCGCTGTAGTCGACGATGTCGATCTTCTCGCCCTGCAGCTCGGCCATGACGGCGCGGACGCGCTGGCCCATCGGGCCGATGCAGGCGCCCTTGGCGTTGACGCCGGGCACCTTGGCGTGCACGGCGATCTTCGTCCGGTGCCCGGCCTCGCGGGCGATCGCCGCGATCTCGACGCTGCCGTCGGCGATCTCCGGGACCTCCAGGGCGAAGAGCCGGCGCACCAGGTTGGGGTGCGTGCGCGACAGCATGATCTGGGGGCCGCGCGGGCCGCGCTTGGCACTGACGACGTAGCAGCGGATGCGCTGCCCGTGCTCGTAGCGCTCGCCCGGCACCTGCTCGGCGGTGGGCAGCTCGCCCTCGACCGTGCCGAAGTCGACGAGCACGAAGCGGGGGTCGTTGGACTGCTGGATGATGCCGGAGGCGATGTCGCCCTCCCGGGCGCGGAAGTCGCCCAGCACGGCGTCGTCCTCGAGCTCGCGCATCCGCTGCGTGATCACCTGGCGGGCGGTCGCCGCCGCGACACGACCGAAGCCCTCTGGGGTGTCGTCGAACTCGGGGCCGGGCTCCCCGCGCGAGCCGTCCTCGAGGGTCGGGGCGTCCTCGCGCGCCCACACCGTCACGTGGCCGCTCTTGCGGTCGAGCTCGACGCGGGCGTGCCGGTAGTGGCCCTCCACCTTCTGGTAGGCCGACAGCAGGGCCTGCTCGATCGCCTCGACGATGATGTCCATGGGGATCTCGCGCTCGCGCTCCAAGAGCCGCAGCGCCGCCATGTCGATGTCCATCACAGGTCCTTTCCGTCGGGTCGGGAGAACTCGACCTGGACGGTCGCCCGGGTCAGTCCTTCCCAGGGGAGGTCAAGGCCGTCGCCGTCCCCTGCGGCGTCCCCGTCGGGGATCAGGCGTATGCCGTCGGCGCGCACCTCGGCGAGCCGGCCGGTGGTCGTGCCGGCGCCCTCGGCGGCGAGCACGACCGTGAGCAGGCGTCCGACGTTGCGCCGGAAGTGGTCACGGGTCAGCAGCGGGCGGTCCAGGCCGGGCGAGCTCACCTCGAGCGTGTAGGGGGCCTCCCCCATCACCTCGGAGCCGTCCAGCTCGGCGGACACGGTGCGCGTGGCCTCGGCGATCTCGTCGAGGCTCAGCGGCTCGACGCGGCTGGTGGTGTCCTCGGGCGGGAGCCCGGAGACGTCACGGGCCAGGAAGACGCGGACCAGGCGGCGGCGTCCGGCAGGCTGCACCGTGACGTCGTCGACGACGACGCCGCTGCCGGCGAGCGCCTCGGAGACCTGGCGGCTGATCGTCTCGGTACGTGCCCGGGCGTCCATCGGGTGCCTCCCTGCCATCTTCTGCTGTGTGCCGGCGGCAGGCAGCACGGGGCGCCCGACCACCGGTCCGGAAGCGACTACCCTACCGTCAACCATGGACCCCGTCATGCCGCCTCCCGTGTCCCGTCGTGCCCTCCTCCGCGCCGCGGCGCTCACCGGCGGGGCCCTGGTCCTCGCCGCGTGCGAGGACACGCCCGCCGACCGGGTCTCCCCGACCGACGGGGTCGAGCCCGACGACCCGGCCACCTGGCCCGCCGACACGGCGCTGCTCATCTCGGCCCGGCAGCGGCTGCACGGCTACCGGCTGGGGCTCGAGGCGGTGGGCACCGGCTCCAGCTCGGTGGCCAAGGACCTCGACCGGCTCTGGCGGGCGCAGCAGGAGCGCCTGGAGCTGCTCGTCACGCTCGGCGGCGTCCCGCTGCCGGAGCTCGCCGACCGGCCCGCGGTGACCCGTGCCGCGGACACCTCCTCCGCGACGGCGGACCCCTCGGACGCCACGTCCTCGCCGACGGCCGACGCGCCCAAGGCGTCGGACCTCGGCCGGGTGCTGCGGGCCGACCGCACCGAGGCCTGCCGGGAGCTGTCCACGGCCACGCCGGCCAACCTGCTGCTGCTCGCCTCGCTCACCGCCCAGCACGTCGCCTCGGCCGCCCGTCTGGGGGCCCGGGTCGAGTGGGAGCCGATGGGCGGGCCCGCCGGTGCGGCGGCCGTGCCGGTCCTGGCGGCCGCACGACCCGCCGTCTTCGGGCTCGAGGTGGTCGCCGCCCGCAGCGCGGCGGGCAGCGACGAGCGCGCTGCCTACGAGGCCGTGCTGGAGCCGCTCCAGGGCCTGACCCGCCAGCTGTCGACGCTGGCCGGTGCCGCCGCACCCGTCGCCCCGCTCGGCTACGACCTGCCCGAGCCGCTCGAGTCCGTCGAGGAGCGCCGCGAGCTCGCCCGCGCCCTCGTCGCCGACCTGGCCCCCGCCGCGCTCGACGCCGCCCAGCGGGTCCCCGGCGACCTCGCCCAGCTCTCGGGCGTCGTGCAGGTCGTCTCCGACGCCACGGTCTGGCTCGCCCGGCTCGGCGGGCGGACGCAGCCCTTCCCCGGTATGACGTTGCCGTGACCTTCTCCGCGGCCGAGCTGCCGCCCGCCTTCGTGGCGACCGTCGCCCAGCACCGGCCGGACGACGACCGGCCCGGACGGGTCGACGGGGAGACCTGGCTGCGCCGGCTGCCGGGCCTGGTCGACGAGGCCCTCGACCGCTGGAGCCTCACCCGTGACGGGCAGGCCCCGCTGCGGTGGGGCTTCACGGCGCTCGTCGTGCCGGTGCGCCGCCCCCGCGGCGACGCCGGCGTCCTCAAGATCGGCTGGCCCCACGTCGAGTCCGACACCGAGCACCTGGCCCTGCGCGCCTGGCGTGGTCGCGGTGCCGTGGAGCTGCTGGCCGCCGACCCGGCCTCGGGCACCCTCCTGCTCGAGCGCCTCGACGCCGAGCGCGACCTCACCACCGTGAGCATGCTCGACGCGTCCGAGGCCCTCGGGCAGCTCCTGGCCCGCCTCGACCGGCCCGCCTCGCCGTGGGCGCCCCCGCTCTCGGAGCAGCTCGCCCGCCAGGCGGACCGGCTGGCCGCGGCCGCCACCGACGCGGACGTGGCCCACCGCTTCCCGCGACGCATGCTCCAGCAGGCCGCCTCGCTCGCCTCCGGCCTCGTCGGCGACGGAGGGCTCGACGAGCGGCTGGTCCACACCGACCTGCACCACGCCAACGTGCTGTGGCGCCCGCAGCCAGGCGAGTGGGTGGCCATCGACCCCAAGACGGTGGCCGGCGACCCGCACTGGGCCGTGGCCCCCGCGATCTGGAACCGCTGGTCGGGGGCCCTCGCCGCGCCCGACCTGCGCTCCCACCTCTCGTTCCGCGTCGAGCTGATCTGCGGCGCCGCCGGCCTCGACCCCGACCGGGCCCGGGCGATGACGATCGTCCGCGTCGCCGACAACGCCCTCCGGTCGATCCGCGCCGGCCGCGACGACGTGGCCGAGGAGGTCACCCGCTCCGTCGCCATCGTCAAGGCGATGCAGCGCGGCTGACCGCGGCGCACGGCATACCCCGCTGTCAGGCGCCGCCCGGGAGCCTCCCCCGCGTGCACGCCGCCGCCCGTCGGCGCTCATCACGCGCGCCGCCGATCACGCCAGCGGCCTCTGCTTCCTGCCCGGCGTGTCGCGCACATCGACGAGGTGTCCTGCGGCGTGTCGGTCGCCCTGGCGACCATCGTGCACACGCCACGCCGGGTCACCCCGTCTCGCCCACGCTGCCGACGACCTCGTCCCCGACCCGGACGGGACCGTAGGCGCGGCCGACGTTGCGCAGCACGACCGTCCGGATCCGCGCCAGCGTGGCCTCCGGTCGACGATGGATCGACCACGGCGTGACCCCCAGGCAGATGACGTCGTGCTCGGGGTAGGCGCCGTCGCCCTCGACCGTGAGGCTCCACAGGTCGGTGCCCTCGTCGTCGTAGCCGCTGTGGAACTGCCGGGAGTGGACCTGCACCGCGACGCCCGCAGCCGGGAAGAAGCCGTCCGGGGTCCCGATGAGGCACGCGCCGTCGGTGGTGAGGAGCGGCACGTTGAGCAGCATGGGAGGGAGGTCGGGGTCATCCTCGACGAGATCGGCCAGCGCTCCTTCCGGCATGCTCCACGCTCCCCTGACGAAGGTCGCCAGCCCCTGGCGGACCGGGCGGGTGCCGCGACGTGGGGCCGCTGCGAGCTCCGCCTCGAGCCGGTCGCTCGTCGTGAGCCGGCGTTGCAGCGCCGCGATCGTGAGGGCCGTCAGGTCCGCACCCCCCTGGTAGATGGCGGCATCCACCAGCGCCCTTTCGACGTTGGTCACCGCGATGCACCCTGCATGCAAGGCAACCCGGACAGGCCGCCCCGTCCGCACCGCGCGCACGCGTCCCTCCTGGCGACTGCGGTGGGTCGTCGGCACCAGGAAGAGCGCCTCGTCGGTGCGTGCCCCCGTCAGGCCGTGCTGCCTGAGCGCGATCGTCCCGGACAGCACGGCAGGCGGACCCGCCCACAGGGCCGCCCCCGCGAGACGCACCTCTGGTTCCAGCGGCCCCCGGTGCGGCGCGAAGACACCCGGCCTGACCTGCTGCCAGTCCCGCCGGGCGGCGTTGCGGACCGCGGATCTCGTGAAGCCGGCCATCAGGAGCTGGGCGCGGGTGGCGAGGCCGTGCTGGTCGGGGTGATCGGGGAAGACGGGCGGACCGGTGCGCATCGCGAGAGGGTCCCGCGCCTCGTTCCGCTCCACCGCCTCGTGGCGACGGCCTGGGGACGAGATCGGCCCGGTGCGTGCCGATGTGGATCGCACACGCTGTGCAGGATGGTCGCCAGGGCGACCGACACGCCGCAGGACACCTTGTCGATGTGCACGACACGCCGGCCCGTGGGGTGGTGGGGTCGGAGCGTGGGGGTTGGCGGGGTGGCGAGCTGCCGGTCGAGCCGATGCTGAGGCCGGCTAACCCGGGGCTGAGCCGCGGCACGGCATAGCCCCGCTGCCTCGGACCGCGAGGGCCGCCGGCGGCCCGTAGCGTGGGAGGCATGCCCAACCGCCTGGCCGCCAGCACCTCGCCCTACCTGCAGCAGCACGCCGACAACCCGGTCGACTGGTGGGAGTGGGGCGAGGACGCCTTCGCCGAGGCGCGGCGGCGCGACGTGCCGGTGCTGCTCTCGGTGGGCTACGCCGCCTGCCACTGGTGCCACGTCATGGCCCACGAGTCCTTCGAGGACGAGGAGGTCGCCCGCCTGGCCAACGACGGGTTCGTCGCGGTGAAGGTCGACCGCGAGGAGCGTCCGGACGTCGACGCGGTCTACATGGCGGCGGTCACGGCCCTCACCGGTCACGGCGGCTGGCCGATGACCTGCCTGCTCACGCCCGAGGGCGAGCCCTTCTGGGCCGGGACCTACCTTCCGCGCGAGTCGTTCCTGCAGCTGCTGACGGCTGCCTCCGCCACCTGGCGTCAGGACCGCGCGCGGCTCGTCGAGGGCGGGACGCAGGTGGTCGCCGCGCTGAAGGAGGCGACCGGGCGCGGCGCCCGTGGCCCGGCGCTCACCGAGGAGGACCTGTCGGCCGCGGTCGCCGCCCTGGCCCGGGAGTACGACCACCAGTGGGGCGGTTTCGGCGGCGCCCCCAAGTTCCCGCCCCACCTGGTGCTGGCCTTCCTGCTGCGCCACGCCGGCCGCACCGGCGACGCGACCGCCCTGGCCATGGTGCGCGACACCTGCGAGGGGATGGCGCGGTCGGGCCTCTACGACCAGCTCGGCGGGGGCTTCGCCCGGTATGCCGTCGACCGCTCCTGGGTCGTTCCCCACTTCGAGAAGATGCTCTACGACAACGCCCTCCTGCTCGGCGTCTACGCCGACCTGGCCCGGGCCGACGCGACCGCCCGCCCGTGGGCCGAGCGGGTGGTCCGCGAGACCGTGGAGTGGCTGCTGCAGGAGATGTGGACCGAGCAGGAGGCCTTCGCCAGCTCGCTGGACGCCGACACCGACGGCGTCGAGGGCTTGACCTACGTCTGGACGCCCGACCAGCTGCGCCACGCCCTCGGCGACGACGACGGCAAGCGCGCGGCCGAGCTGCTCGGGGTCACCCCCACGGGCACCTTCGAGCACGGCGCCTCGACGCTGCAGCTGCGCAGCGACCCCGGCGACCCCGACTGGTGGCGCGGCGTCCGCGAGCGGCTGCTCCTCCACCGCACGCTCCGGCCCCAGCCGGGCCGCGACGACAAGGTGATCACGGCCTGGAACGGCCTCCTCGTCTCCTCGCTCGCCACGGCCGGGTGGACCTTCTCCGAGCCCGACTGGGTCGACGTCGCCGCCCGCTGCGCCCGGTTCCTGCTCCGCGAGCACGTCGTCGACGGCCGCCTGCGCCGCAGCTCGCGCGACGGTCGCGTGGGCGCCGCGCTCGGGGTGGCCGAGGACCACGGCAACCTCGCCGACGGGCTGCTCGCCCTGCACCGCGCGACCGGCGACCCCGCCTGGCTCCAGGAGGCCGGCCGGCTGCTGGACGCGGCGGTGGACCTCTTCGGCGAGCCGGACGGCACCTTCCGCGCCACCGGCTCGGACGCCGAGCAGCTCGTGCTGACCCCGCGCGCCGAGGGCGACAACGCCGAGCCGGGCGGCGTCAGCGCGCTCGCCCTGGCCTTCGCGCGCCACGGTGCGCAGGCCGCCGACCCGACCTCGCTGGGGCTGGCCGGCACCGCCCTGGAGGGTATGGCGTCGCTCGCCCGCCAGGCGCCCCGCTTCGCCGGCTGGGCCCTCACGGCCGCCGAGGAGCTGGTGGCCGGACCCACGCTCGTGCGCCTCTCCCCCGCCGACGGGGACGACCCCCTCGGCCGGGCGGCACGGCATACCCCGGTCGGGACGCTGGTCGTCGACGGCGACGCGGACCTGCCCGTCGAGGGCGGTCGCAGCGCCGTGGTCTGCCGCGGCACCGTGTGCGGTTTGCCGACCACCCGGCCGGGCGACCTGCCGGGACACCTCGACGGGGCGGCCCCGTCCGAGGGCTAGTCTCGGCGGCATGCGGACGAGGAGAGCTGCGACCAGCCTGGCTGCGGCCGGCGCCCTGCTGCTGACCGGGTGCGGCGGGGGCGACGTGCCGGACGCCACCGCCCCGCCGGCGGACGGCTCGTCGGGCGGCGACGGCACCGCGGCCCCCGCGCCGCAGGAGCCGACGGACGGGGAGACCGAGGAGCCCGCCGAGCCGGAGCCCGCGGAGGGCCCCCTCGAGATCACGCTGGCCGCGACCGGCGACATCCTGGCCCACTCGCGGCTCAACCTCACCGCCAACGCCTACGCCGGCGGCGTCGAGGGCGCCTACGACTACACGCCGATGTTCGTCGACGTGGGGCCGCTGATCTCCGCGGCCGACCTCGCCCTGTGCCACATGGAGACCCCGGTCTCCCCCGACAACACCAACCTGTCGATCCCCGACACGTTGTCGTTCAACACCCCGCACCAGATCGTCGACGCGCTCAAGGGTGCGGGGGTGGACGGCTGCGACTTCGCCTCCAACCACACCATGGACCGCGGCATCGCGGGCGTGGAGGCGACCGAGCAGGTGCTGCGCGACGCGGGGCTGGGCTATGCCGGGCCGACGGCGCACGAGGACCGTGCCGGGAAGGCCGAGGTCTACGAGGTCCCGACGAGCGAGGGCGCGACCGCGCGCGTCGCCCACCTGGCCTACACCTACACCTACCCCAACGCGGGCGGGCCGACGACCGACGTCCCGGGCGAGGCCCCGTGGCTGGTCGAGAGCTCCTGGCCCAACCTCGGCGCCGAGGGCATCCTCGAGCAGGCGTCCCGGGCGCGCGACGAGGGCGCCGACTTCGTCGTCGTCTCGATGCACTGGGGCGGGGAGTACAACGCCCAGCCGCTCGACGAGCAGGTGCAGCTGGCCCACGCGCTGCTGGAGTCGGATGACGTCGACCTCATCCTGGGCACCCACGTGCACGTCATCCAGCCGTGCGACCGCATCAACGGCAAGCACGTCGCCTACGGCCTGGGCAACTTCCTGTCCAACCAGTCGCCGGACACCAACGTCAACCTCTCGGCCCCCACCCAGGAGGGCATGGTCGCCACCTTCACCCTGCGCCGCGACGAGGCGGGGACGGTGACGACGCAGATGCAGTACCAGCCGACCCGGGTCGAGATCGTCCCGGGCGCCCAGCCCGGCCCCCACGTCGTGCGGCTGGTCTCGCCGGAGACCTATCCGGAGACGTGGGCGCGGACGACCGCCACCGTGGACGCGCTGGGGACCTGCGAGGCCACCCCGGTCCACCCGTAGGTCGGGCCGTCAGCCGGTCAGCTGGACCCAGGTGTCCCAGCCGATCTTGAGCACGAAGGCCGAGAGCACCACGACGAAGAAGACGCGCACGAAGCCGCTGCCCCGCGCGACGGCGACCCGAGCGCCGAGGTAGCCGCCGATGACGTTGCAGCCGCCCATGAGCAGCCCGACCTTCCACATCACGGCGCCCTGCGGCACGAAGACCACGAGGGCGGCCAG